>CAWGFE010000003.1:0-33483 GCA_963821875.1 uncultured Alphaproteobacteria bacterium
CAGGATTTGAACCTGCGACCTTCAGGTTATGAGCCTGACGAGCTACCGGACTGCTCCACCCCGCGCCAAGGTCTCGAACGCGCCTCGCTCGACGCGAGAAGAGGCCGTTAAAGACGACAAACGCGCGTCCTCGGCCGCGCGTCGGCCCGTATATTAGCCACCACAGGCCGAAGCGCAAGGGGCCGGACGGAATTTTTCTGCGGCGCAGCGAAAAATTCTTGTCTTCAAAGCACTTAGCCACGAGCCGGCGGCCATTTTACGATTATGTGACCGATCGTCGCAAGACACCGCGCGTCATGGCCCCCTCGGCGAGGTTGTTGTAGGGTGCGGATATCGTGATGGCGGGGTATCGCCGGTCGCGCTTCCGGGCGCCCCCTGAGCCCCGCCCCAAAGGGATGAGGATCTCTCCTTGGAAGAACAAACACAGGAGCCGCAAGTCGCCGTTGTGGCGCGCCAGCGTCAGGTCAACAAGCTGATCGCGCTGGGGCTGGCCTTTTGCATCTTGTTGATCTTCGGCACGGCGGTCGGCTATGCGATTTTCGCGCATAGCCTTTCGGGGCAGCCGCTGGTTCATTGACGCTCCAAACCGGGCTGCCCGCCTGTCGTTCACGGATCATTGAACACCGGGCGGGGATTTCGTGACGGCCGCGCGAGAATCGCGGTTGTCTTCCGGCGGGATAGCATTAGATAGTCCCCTCGACATGACAACACGCAGTGTGAGCCTGAAAACGCCCGGCCTGAACGCGGTCGATATCATCGGCTATGCGGCGATCGCCGGCGCCGGCGGCGTTATCGCCTGGCTGTCGCACACGCGGCCCACGCTCATGCCGGCCTGGGGGCCTTACGAATTTTCCTGGCTGGTCTATCTCGCCGCCACGCTGAGCCTGTGGGTCTACGGGCGCGGGCTGGCGCGCACCGACCCGAAAGACCATCCCGCACTCTGGCGCAGCGCCGTCTTCGTGATCGGCGTCATCGGGATCTATGCCGTGCTGCAGACACGGCTCGAATATCTCATGACGCATATGTTCTTCATGAACCGGATCCAGCACGTGGTCATGCATCATCTGGGCCCGTTCCTGATCGCGCTCGCCTGGCCGGGCGAAACGATGAAGCGCGGCATGCCCGCCTTCCTGGTGCGTCCGATCCGCAGCCGGCCGGTGACGGTCGTGCTGGACGTCCTGCAGCAGCCGCTGATCGCCGCCGTGCTGTTTTTCGGCCTGGTGATCTTCTGGCTTATCCCGGACATCCATTTCCGGGCGATGATCGATCCCAAGCTCTATGCCGTGATGAACTGGACGATGATCCTGGATGGCCTGCTGTTCTGGGCGCTGGTGCTGGATCCGCGTCCCTCGCCGCCGGCCCGCGTCGCGCCCGTGTGGCGCGGGATCATCTCGATCGCGGTGATGTTCCCGCAGATCGTGCTCGGCGCGAGCATCGCCTTCATCGGCGAGAATATCTATCCCTACTACGATTTCTGCGGGCGGATTTTCCCCAGGATCGACGCCATCACCGACCAGCACATCGGCGCGATCATCATCTGGATCCCACCGGCGATGATGAGCGTGATCGGGCTGCTGGTGGTCCTGAATTCCATGCGCTTGAACGAGGATGCAGACAGTGAGGCTACCCATGACACATCATCGAACCAACTCTCGGCCAGTCAGTGGACGGGCCGCTGACATGCGTCGCATCTCGGCCCTGGTGCTGCTTTCGGCCGCCGGACTCGGACTTGGCCCGGCAAGCGCCCATGCCACCAAGTCCACGCTCAAGCTGAGCGACGCCTGGATGCGGGTGATCGTGCCGTCGCGCCCGGCCGCCGGCTATTTCAAGCTGATGAATAACGGCGACAAGACGATCGATCTCACCGCCGCCGCCTCGCCCGATTGCGGCAAGCTGATGCTGCACAAGAGCGTGCACGAAAACGGCGTCGAGAAGATGATGATGGTGAAAAGCGTGCCGGTGCCCGCCCACGGCTCAATCTCCTTCGAGCCCGGCGGCTATCACCTGATGTGCATGTCGCCCTCGGCCAACCTGAAGCCGGGCGCGTCCACCAAGGTGACCTTGAGCTTTTCGGATGGCGGCGGCCTGACGGCGGACTTCCCGGTGAAGAACGCGACCGGAAACTAGTCGCTTTCGTCGATCAGCCGCTTTAGATCGGCGGTCGCGCCGTCGATATCCGGCTTTGCGGTCGACATCGACGAGATCAGCAGCCGGAGCGCGCCTGTCTTGTCGAAGACATAGACCGCCGAGCTGTGGCTCACCTCATAAGGATGCCCCGGACTTTTCGGCGTCACCGAATAGGAGACGCGGTAACGCCGCGCGAGCGCCGCAAGCTGATCCGGCGTTCCGCGCAGACCCACGATCTGCGGCGCGAACAGCTTGGTATAATGCTTGAGCACGTCCAGCGTATCGCGATTGGGATCCACGGTGACGAACAGCATGCGGACCTGATCCGCTTTCGGGCCGAGCTTCTTCAGCACGGCGCCGATATTCGAAAGCGTCGTCGGGCATACATCCGGGCAAAAAGTGTAGCCGAAATAGAGCAGCGTGACCTTGCCGCGGAAGTCCTTGGCCGTTACCTGCTGGCCGTCGCTCGCCCGGGTCATGGTGAATGCGAGATTTGGCATGCTTCCCTTGAGATTGGTCGAATGCCATTTCTCGGTCTTGCCGCACCCGGTCAGCAATCCGGCGCAGAGCACCATGCCGACAAGCAGACGCGCCGCAAGCGCCGGTGAATGCGAAGCCTGTTTCATGCCCGCAGGTATAGGCCGCACGGACGTGTCGCGGCAATGTCTAACGCGAAAAGGCGACGAATCGTCGCGTGAAGCCGCGCGGTCAGCCCCGCTTCGACTTCTTTTTGATTTTCTTCGAGAGCATGCCGAAACCGAGGCCGAGACCGGCCAGCAGCAGCAGGCGGCTGACGCCGCCCGGCGCGCCCAAACCGGAGCCGCGGGCGATGCCGAATCCTTCGAGCACGGCGGTGATTTGGGAGATATCATCGGAAATCTCCGCGCGCGCCTTCTGAGACGCGGCCTCGGCGGCCTCTTCCGCCTCGCGCTTTCGCAACGGGCCGACGAACAGCGCCACGATGACCGCGATCACCAAAACAACGCCGCCCACGACCAGCGCGGCGACGATATGACCGAAGGCGTCCGACAGCGCGAGGAACGCCGCCAGAAAGAGCATGCCGCAGCCCATGAGCGCGAGGCCGGCCACGATGAACCAGCCGATCGCCTGTTCGGTCGCGCGGCGGGACGCGAGCCGCGCCCTGCGGATCTCGGCATCCGCCAGCTGCCTGACGTTCCGGAGCAAGCTTAGCATGAGCCCGGGCTTTGCCGGCTAATCACTGAGAAGCCGGCCCAGAAGAAGGCCGACGCCGAAAGACACAGCAACGCTGGTGAAGGGATTCTGTTCGATCTGGTTTTCGACCATTTCGGTGCCTTGCCTGGCCCGGTCGCGCCCTTGCGCGGCGGCGGCCTTGACCCGATCGGACGCGAGATCGGCGCCGTCGCCGGCGATTTTCTTCAATGTCGATGTCACCTGCGCCAGATCGGACCTCAACTTGTCGATCTCTTTACGCAGCTCGTCGTAATCTTTCTCGAAGGTCGCTGTCGCCATCTCGAATGTCCTCCTGATTGTCTCGAAATACGATGGTGGGGCTTGCGATAAATCCGGCGAGGCTCGGCGGAACGCAGTGTCGTCTCAAAGACATAACTAAGCCTGAATCCCGGCCGAGACTCTTGATTTAACGCAATACATACGAGGAAGTTACGAACTTCACATGGTCAGTGTTCCCGATTCCGCAAGGGATTTAGTCCTTTGGAGCGGGAATCCGGGCATATCAGTGCCATGCACGCGTCGCCCTGTTTACAGCAATGCGGCCGCGCCGGCCTGCGCCACCGACAGATCGTTCTCCCCGGAACTGCCCGAAACGCCGATCGCGCCGACGATCTCGCCGCGCCTGTTCTTGAGAGGCAGGCCGCCCTTCAGCAACGACAGCCCGCCGTTCGACAACTCGATCGACTGGATCGGTCCGCCCGCCTTGGCCCGCTCGCCGAACGAGCCGGTATCCGTTTCGAACAGCATCGCCGTGCGCGCCTTTCTCATCGCCACATCCACCGGCCCGAGGCGCATGCCGTCCATGCGCGTGAACGCCTTCAGATAGGTCGTGCGGTCGACGATCGCGATCGCCATCGCGTAACCCTCGTCGCGAGCCGCCGCCAGCGCCGCATTGAGCACTTTTTGAGCCTGTCTCTGCGTGATATCCGCCATTCCCTCACCTCACTTTTTTCGAATTTCTCATGGGGATTCCTACACGGTCCCGCCGATTTCATTAACCGTATCCTAAAGGCTCGCCGATAGGATCGGGTAATTGAAAGACAAAGGCCACAGGCCGGACACGTATATCTATGCGCTTGAAGTGGAAAATTGGGATCGGCATCTTTGCCGTCATCGTTTTCGCGACGGTGGTGAACGTCGCCGTGATTTCGTACCTTATCAGGCCGAGTTTCCAGAAACTCGATGAACGGGCGGCGCGGGCCCAGGGCGTGCATGCCCAAGAGTTCCTCACGACGGAACGCAGAAACCTGCAGTCCATCAATCACGATTGGGCCCAGTGGAGCCAGACCTATTCCTTCGCCGCGGACCACAACCGCCGCTATTTCGACCGTCTCAGCCCCGAGAATCTCAAGATCCTGCGCGTCGATTCTTTCGCGATCGCCGACAATGCGGGGATCGTCACATTCGAAAAATCGATCAACGGCGCGGCCACGGATCTTTTCGCGACCGGCAAGCCATTGCCCGCCGGAGCTTTCGACAAGGCCGCCTGGCGCAAGGATGGAACATCGTCGGTAAGCGGCGTCGTGGCGACACCGGCCGGCCCGGTTCTGATGTCGATCTCGCCGATCTTTACGGCCGCCGGCGGCCCGCAGCGCGGCTATCTTGTCTTCTCGCGGCTGCTGGCGCCGATGCTCGCCTCGCATGTTCACGAAACCGGCCAGCCGGCCGCCAGCCTGACGCCGTTCAGGCCCGGCGACGAGCGGACGGCCGCGAATGGGCCGGTCCCTGATCATCCGCGGCTTGCCGAATCGGGCGATACGCTGACCGCGCGTTACGTATTGCGGGATATGACCGGAAAGCCGAGCTACGTGCTGCATGTGCCGACCGCGCGGCAGTTCGACGCGATCGGCGATCTGGCGCTGAGCGGGGCCATGGCCCGGTTCATCGGTTTCAGTATCGTCTTTTTCGTGATCATGACCTGGATGATCGGGAGACTGGTCGTCAAGCCGCTGACGGAAATGGCCGGGCAGATGTCGCGCATCGCGGAGACCGGCGATCTCGAGCACCGGCTGGAGATCGACCGCAGCGACGAGATCGGCTGGGTGGCCGATGTTTTCAACCGGATGATCGAAGAACTCGATATCGCGCGCGGCCGGCTGATCGAGCAAAGCTATTCGACCGGCATGGCGGACCTCGCCGCCGGCATCCTGAACAATGTCCGCAATGCCCTCGATCCGGTGATCGACGCCAATATGGCGGCCACCAAACTAGTCGACAAAGTCGAGACCAACACACTGGCGGAAGCCGGCCGGGAGCTCTCCCACAGTACGATCGATCAGGAGCGCCGCGAGAAGCTCGCCATCTATATCGCCGCGTTCTCCGAGGGCACGAAGATCCGCCTGGATGACGTCAAGCATCAACTCGACCGCATCGATCAGAGCGCCCGGCACATCCGCAACATTCTCGAAGATCACCAGTCATTGACGAAATGGCCGCGCGAGACCGCCGTCATCGACGCCGCCGCCTTGATCGAGGAAGCTGCGCAGGGCATTTCCTATGCCGACGACGTCCCCATCGATCTCGAGATCTCCCACGGCAGTGGCGACCTGCCGCCCGTGCTGGGCCATGCCTTCATCCTGCGCCAGGTCATCGGCAATCTGCTGGCGAACTCGATCGATGCGATCCGCCGCGCCCATCGCAAACGCGGCCGCATTCATATCCTGACCAGGAAGGCCGAGCCCGCCGGTCTGCCAATGGTCGAAATCATCGTCGGCGACAATGGGGCCGGCTTCACGGGCATACAGGCGGACAAGCTTTTCGACCGGGGCTATTCCACACGCTCGGACCGGCCGGGTGGCTTTGGCCTGCACTGGTGCCGGACCGCGCTATCGGCCATGAACGCCTCGATCATCGCGCAAAGCCCGGGCCCGGGCCTCGGCGCAACCTTCCGCATCTTCCTGCCTATGGCGCAGCCCGAAACGCTGCGGCCGGACACCGAGTCCGGCAACGGCGATAGCGCGCTGAAGGGCGCCGCCTGAGAGCGGCGTCAGCTTTGTTCCGTGGGGAATTTCAGGGTCACGACGAGGCCCGGCATATTGTCGCCGAGCTCGAGATCGGCGCCGTGCAGCTTGGCGACGGCGGCGACGAGGCTGAGACCGAGGCCGGTGCCCCGCGTCGAGCGCGCTGAATTCGAGCCGCACGAAACGCTGAAGAACCGACTCGCGATCGTCCTCGGGAATACCCGGCCCCTGATCGCGGATGACGAGCATCGCATCACCATTACCCCGCTTCACCAGAACATCGATCCGGCCGGCGTTGACGCTGAACTTGATCGCATTCTCGATGAGATTCGAGGCGGCCTGAGCGAGCAATTCCCGGTGGCCGGTGACGATCACATGAGGCTCGGTCTCGACATGCAGCGAGAGCCCCTTCTCGTCCGCCGCCGGCTCGTAAAGCTCGGAGAGATTGTCGATCATGTCGCTGAGATCGACATCCGACATGTGCTCGCGGTCCAGCCCGGCTTCCGTTCGCGCAATTTCGAGCAACGAAGACAGCATCTTCAGAAGACCGTCGGTCTCGTCCAGCGCGGTCGCCAGCGCCTTGGTATGGTCTTCGCCATCCTCCGGCTTGGCCAGCGCCAGCTCGAGCCGGGCCTTGAGCCGGGTCAGCGGGCTTCTGAGATCGTGCGCGACGCTGTCGGTAACGACCCGCATGCCCATCATGAGTTCCTCGATCCGGGCCAGCATCTCATTGAGCGAGAGCGCCAACCGGTCGAACTCGTCGCCGGTCCCCCGTAACGGCACGCGTTTCGTGAGATCGCCCGCCACGATCTGGCAACTCGTATCGCCGATCGCCTCGACGCGGCGCAATATATAGCGGGACAGCAGGTAGCCGGCGCCCAGCGACAGGATAAAGGCGATCGCGCCCGCCCCCATCAGCGACCGCACGACCCGTTCCCGGAACTCGGCGCGCGCCCGCATATCCCGACCGACCAGCAGCTGATAGCCCTGTCCGAGGCTGTAAGCCCGGGCGCCCACCAGCACCGTGGTGTTGAGGTCCACACGGATCAGATTGAGCGTTTGCCAGCTGCCATCCGGCTTGATCGACGGCGGCCAGTCGCGCAGGTTTCCGGCGATCCGATGGCCATAGCGGTCGGCCAGCAGATAGACGGCGTCCGGATTGACGTCGGACGAGGTGCGCTCGTCGATCACGGCGACAAGGCGGCTGAGGCCGGACTCCAGGAACTGCTCGGCCATGCCGCGGCTCTCGGCGGCCACGGTCTGGCGGACTTCGTCCTCGATCACGGCGATCGTCGACCAGTAGATGAAGGTGGCGAGAACGGACGTCGTGATGAATGCCAGCCCCAGATTCAGAAGAACCATTCGGGTCGTGGCGGTGCGGAAAAGGCGGAGCATATAAGGCTCAGGCCTGATCTGTGAGCTTATACCCGGCGCCGCGAATTGTGTGAATCAAGGGGCTTGAAAAATCGCTGTCGATCTTTTGCCTGAGCCGCGAGATATGCACGTCGATCACATTGGTCTGCGGATCGAAGTGATAGTCCCAGACGCCGTCGAGCAGCATGGTGCGCGTCACCACATGGTTCTTGTGGCGCAGCAGATATTCGAGAAGCTTGAATTCGCGCGGCTGCAATTCGATCGTCTTTCCTTCCCGTGTGACCGTGCGTCCGAGCAGGTCCATTGAAAGATCGCCGCAGCTCAGCGTGGTCGTGGCGGAATCGGGAACCCGCCGCCGCATCAACGCATCGATCCGCGCAAGCAACTCCGAAAACGCGAAAGGCTTGACCAGATAATCGTCGCCACCCCCGCGCAACCCCTTGATCCGGTCGTCGAGCGTGCCGAGCGCGGAGAGGATGAGAACCGGCGTTTCGATTTTCGCAGCCCGTATCGCCCGCATCACGGCCAACCCGTCCAATTCCGGCAACATCCGGTCGAGAATGATCAGGCTGTAATCGCCCGACGTCGCGAGGAAGAGGCCGTCCCGGCCGCTTCCGACCGTATCGGTTTCGAACCCTTCTTCGCCAAGGCCCTGCGCAAGATACGCCGCAGTTTCCTGATCATCCTCTATGACGAGAATTTTTCGCGTCATCCAACTCAAACCTATCTCCCATCACGATCCGAAACAATCGGGATCGGAGGGGGCGAAAAAAAGTGGCGGGGCCAGGTTTGGGGAACTGGCACCCGCCGTTGGGCCGGTAGAAGGGAGGCTGGCTGGTCTTCAAAACCGGCCCTGGGGAGAACCGTCAAGCGCTTGTTACGGCGCTAATTCGCTCACCTAGGCTATAGGCACTCCTAGAAACAGTTGCTGTCCGCGCCGCGTGATATAGAGCAGCGCACTCTTGGTTGTGACTTTGTCGAGCGCGGAAGCGAGTTGCTTCGGCGTCTTCACCGCGTTCGACCCGACCTTGTGGATGACATCGCCTTCGCGCAGGCCGTTATCCATCGCCTGGGTCTTGTCGTCCACACCGGTCACGACCACGCCCTGGACATCGTCGCCGAGGCCGTATTTCTGGCGGAGCGTGTCGGACAGAGCCGCGACATTGGCGCCGAGCTTCTTCACGACCTCGCCCTTGCTGCCGGCCGGCATCTCGGTATTGGCCGACGCGACCTGGTTTTCCTTGCGCTCGCCGACCTTGACGGAGATCGTCTCACGCTTGCCGTCCCGCATGACCTCGACGGGAACCACCTTGTTCTGGGGCGTATTCGCAACAATCCGGGGCAGTTGGTCGCTCGAGTCCACGGTCTTGCCGTCGAACTTCAGAATGATGTCGCCGCTCTTCAGCTTGCCTTCCGAGGGACCGCCGTCGGTGACCTGCGCCACCAGCGCGCCCTTGGAATTCTTCAGACCCGTCGCTTCGGCGATATCCGGAGTCACGTTCTGGATGTAAACACCGAGCCAGCCGCGTTTGACCGAGCCGGTCGCCTTGAGCTGCGCCACGACGGTCTTGACGATATCGGAGGGGATGGCGAAGCCGACACCCACCGAACCGCCATTCGGCGAATAGATCGCCGAGTTCACGCCGACGACCTCGCCTTCGACGTCGAACAGCGGGCCACCGGAATTACCCTTGTTGATCGCCGCGTCGGTCTGGATGAAATCGACATAGCTGCTGCCGATATGATGGCCCATCATGTCGCTTTCGCGACCGAGCGCCGAAACGATACCGGCCGTTACCGTGCCGCCGAGGCCGAACGGATTACCGACCGCCAGAACGGTGTCGCCGACCCGGAGCTTGTCGGAATTTCCGAGCGGAACCGAGGGAAGCGGCTTCTTGGCGTCGATCTTCAGCAGCGCAAGGTCGGTTTCCTTATCGCTGCCGATGACTTTCGCATTGTAGTTTTTGTCCTGCTTGCCGATCCGGACCTTGATGCTGTCGGCGCCATCGATGACGTGATAGTTGGTCACGATATAGCCCGAGGGATCGATGATGAAACCGGATCCCAGAGCATGCATCGGCTCCGGCTTGCCTTGCTGGCCTTCGGGAACACCGAATCTCTTGAAGAACTGTTCGAAAGGCGATCCCGGCGGAAACATCTGATCCAGGCCGGCAACCTGATTGTTCTTTACATTCTCTGTCGTCGTGATGGTCACCACGCTCGGGCTGACCTTCTCGACAAGGTCTGCATAACCTTGGGGCGGCGGGGCCGCCATCGCCGCAACCGGGGCCCAGAGCACGGCAACGACGCCGGCGGCCGCCATTGCGGACTTAAATTTGGGAATTGGGTTCATCGAGCAACTCCATAACTCTCGAATTTGTTGATGATGAATGTGCGCCATTGCTCTTGCGCCATCCTTACCGGAACGTGAATTATTTTTAATATTGGGTTTAATCTAAGCTTACCTTGTTGAGGCGCAAGGCATTTCCGATCACAGAAACCGAACTCATGCTCATCGCCGCGGCCGCGATCATGGGGCTGAGCAGGACCCCGAAGACCGGATAAAGGATGCCCGCCGCAACGGGAACGCCTACCGAATTATAGATAAAGGCGAAAAACAGATTCTGCCGAATATTCCGCATCACGGCCCGGCTGAGCGCCCGGGCGCGGACCAGACCGGTCAAATCGCCCCGCATCAGCGTGATTCCGGCGCTTTCCATGGCGACGTCCGTGCCACTGCCCATGGCGATGCCGACATCGGCCCGGGCGAGCGCCGGCGCGTCGTTGATTCCATCGCCGGCCATGGCCACGACTCGGCCTTCCGCCTGCAATTCCTTGATGATTCGCCCCTTGTCGATCGGCAGGATCTCGGCCTCGACCCGGTCGATGCCGAGTTTGTCGGCCACCGCCTTCGCGGTCCGGGCCGAGTCTCCGGTCACCATGACAATGGTGAGACCATCCGATTTCAGGGCCTTGAGCGCGTCCGCCGTTGTCGGCTTTATCGCGTCGGCGGCCGCAACGAGCCCGGCCAGCCTGCCGTCTTTCGCCAGAAACATCACGGTCGCGCCGCCATCGCGCAGGCGGTCGGCGTCATCCGCGAGCGGTGCGACATCGACATTGACGTCTTTCATCAGCGCGGCATTGCCGAACGCCAGAGACTGATTCTCGACCTTGCCCAGAATACCCTTGCCGGTCGGATAATCGAGATTTTCCGCCACTCCCGGAGAGAGGCCCTTTTCGCTCGCCGCCCGCATGATCGCCGCCGCCAGGGGATGCTCGCTTCCGCGCTCGAGGCTGGCCGCCAGTTTGAGAATATCGGTCTGCTCGATACCGTCCATTGCCACGATATCGCTGACCGACGGACGTCCCTCGGTCAGGGTGCCGGTCTTGTCGACCACCAGCGTATCGACTTTCTCGAAATGTTCGAGCGTGGCGGCGTTGCGCACCAGCACGCCGTCATGGGCCCCGCGCCCGGTGCCGACCATGATCGAAATCGGCGTCGCAAGCCCCAGCGCGCAGGGACACGCGACAATCAGCACGGAGACCGCCGCGACGAGGCCGGAAGCCATGGCCGGCGCCGGTCCCCAAATAGCCCAGGAGCCGAACGCGATCACCGCGACCAGAACGACGGCCGGCACGAAATAACCCGAGACCTTGTCGGCCAGACTCTGAATCGGGGCCCGGCTTCGCTGGGCCTCCGCCACCATATGCACGATCTGGCTGAGCATGGTGTCGGCGCCGACCTGGGTGGCCTTGATTTCGATGCCGCCGGTGCCGTTCAGGGTGCCGCCGATCACCCGGTCGTCGACCGTCTTTTCCACCGGCACGGGCTCGCCCGTCACCATGGATTCGTCGATCGAGGAGCGGCCTTTGGTGACTTCGCCGTCGACCGGCACCTTTTCACCGGGGCGAATGCGCAAGACGTCTCCGACCGCAACCGTCTCGATCGCGACCTCCTCGTCCTCGCCTTGCTCGGTGACGCGGAGGGCGGTCTTGGGAGCGAGCCCCATCAACGCCTTGAGCGCGCTGCCGGTCCGCGCCCGGGCACCGAGCTCCAGCACCTGTCCCAAAAGCACGAGCGCGGTAATCACCGCCGCAGCCTCGAAATAAACCGGTACCGTGCCATCTGGATTCCGGAAGGTCGCCGGAAAGACATCGGGCGCGAGCAGCGCCACGACGCTGAACAGATAGGCAGCGCCGGTGCCGATCCCGATCAGCGTGAACATGTTGAGATTACGGCTCTGAATCGACTGAACGGCGCGCACGAAGAACGGAAATCCACACCACAGCACGACCGGTGTGGCGAGCACGCCCTCGATCCACAGCGAGACGCGCGGCCCCAGCGCCGCTTCGAAGCCGAACATGTCCCGCCCCATCGCCAGAATGAAGACGGGCAGCGCCAGAACCACGGCGACGATAAAGCGCCGTCTCATGTCGATATATTCGGGATTCGGCCCTTCATCCTCGGCCGGGACGCCCATGGGTTCGAGCCCCATGCCGCATTTCGGACAGGTGCCGGGCCCGTCCCGCACGATGTCGGGATGCATCGGACAGGTCCATTTGGTCCCGGCGGCCACGGTCGACGGATCGACCTTGGGACGGTCATGATGGCCGTGATGACAGCTGTCGCTGCCCTCATCATGGCTCTTGCCGTGACACGAAGAATGGTTATCTTGCGCGCCGCCGTGGTGTTCATGGTGCGTGTGGGACGTCGAGTCAGCCATCTCGGTCCTCCGACCTGTATGCTTCGAATCCGTTTCTTGATCGGGCCAAGTCATGCCACAATTCCACTTGCTTCAAAAGACGTTAAGCTAAACTGGCCGCCCTTGTCCCGGAGGTTCGCGTGGATTGGAGCTTCATCCAAACCGGCATCGTTCTCGTTCTTGTCGTCATCGTTTTCTTCGGTTTCATTCGCGAAGTCCTCTCGCCGGATGTCGTCGCGCTCAGCGCTGTCAGCATCCTGCTTATCAGCGGGATTCTCTCTCCGGATGACGCCCTCAGCGTGTTCAGCAACAGCGCGCCGATCACCGTCGGCGCCATGTTCGTCCTCTCGGCCGCCCTGGAGCGCACCGGCGTCATCAGCGCGCTCGGCCAGTTCCTGAGCCGGGCGGCGGGCAAGACGCCACACATTGCGGTAGGCAGCCTGCTGCTGAGCGTGGCCTTCACGTCGGCCTTCGTAAACAACACGCCGATCGTCGTTCTGATGACGCCGGTGGTGATCGGCCTGGCGCAAACCCTCAAGACGGCCCCGTCCAAGCTCCTCATTCCCCTGTCCTTCGCCAGTATCTTCGGCGGCATGACCACGCTCATCGGCACCTCGACCAATATTCTCGTCGATGGCGTCGCTCAGGAACACGGCATCAAGCCTATCGGCATGTTCGAAATCACGGAGATGGGCGCGATTCTTGGCGTCTGCGGCCTCGCCTACCTGTTTTTCATCGGCCGCTGGCTCCTGCCGCGCCGTGAAACGCTGGCGAGTCTCCTGCCGAAAGCGGAAGACCGGCACTTCGTCACCGACGTGCTGATTCCAATCGATTCTCCTCTGATCGGCAAACCTTTAAGTGAGGCCGGATTCACGGAAGACAAGGGGTTTCGCGTGATCGACGTGATCCGGCGCGACGTCTCGCTCGGCTGGCGCATGAAGGATCTGGCTCTGGCGGCCGGCGACCGGCTGGTCATTCGCAGCAAGATGGGCGACATGCTGGGCCTGCGCGAAGCGGGCGACGTCAAATTCGGCAGCCGCGATTCCCACGCCATCGAGCCGATCGCCGCGCGGGAAACAGTCATCGTGGAGGGCGTCGTCGGGCCCCGGTCGCGGTCATCGGGGCGGCATATCGGCGATCTCAATCTGATGAGATTGTATGGCGCGTTCATCCTGGCCGTGCACCGGCAGGGCGAAAATATTACCGGCAATTTCGATCAGCTCCGGCTGCGGGTCGGGGATACGCTGCTTCTCGAAGGGCCGCCGGAGAGCATTCGCGACCTGTTCGAGGCCCAGGAGCTGATCAACCTGACCGAGCCGGACGCCCGGCCGTTCCGCCGTAGTAAAGCCCCGATCGCGATCGGCGCGATTGCCGGTGTCATGGTGCTCGCAACGCTCAACGTCCTGCCGATCGCCGCACTGGCGATCGTTGCGGCGACGACGGTGGTCGCACTCGGCTGCGTCAAGCCGCAGGAAGCCTACGAGTCCATCCAGTGGAACATCCTGATGCTGATTTTCGGGATGCTGGCGCTGGGAATCGCCATGGACAAGACCGGCGCCGCGCATCTGGTGATCGACCTGTTCGCGTCCTCCGTCAGCGGCCTCGGTCCGGTCGCGGTGCTCTCGGCGCTCTATCTCACCACGTCGATCCTCACCGAGATGATGAGCAACAACGCCACCGCCATTCTGATGACGCCCATCGCCATCGGCCTGGCCGATCAGATGGGCCTGGACGCCCGGCCGTTTATCGTCGCCGTCATGTTCGCCGCCAGCGCCAGCTTCTCGTCCCCGATCGGCTATCAGACGAACACCTTCGTCTACAATGCCGGCGGCTACCGGTTCATCGACTTCCTGAAAGTCGGCGTTCCGCTGAATCTCATGTTCTGGGCGCTGTCGACCTTCTTCATTCCGCAATTATGGCCGCTGCATTAATTCACACCGCAATATTGAGCACGGGCGCGCGGATAGAGTCGCCTTCCTTAAAGTTGCGTTAAGACCGTTGCCGTAATCTCGGCGATGCGTGGTGACGCATGGTCGGGAAGAATGTCGAGAACAACAAGCGAGCTTTTTCACTGGCAGCTTAAAGCGCCAGACCGACGAAGACGGATCAACCGTCTTCGTGCCACCCTGAACGACCCGGACCTCGAACGCCAGTTTCGCACCTGGCACTGGAAGGACCGGCGCCGGACGGGGGGGACGGCACTTGCCTTTCTGACACTGATCATCATCGTTCTGACCGGCGCGGATATCGCGCTTAACGGCCTGACCGACAGCACCCTCTCCTCGCTTGCATGGCGCGCGCCGGTCGTCGTGATGTCGCTGTTCTGGATCGCGCTCGGGCGGCGGAATACGCGGCCCCAC
This sequence comes from uncultured Alphaproteobacteria bacterium, assembly GCA_963821875.1. Classification (GTDB taxonomy): domain Bacteria; phylum Pseudomonadota; class Alphaproteobacteria; order CAVTAV01; family CAVTAV01; genus CAVTAV01. The sequence goes on from CAWGFE010000003.1 coordinate 14,737, forward strand.
CACATCGACTGGACGACGGTCGCGGTCGCCGTCGCCATCGGCGCCTGCCTGACAGCCGAACATCTTCAGCGCGGCATTCCCTGGGACGGCCTCGTCGTCCCCGCCGTCACCGCCGTCGTCATCTTCACGCTGTTCCTGCGCCAGCCGTTCTCGCTCACCATTCTTTCGCTCGCCGCGCTCCTGGTTCCCTTCACCGCATCTCTCTTCCTGACCGGAGCGGATATCCCGGATATCGCGGCCTGTGTCATGCTGTATGTCGCCGTCGGATTCTGCCTGCAATACATGCGCCAGATCGCGATCGTGAGCCGGGACTACTTCCTCCAGAACAATCAGCTCCAGGAAATGGCGACTGAACTCGACGACAACATGAAGACGGCCACGCTGGAGCATCAGGCGCTCGAGCGCGCGGCGACCGAAAACGCGGCGCTGGCGGACGAACTGGCCCTGTCGCGCATGGCGGCGGAAGAGAATGCCTATTACCTCGAAAATATCCTGGAGAATGTCGCGCAGGGCGTGGTCGTTCTCGACAAGGATCTGCGCATCACCAAGTTCAACTCGGCCTATGTCGAACTGGCCGGCATCCCCCCGCACCTCGCCAAAGCCGGCACGCATATTTCCGAAATCGTGCAGAACGCCCTGGACCGCGGTCTCTATGTCGACGAGGAGACCCGGAACGGCGCGGTGGAGGCGATCGAACGGCCGGATGGTCTGCTGCTGAAAGGCCCTGTCGTTCTCGAACGCGCCCAGGGAAACGGGCGGTATGTGGAGGTGCGGCGCAATCCGTTGCCGGATGGCGGTGAGGTCAGCACCTATACCGACATCACCGAACGGCGGCGGGCCGACGAAATCATGCGCGCGCAGGCTATGCGCGACCCGCTGACCGATCTCTCCAACCGGCTGCATTATGCCGAGCGGCTGGACGACGCGCTGGCCCGGTCCAAACGGTCGGGCCTCTACGTCGCGCTCGCCTGTCTCGACCTCGACCGTTTCAAACCGGTCAACGACACCTATGGCCATGCGACCGGCGACGCGGTCCTGCGCCGTCTCGCCAATATTTTCCGCGCCCATGTCCGGGAAGTGGACACCGTCGCCCGCCTCGGCGGGGACGAATTCGTCATCATTTTCGACGGCGTCCGCTCGATGTCCGACGTCACCACGCCGATCGAGCGGATCATGAAAGCCGCGGCGAAGCCGTTCACCGTTTGCGGCATCGAGATCAATATCGGCATCAGCGCCGGGGTCAGCGTTTTTCCGATCGACGCCCGGACGGCCGATGGCCTGCTGGATGCCGCCGACCGGGCGCTTTACGAGGCCAAGAATTCCGGCCGCGGATGCTGCCGGATGTCGGGATCGGAATACCAGTTGATCGGGTCCGACGCCGCCGGACCCGGCGCGGTGATGCACTGATTTGCCATGACCGAAGAAACCGATATCACCCTGGCCCGCTATGTCAGCGAGATTCCCGAGGAGCCGGCATTCAACCAACTCACGGGAACCCTGGCGGACAAGCAGAAGGAGCGGAGGTTCCTCTCCGCGATCTGGCCGGACCGGCGCAAGGTCGCGATAACCGTCACCATCATCCTGCTGGTCTCGATGGTGATCTTGTCCGCGCCGCTGCTGGTGCCGCCGCCCGGAGCGCCGGTCGACGTCATTGCCGTTATCCTCTCAGCGATTGGTTTTGTTGGCCTCGCCACCGCACTGACTTTATCAATCCTGGACCGGCCCGGTTTTATACTGGACGCCTCGCTTTTCATTCCCTGCGCCTCGCTCGCGGTATATATCGGCTATAGTGGTCTGTCGGGCGCCATGCCATGGGATGTCGCACTCGGCATCCTGATGAGCAGCATGTTCCTCTACGGCGTATTTCTGCCGCACCGCCCCGATGTCGGCTTCGCGACGCTCCTGATGTTCCTGGCCACTTTTGTCGGCGGCAGTCTCCTCGGCGGCAATCTGACCAACTTCATGATGGTGACCATGCTTCTCGAGATATGGATCGCCTGCGTCTTCATGAGCCGTAACGCCGCGATGTCGCGACGCCGGATCGCGCTTCAACAGTGGCAACTCGAAGGACTGACCAGCCAGCTCGACAACAATATCCAGGATCTCGAGCTGGAGAACCGCGCCGTCGAACGCGCGGCGACGGAGAACGCGGCGCTGGCCGACGAACTGGTGCTCGCGCGCATGGCGGCGGAAGAGAACGCCGCGGTTCTCGAAGTCGTACTCGACAACATGTCCCAGGGCGTTCTCGCCTTCGGTTCGGACGCCAGGGTCATCCGCAGCAACCGCCGTTTCGCCGAACTGATGCAGGTGTCGGAAGACCTGACGGGGCCCGGGGAATCCGTCTACAAGATCTTCGAACAGAGCCACGCCGAAGGCGTTATCGGCAAACAGTGGGACCTCGAAGTCGCCCATCAGTCGATCCGGAAATTCGCCACGCAGAAATCCTTCGAACCGGTGATCTATGAACGCCGGGCGACCGACGACCGTTTCTATGAAGTCCGGGTGATGCCCCTGCCGGGCGGCGGCGCCGTCAGCACAATCACGGACGTAACGGACCGCAAGCGCGACGAGGAGCGCATCCGCCACAAGGCGCTCCATGACCCCCTTACCGGCCTGGCCAACCGCGAACTGTTCAACGATCGCCTTCGCGCCGCCATTATCCGGTCGCGGCGGGTAGGACATTACGCCGCCCTGGCGATCATCGATCTCGACGGCTTCAAACCCGTCAACGACACGTTCGGCCATCCGGTCGGCGATGTCGTTCTCAAGGAGATCGCGAGGATCATCAAGGAATCCGTCCGTGAAGTCGACACGGTCGCGCGCATCGGCGGCGACGAGTTCGCCATTATCTTCGACGGTATCGGCGTTCTCAAAGACATCTCGGTTCCGGTCGACCGGATCTTCGAATGCCTGTCCAAACCGCTCAATATCCGGGAGCACGAGGTCGAGATAGGACTGAGCATGGGTATCGCCTTCTATCCGCTGGACGCCGAAGATACGGACGGTCTCGAAATGCGCGCCGACAACGCGCTCCTCGAGGCCAAACGAGCCGGCCGCAACCGCTATTACTTCTCGCACCGGGCGCATCTCGACGGCCTGCCGAAGGTCGCCGAGGGTTAGAATACGATGGCTCGACCGATACTGCCGAATGTGACGAGGTTCTTGCCCGTCCGGAACCGTTCAGCGCAGATCGCGTTTAGGTCCGAAACGGTACATTTGTCTTGTTCCATCCGACCGACCGGCGGAGGGGCGGCGTGCGTCCGGCTCAGATCTTTTTCAGATGTTCGACGATAAGCTGAGCACATCGGCACGGCACGCCAGTCATCGCACACCGCGTCTGGCGTTTAACCCGCTCACGGGAACGCTGACGGACCGGCGTCAGGAAGCCGAGGCGCTGACCGCCCTTTGGCCCGAACGACGCAAGATCGGCCTTATCGTCATAACCATTCTGTTCGTCGCGTCGCTTGGCTATACAATCTGGACCAGCCTCGAGGAAGGCATCGGTGTCTGGAACCCTCTTTTCATGCTGGATGCCGGCGACATCGCGATCGCAGGCATCGCTCTGTGGTGTCTTATTACCAATCGTCGCGGCTACCCCCTTGATGCCGCCCTGTTCATTCCTGGTGTAACGCTGTCGATCTATGTCGCCCTCGACTATGCCGGCGGCCTGATGCCATGGGACGCCGTCGCGGGCATTTTCATTGGCGGCATGTGCGGCTACGGGATCTTCTTTCCCCACCGGCCGCCCTTCGCCATAGCCACCCTTTGTGTCTTTTTTGGATCCTATATCGCCCTCGCTTCATATACTGGGGAGACGAGCGATCCGCTGACCGCGATCATGATCGGCGCCATCTGGTTCGCCTGCATGCGATTGGTTCATGGCTGGGCGATCCAACAACGGAACAAGGTCTTCCGGCACCAGGAGCTGGAGAGCCTTAACGATCGCCTCGACCAAAACGTTCAGAGCCTCGAACTCGAGAAACAGGCGGTCGAACGGGCCGCCTCGGAAAACGCGGCGCTCGCCGACAAGCTGGCGCTGGCCCGCATCGAGGCCGAAGAAAAGACCGACTTGCTGGAAGTCGTGCTGGACAACATACCCCAGGGCGTCCTCGTCGTAGGGCTCGACGCCAAGGTGATCGAATGCAGCCAGCGATTTGCCGAGTTCATGCACCTGCCCGAAGACCTGACCCTTCCGGGAACGCCGATCGAAGCCATTTTCGATCATGCTCATGAGGAAGGTGTCCTGGGCTCGTCCGAAGAACGCGATTTCGCGATCGAGAACGTTCGCTCCTATGCCTCGAAGAAGGCGTTCGAACCGCTGGTCATCGAACGCGAAAGCGCGCCGAACCTCTTCGTCGAGATCCGTTTCGCTCCCATGCCCGGCGGCGGCATTGTCGCCACCACATCCAATATCACCGAGCGAAAGCTCGCCGAAGCGGGCGTCCGCTATAAGGCCCTTCACGACACGCTGACCGGTCTGGCCAACCGGGAGCTTTTCCGCGACAGGCTCGAGGCCGCCATCGCGCGCGCGGGCCGCACCGGTCACTACACGGCGGTGGCCATGGTCGACCTCGACAAGTTCAAGCCCGTCAACGACACCTATGGTCATCCGGTGGGCGACGTTCTGCTTCAGGAAGTCGGCAAGATCTTCAAACGGGCCGTCCGTGAAGTCGACACGGTGGCGCGGCTGGGCGGCGATGAATTCGCCATCATCTTCGACGGTATTGCCGCGATCAAAGATATCTCGACCCCGTTGGACAGAATCCTCGGGCGCCTCGTCGACCCGATCCGGATCGGCGACGACGATATCCATGTGGGTGCGAGCATAGGCGTAGCCTTCTATCCACTCGACGCCCACACCAGCCGCGACATCGAGCGCCGGGCCGACGAAGCGCTGTTCGAAGCCAAACGGACCGGCCGAAGCCGCTATTGCCTCGCGCAACCGGCCTATCTCGAGGGCTTGCCGAAAGTCGCGCAACTCTAGCGCCCGGCCGCTGGCCGTCCTCACCCGCCGGCCCATTGCACGTTTGTCAAATCGACACGTTAGCCTTAAGACTTCTTGCTGGCATTTCCGTTGACGGGCGAGCGCATCATGAAGGTTCTGGCGACCTATAATATCAAGGGTGGCGTGGGCAAAACGGCGTCGGCCGTCAACCTTGCGGAGGCGGCCGCACGGCGGGGCGCGCGGGTCCTTGTCTGGGATCTCGATCCCCAGGGCGCGGCGACCTTCTATTTCCGTGTGAAGGCGAAGGTGAAGGGCGGCGGCAAAGGTCTCGTCAAAGGCAAGCACCCGCTCGACGACCTGATCAAGGCGACGACTTACGAAGGCCTCGATGTTCTGCCCGCCGATTTTTCCCTGCGCCACCTCGACCTCAGGCTCGACGCCGCCAAGAAGCCGACCCAGCAACTGCGGCGGCTTCTGAAACCGCTGGCGAAGGAATACGACTACGTCCTCATCGATTGTCCGCCGAGCATCTCTCTGCTTTCCGAAGCGGTGTTCGAGGCGGCCGACGGGTTGCTGGTGCCGCTGATCCCGACGACATTGTCGCTCCGCACGTTCAAGCAACTCATGGCCTTCCGCCGGGAAAAGAAACTGGGGCGGAAACTGCGCGTGCTCGCCTTCTTCTCTCAGGCGGACCAGCGCAAGACGATCCACCGCGACATCATCTCGACGCTCGCCGGCACGGGCCGCGAGATTCTGGCGACGGTGATCCCGAATGCGAGCGACATCGAAAAGATGGGATTGCATCAGGCGCCCGTCGTCTCCTTCGCGCCGCGAAGCCCGGCCGCCCGGGCCTATGAGGACCTCTGGGAGGAAATCACCGAGCGCCTGTAGCCATGCATGTTCACGAAGTCATGATTTGCGTGACGGGGCGCTTTGGTCCTCTAAATGACGCCTCAGTTTCTCAGCTTCGAGGAGTCTCCCCATGAAATCCTTGTCTTTCGGGCTTCCGGCCCGGGTTTTCCTTGTTGCCGGTTTCATGCTGGCAAGCGTCGCGGCCTCCGCGCAACCGGCCAGTAAAGGCCAGCCGACGCGGCTGCGCGGCACCGTCCAAAAACTCGACGGCGACACGCTGACCGTTCTCAGCAACGCGAATATGGCCGTCAAAGTGATGCTGCCGCCCAAGATTCAGGTCCTGGGGATGGCGCGCCGCTCGCTCTCGGACATCAAGGACGGCGAATTCGTCGGCGTTACCGCCGCCAAGGGAAAGGACGGCGATCTGCACGCCACCGAAGTTCACATCTTCCCCGATTCCATGCGCGGCGCGGGCGAAGGGCACTATGCCTGGGACGTTCCCAACACCACCATGACCAACGCGACGGTGGCCGGCGAAACGACCGCCAGCAACGGCCGCACCCTGAAGCTCGCCTATAAGGGCGGCCAGACCAAGATCGACGTCTCGCCCGACACCCCGATCGTCACCTTCGTTCCCGGCGACAAAACGCTTCTGAAGCCCGGCGCGGCCGTCTTCGTGATGGGCACCGCCAAGCCCAACGGCACGATCGACGCGTTCTCGGTTACGGCCGAAAAGAACGGTGTGAAACCGCCGATGTAAGGAACCCCTCCGTTCGAGCCGGGCCTGTCGACGCTATGTCCGGCGACAGGCTCGGAACGAACGGGACAGCGCCCTCCTAGTTTGGCGAAAACGCGAGCAGCACATTGCCGGGCTTGCCGGCCACGACGTTGTAGCCCGAGCCGAGGAACACCATGCCGTCGGCGATTGCAGCGCCAACGGTGTTGATTGAGCCTCCATGGGCCTTGACCTTGTTGACGGTCGGGACGGTCTGCGTGGTGTCGTAGGACCAGATCACCTTGCCCGTCTTCATCGAGACCGCATTGAACTTGCCGTCCGAGCCGCCGACGAAGGCGACGCCCGGAATGGCCGAGGTCGGCGCGCCGTTGTTGACGTCCTGACCGTTCGAAGTGAACGGCGCATACCACATTTTCCGGCCGTCGCTCAGCCGCACCTTCACCATCCCGCCGCCGGTCAGGCCGAAATAGCCGTAGCCGTCGTGGATCGCGCCACCCCACTGGATGCCGCGCTCGCCCTTCTCCGCCACATTGACGCGCCAGATGACCTTGCCCTTCTTGTCGGGATCGAGCGCCAGAACGTCGCCGGGCTTGGTGCCGACGATGATCACGTCCTTGCCGCCGGGCAGCGTGGTCAGCACGGGCGGGCACGGAATATCCCAGTCCGGTCCCTGCACCTTCGGGCAATTGTCGGTCCGGTTCTGGCCGCAGCCGACCAGGAAGGAATCGTTCTTGGTCACCTGATAATGCCAGCGGATCGCGCCGGTCTTCATATCGACTGCCATGACGGAATCCGAGGTATCCGCCGCCGGATAGGTGGTCGCGTCGCCGGTGCCGAAATAGACCGCGCCGCGCTTCAGATCCAGGGTCGGCGTATTCCAGATCGCCGCGCCCGACGGGGCGTAGAGCTGCACGCCCTTGGAATTCTTCCGCACCGGTTTCGGCGCTTCCGGAATGTCGTAGGTCTTCCACAACAGCTTGCCGGTATTGGCGTCCAGCGCCGACACGGTGCCGCGCGACCGGCAGCATGGATAATCGAGCGTCTTGGCCGAGAATTCCTCCCAGGACGACATCGGCACATAGATCACGCCGTCATGATAGGTCAGCGCCGCGGTCTGGCGCGCCGTATAGTCCTCTTTCTCGACCTTCGTGACCCAGATCTCCGCGCCGGTATCCGCGTCGACGGCGTAGGCGTTGGCGTGAAGATCGCCGAAATAGACCGCATATTTGACGCCCGGATGGCCCTTGATCGGCGCCACGGTGAGGGCGCCGCGCAGATTGGCCTTGGTCTTGTAGGACCAGTAGACACAGCCGGTTTTGGCATTCAGCGAATAGATATAGCCGCCATCCGTGCCGACATAGACCCGGCCGGAGGAAACCGAAGGCTGCACCAGCGCCGAGATGCCGTCGGGATAGCCGAAGGCCCATTTCAGCTTCAGCTTCGGCACCTGCTTCGCGGTCAGACCCGCGGCCTTGGCCGACTGGAACCGCGTATTCCTCACCCCCGGGCTCCAGCCGTTCCAGGCCGGCCCCGACGCGGGATTGGTCACCGGCGGGTGGCTCTTGCACTGGTTGGGCATGTTTTTCGCATCGCCGGAGGTGGACGTGCCGAGAAGCCGGCCGGAGACCGACTCGGACACGCGGCGCTTGGCGAGATCGCTCAGATCCTTGCCCTGAATCTGCATCGGCCCGGTGGTGAGCGCCGTATAGATCTTCTCCGGCGACATGCCGCGCAGCGTGGCGACGGCCGGGGCCTTTGGCACGTTCGGATTGCCGTGGCAGACCATGCAGTGCTGCTGGAAGATGCCGTAACCAGTTTCGGTCCCGACGCCCGCCTGCTTGGCGTAATCCTGCACAGTGCGAACCGACTTTTCGGGCGCATCGCTATCGGCGGCGAAGGCGTGGCCCGCCGCCAGAATGACCGACAGGACAAGTGATAAAGAAACGGACGAGATTGTTTTCATCGATATGATCCGAAACCTATTCCAGTAAACGTTATTCCATCCGGGCCAACCGCACCGGTCATTCGGGCGCGAAGGCGAGCAGCACATTGCCGGGCTTGCCGCCGATGACGTTGTAGCCCGAGCCGATGAACATCATGCCGCCCGCAATCGTGGGGCCGACCGTGTTGATCGCGCCGCCATGGGCCTTGACCTTGTTGACGGTATCGAAGTCCCGCGCGGTGGCGAACGACCAGAGCACCTTCCCGTCTTCCATCGAGAGCGCATTGACCTTGCCGTCGGAGCCGCCGACGAAAGCGACGCCCGGAATCGCCGAGGTCGGCGCGCCGTTGTTCAGGAACTTCGCCTTCGCGTCGATCGGCTGATACCACATCTTGCGGCCGTCGCTGAGCCGGAGCTTGACCATGCCGCCGCCCGACAGGCCGAAATAGGCATAGCCGTCATGGATCGCGCCACCCCAGGTGATGCCGCGTTCACCCTTCTCGGCGATGTTGACGCGCCAGATAACCTTGCCCTTTTTGTCGGGATCGAGCGCGAGCACGTCGCCCGGCTTGGTGCCGACGATGATCACATCGCGGCCGTCGGGCAATGTCGTCAGCACGGGAGAACAGGGAATGTCCCAATCCGGCCCCTGCACTTTCGGGCAGTTCTCGGACTTGTCCTTGCCATAGCAGCCGCCGAGGAAGGAATCGTTGCGGGTGACCTGATAATGCCAGCGCATCGCGCCGGTTTTCATATCGAGCGCCATGACGGAATCGGAGGTGTCCGCCGCCGGATAGGTCGTCGCGTCGCCGGTGCCGAAATAGATCGCGCCGCGCTTGACGTCGATCGTCGGCGTGTTCCAGACCGAGCCGCCGGCCGGGGCATAGAGCTGGGTGCCCTTGGAATTTTTCCGGACCGGCTTGGGGCGTTCCGGAATGACATAGGTCTTCCAGATGTGATCGCCGGTATCCGCGTTCACCGCGACCACCGCGCCTTGCGAGGTGCAGCAGGGATAATCCTCGTTCGCGGCGGAGAACTCCTCCCAGGACGACACCGGCACATAGAGCACATGGTCGTAATAGACCGGCGCGGCGGTGATCCGGTCGGTGAAATGTTCCTCGACCCGGTCGCGCCACAGGAGCTGGCCGGTCGCGGCGTCGACCGCATAGAGATGCGACTGCAGATCGCCGAAGAAGGCGGCATATTTGACGCCGTCATAGCCGGAGATCGGCGCGACGACGACGGCGTTGCGCACGTTGGACACGGTCTTGTAGGACCAGTAGACGCAGCCGGTCTTGGCGTCCAGCGAATAGACATAACCCGTGTCGGTGCCGACGAAGACGCGGCCGGAGACAACCGAGGGCTGGCCGAAGGCCGACACCCCGTTGGGATAACCAAACGCCCATTTCAGCCTGAGCTTCGACACGTCGGCCTTTGTGATGCCCGCCGCCTTGCCCGGCTGGAACCGGGTGTTGTGAATGTCTACGCCCCAGCCGTTCCAGGCCGGCGATTTGGCCGGGTCGGTAAGCGGAGGATGCGTCTTGCACTGGTTGGGCATGTTCTTCGCGGCGCCTAATTTCGCCGTGCCGAGCAGCCGTCCGGACATGGATTCCGCAACCCGGCGCTTGGCGAGATCGCTCAGGCTCTTGCCCTGAATCTGCATGACGCCGGTGGTCAGCGCCTGATAGATGCGCTCGGGCGGCATGGCGCGGATCGCCGCGGGCGACGGCGCGGCCGGCACTTTCGGATTGCCGTGACAGGCCGTGCAATTGTTCTGGAAGATTCCGAAGCCCGATTCCGTCCCGATTGCGGCCGGATCGCCTCCGCGGCTTGGCCGCTGCGCTTGCGCCGCGCTGAGCGGCCCGGCCAAAGTCACCGCCGACAACGCAAACGCGACGGCGACATACACACTGGTCTTCATAAGGACAAGCCCCCCACAGCCCCTACGACGCCTTGAGAACGATCTTTCCGAGCCGGCCGGGCGTCTCGGCGGCACGGACGGCGTTTTTGAAATCCTTCAGATCGTGAACACCGGCGATCGGAATTTCGAGTTCGCCCTTGGCGACCATATTGGCGAGCGAGCGGAAGGCCGCGTTGCGCCTGGTCTTGGCGGTATTCTGCATCCACGGCATCAGCCAGAAGCCGCGGACCGCGAGATCGTTGCCGGCGACGCTCATTGCGCCGATCGGCACGGGCTTGCCGGAGAGGGCCCCGTAGAGAATCAATTCGCCGCCTTTCGAGAGCAACGGCAGAAGCTCCACGGCCGTCTCTCCCGCGACAGGGTCGATGGCGGCGACGATCGGCGTCTTGCCGACGGCGCGCTTCACCTTGGCCTGCCAGTTCTTGGTGCTGCTTGAGACGACATGCACGGCGCCGTGCTTCTTCAGATCGCGCGCCGTCTTGTCGTTGCGGACGATATTGACGACCTTGCGGCCCTGCTTGCGGCCGAGTTGATCGACCAGCCGCCCGACCGCCGAACCGGCCGCCGTCTGGATGATCGCACCGGGCCGCTCGACCATGCTGAGCATCCCGTAGGCCGTCAGCGGATTGACGAAGAGCTGGCAGGCGAGTTTGTCGGGCACGCCGCGCGGCGCCGGGATGAGCTGATCGGCCGAGACGATGATTTCGTCGGCCCAGGTGCCGTTGCGCGCGGTTGAGACATAACGGCCGCCGACCTTCACCGATTTGACGCCGGGACCGAGCGCTTCGACCGTGCCGACGCATTCGAGGCCCGGTACGGCCGGAAAGTCGCGCGGCCGGACATAAAGCCCGCGAATGCCAACAAGATCCGCCGGATGAACCGGCGCGTGGGATACCTTCAGGAGCACCTCGCCGCGCTTCGGCTTCGGCGTGGCGACCTCCTTCAGACGAAGCACCTTGGCGGGCTCGCCGAATTTGTCGTAACAGACTCTGCGCATATCGCCTATCCCCCCGGACTGACGGATAATTTCCCTGAAACCCTGCCCGGTTTGGGCATATGGCGCAAGCCCGTTGTCGCGCAAACGAATGCGTTCCGCCGGCGGCTCAACCGGCGAAACTGCGCTTCAAACAGTTGACTAAGGTCTATTTCCTGGTTTTCGGCTTGTTCACCGCGACGTCGCCGGTATTGGCGTCGATCGCGACGTCGTACATCTTGCCGCCGCTGTTGATGACGAAGCTGTAATCGAGCCCCTTGGCGTCCTTGCGGTGTCCGAGCATCTGGGACTCGATCGTGCCCTGATGTTCGTTGACCGCGATCGCCTGAGCCTGGTTCAGGCTGATCTTCGCGTTCTTCGCCATTTCCTGGCCCTTATAGGCGAACGCGCTGGACGAGACCGCGAGCGCCACGCCGGCGACCGCCAGACCACAGGTCATCTTCTTCAATGTCGTCATTGAATTACCCCCTTTCCACAGTCCGCGGAGCGCATCCCTATCGTCCCGGCTGCGCTCGCCATGGGTGTGCCGCGCGAACGGCCCCGGCCCTTCCGGGGCTCGAACGGCGTCGCCTGAGGCCGAGCGGCCTGTTGGTGCAAGGTGGCGTAGTATCGAACGATGCAAGGTTCCGAAAACGGTGGAACGGACGTCTTCATCCTGGCTTCAGTTAGCCCGCTAATGATTGCAAACTGGGCGGAGCCGGGGGTGAAGAGCCTCATCGTCGACAGACGAATCACTCGGACCTTCAGCGTAGCGCCGATTTTGGCGACCTCGCCGGCCTGCGTCAACGGCGGCCGGCGTGGTGCGACATTTTGAACGGGGGACTAAAAATGCGACATCTTCTGATGACGGTGATCACCGTGGCGCTCGCTGCCGGAGGAGCGCTATCCGCCGCCGCGGCGCCTCACGCCGATATTCCGGCCTTTGCGGTCACCGGCGCCATTGGCGGTCCTGACGGTTTCTGGGACCTTCTGGCCGTCGATGACAGCACGCATACGCTCTATCTGGGCCACAGCGACCGGGTGATTTCCGTCGATCTCAACAACGGCAAGCTCAATCCCGAATTCGCCAAGGGCCAGCGCGTTCACGCCGCCATCCCCCTGCCCGGAAACCGGGTGCTCTCGACCAACGGCGCCAGCAACACCGCAACCGTCTTCGACGCCGGGACCGGCAAGCTGCTCGCGACCATCCCGACCGGCGCCAGCCCGGACGACGCCGTGCTCGATCCCGCCTCGGGGCTCGTTCTCGTAATGGACCACGAAGGCGGCGACATCACGCTGATCGATCCCCGGACGCTGAAATCGCCCGGAAAGATCGAGGTCGGCGGCGATCTGGAACTCGCCGCGGCGACCGGGCACGGCAAAGTCTTCGTCAATATCGAGAACAAGGCCAAGGTCGCCGTCATCGACACGAAAGCGCGCAAGGTAGCCGCCTATTACGACCTGCCGGGCTGCGAAGGCCCGACCGGCCTCGCTTATGACTCCAGGGCGGATCTCGTTCTCTCGGCCTGCGCCAATGAAAAGGCCGTCGCCCTTCACGGCTCGGACGGCTCGCTCGCCGCCACGGTCAAGATCGGCAAGGGCCCGGACGGCGCGATGTATGACGCAAAACGCAATCTCTTCTTCGTCCCCTGCGGCCGGGACGGCGTGCTGGACGTGATTGCCGAAAAGGGCGGGATGCTCGAGCTCGTCTCAACGGTGACAACGGCCGTCGGGGCGAGAACCGGCGCACTCGACGCCAGGACCGGCAAGATCTATCTGCCGACAGCCGATTTCGATTTCAAACACGCCCAACCCGGCAAGCGGCCCGCGCTCGTGCCCGGCTCGTTCCGTATCCTGGTGGTGAGCGCGTCGTCGTAAGCCGTCAGTTCGAGGCCATCAGCGTGCCGACGCGATAGGTAATCTCGATCGCGTCGTGATCGGAGAGCGGCTTGCCGTGGTAGGGCCGGGTGAAATCCATCGTGGCACGGACCGGCTCCAGATGGGTGCTCGCGCCCTGGCGATAGAATTCGCGGAGTTTGTTGCCGCGCCAGAAGGCCTGCAGATTTACCGAGCTCGGGATATCGCAGCTCTCCCGATGGACCAGGCAGACCGTGTTAGCGTCGGCGAGGCCGAGCCGGTCCTGCAGGTAGGCGTAGCGGACCGTCTCCGGGTTCGAATTGAAATCGCCGCCGACGATCAGCGCGTCATGCGTGCCCTGCTGCGCGTCTATGAGATCATGGATCTTGTCGACCTGCTCTTCATGGGCCGACAGAATCTGCTTGATGCCGGCACCGCTCGAATCGTTGGAATTCAGGTGGGTGTCGACGATATCGACCCACTGATCGCTGTGGGGCAGCCGCACCCGGACATAGGCCAGGCCCTTATTGGCGAAGCAGTCCGTGCCGGCACAGGCGCGGTGGCCGAAGGGCACCTGCTTGACCGCGTCGACCGGCAGGTCGGTGAGGATCATCAGACCCGACCCTTCCAGATGCACCGACCGGTCCCAGGCGGCCTTCCAGAGATAGACGAACGGCCGGGAGAACCAGTTCGTGCGGGTGTTTTCGCGCCCCGGACCGTGAATGACGGTCTTGTAACCCGAAATCGCAGCGACTTTCCGGGCCTCGTCGGTGAACACTTCCTGCAGCAGTACGACATCGGGCGCGGTGCCGGCCCTGCGACGCGCGGCCAGACGCTCGCCGATGACCCGGAAAGCGTCCGGAGAGGCGTTGCCGCGCAATGCGGCCGGCAGGCCCTTGACGTTGTAGACCATCACGGTGAATTCGTCGTCGCGCGACAACTCCGGCTTCACCACATAGCGCGCCGGCGTGACCTCGGCATCGGCCTTTTCACGCGTGTCGGTCTTTTCGCGGCGGCTCAGGGCGTCGATCGCAACCTGCAGATCGTTCCAGCGCACGCTCAGCGGCTTGCCGAGTTCGGGGCAGACTTTGTGGTCTCTGTTGTCGCGGCATAGATAGGGATTGGCCCGAACGAGGTCCCGGCTGGCCGAAATCAGGAAACAGACCGCCAAGCCAAGGCCGACGACCTTTAAAACTCTAACCATTTTTGAGAACACGTTGGCGCGTCATCCATACTGGGTTGTTTCCCTTAAGTCGTTGCCCATGATGGATTTCCACCATGCCAAGTAAAATAAAGATGGCGTGGCGGGCCGGAACCGCCAACAATTCAAGACGTTAGTGAGAATGTCCGCGCCGGGCCGCGCGAGGCCTTATGCTGTTCGCCCGGCGTCTTGCGATGCCCCGCCCCCCTCATACCCGGCGACGACGGCGCGCCACAGGACCGTCGGAAGCGGAAATGCGTTCAAAGGAGACCGTCATGTCGAAACCCGTTGCGGATGTCATCATCGAAACGCTCGCGGCCGCGGGGGTCAAGCATTGCTGGGGCATCCCGGGCGACACGCTCAATCACATCAGCGACGCGATCCGGCGCAGCGATATCGACTGGGTGCATGTCCGGCACGAGGAAGTCGCGGGCTTCGCGGCCGGGGCGGAGGCGATGCTGACCGGCACCCTGACGGCCTGCGCCGGCTCCTGCGGGCCGGGCAGTCTGCATTTCATCAACGGGCTGTTCGAATCTCACCGCAACCGCGCCCCCGTCGTGCTGATCGCGAGCCAGATCACGTCCGACGAGATCGGCTTCGATTTCCCCCAGGAGGTCGACTACCGGCCGATCTACCAGACCTGCAGCGTATTCTGCGAGGAGATCCGCTCCCCGGCCCAGGCCCGGCGCAAGACCGCCATGGCGGCGCAGGCGGCGCTCACCAAGCGCGGCGTCGCGGTGTTGATCGTGCCAGTGGACATCTCGAAGGCCAAGGCGCCGGACGAACCCGATTTCGCGGTTCACACCGCCAGGCCTGTCACGCGCCCGAGCGACGCCGAACTCGACCGGATCGCGGAGCTGCTGAACGCGGGCAGGAAAATCGCCCTCTACGGCGGATCGGGCTGTGAGGACGCCCATGACGAGATCGTCGCGCTGGCGGAAAAGCTCAAAGCGCCCATCGCCCATACGTCGCGGGCGAAGGATTTCCTCGAACACGACAATCCCTACAATGTCGGCATGACCGGCGTGTTCGGGACCCCGCCCGGCTATCACACCCTGACCGAATGCGACACGTTGCTGCTGCTCGGCTGCGATTTCGCCTGGCGGCAGTTTTATCCCGACCACGCCCGGATCGCGCAGATCGACATCGATCCCGCGCATCTCGGGCGGCGGCATCCGGTCGAGATCGGCGTCGTGGGCGACATCAAACCGACTCTCGACGCGCTCCTCCCTCGAATCGAAAAGCATGACGACAGCGCCTTTCTGGATGACTGCCGCGCGCGCCATGAAAAGGAAACCCGCAAGCCGGACAAGCCGACCATGCTCGGGCGCGGCGGCGCGATTCATCCGCAATATCTCGCGGAGCTGATCGACGCCCATGCCGATGACGACGCCGTGTTCACGGCGGATGGCGGCTCGCCGACGGTCTGGACGCTGCGTCATATCCGGGCGACCGGCAAGCGCCGCACCGTGATCAGCCTCACCCACGGCACCATGGCGAACGCCATGCCCCATGCGCTCGGCGCGAAAAAGGCCTGGCCGGACCGGCAGGTCGTCTCGCTCTCGGGCGACGGCGGACTCGCCATGCTGATGGGCGATCTGCTGACCGCCATCCAGGAGGAGATCCCGATCAAGATCGCCGTGTTCAACAATTCCTCGCTCGGTTTCGTCGAGATGGAGATGAAGGTCGAGGGTCTGCTGGACGCCTATACCGATCTCAAAAACCCCAATTTCGCGCGCGTCGCCGAAGCCATCGGCTTCACCGGCACGCGCGTCGAGAAGGCCGCGGACCTCGACCAGGCCGTGAAGGACTGGCTCGCCGTCCCCGGCCCCGCCCTGCTGGACGTGGTCACCGACCGTATGGAACTCGTCATGCCGCCCAAGCTCGAACCCGGCCAGATCTTCGGCGCCGCGCTCTATTCCGCCAAGGCCGTTCTCTCCGGCCGCCTCCGCGACGTCCTGGAACTCGCCAATGAAAACCTGAGCTGAGCCGCGCCGGCCCGAGGCCGCCTTGCAATGACGCCGACGGAGAGGAAACGACCGTTCGCCCCGCTTCCGTCCTGCCCGGGACGTGATCCGGGCGTTCCCGTGGAGAACCGGGTCGCGCCCGGCCATGACGAATAAGCAAACATGAGGGAGGTTCGGACGTGCGAAACCGCCCGCCCGCGCGGGGCAGGGGTGTGAGAGAGGGAAGCGGACGACCGGTACGGGGATGTCGCCTCTTGTGCCCGGGCTCGACGGCTTGTTCGGTTACTCAGGAAAAGCAGCAAATAAGCGTCGAGATTGTGTGTGCCGGTGACCTATCCACCCACCCCGAAGGACGACGGGCGGCGTCGGCTGACACACTGATACCTTTCGCAGCGGGACCCGACTTTGACCCGCCTGCGAGGCCGTAACCACTTCGGCGTGGCGAAGGCCCGGGGCTCCCGCACCGGTCGCGTGTGGTCTCGAGAGGCGAACCCCTCTTCCCACCGGCTCCTCCCGATGTCGCGATCACCGGAAACGAGGCGGAGAACATAACAGGAACATTGTCCTAAAGTCAAGGGAGTTCTTCGTCATTTTTTCCGAGCGCATACCCCCCGGTGCAACAGCGGTCTTACGCGCGCTGTTTGAATTAGAACACAAACAACTACGACATTCACTCACCCCAACTCCCGCTCCAGCACCGCATAAAACTCCTCGCGCGCATCGCGTTCGATCCAGGGGGTGTGGCCGCAGTTTTTCAGGAGGATGAAGGTGAAGCTCTTTAGCGTGCGGGAGAGCGGGTCTTGCACGCCTTGGGCGGGGTGCGGGTCGTAGTCGCCGTGGATGGCGGTGACGGGGCACCGGATTTCGGCGATCCGGTCGAGCAACCGGCCGGTCCGGCGCAATTCGGCCGCCTCGCCCCAGACGGCGGCGTTGATCTGCTTGTCGAAAGCGACCGGCTCGGCAAGGCCGGGGACTGGATGGCGGGCGTCCATTTTTTCGAACAGCCGGGAGAATTTGTCGAACAGGTCGGGCGGGGCCGCGCCGTCCGCGGCCTCCAGCGCCATTTGCAGCTGCGCCAATTCGGCCTGTTCGGCCTCGTTCAATCGTTTGAACCGGGTCTCGCGCACCGCGCCGGCGTATTTTTCCTCGAACGGACCGCTGGCGACGAGGACGAGCTTCGAGACGAGCTTGGGAAATCGCGCGGCGACAAGGGCACAGAGCCAGGCGCCCCAGGAATGGCCGACCAGCTTGACCGGGCAATCGGCATGCGCCTCGAGGGTGTCACGGAGTTCCTCGATCTGGCCTTCGAGAGAGGCTTTGGTCTGAAGCGGCTCCAGCACGCCGAAGGAGTTGGCGAGCGCCCGCGCGACCGGCGCAACCTCCCCCGCCGCACCCGGCCCGCCATGAACCACGGCGACACGGAACGGCGGCTTGCCGTATTTCCGCAGGGTTTCCATGGACCGGAAATCGCCCTTCGCCGGCGGGCGGATCAAGCGCGCGCTTTTTCCGGCCCCGACGCCCGGCCTACCAGCCGGGATTGTCCGGCCCGGCGGCGCGGTCGGCGATCTGCTCGTTATTGATGCGTCGGCGCGAGAACAGCCATTGCCCGTTCACCTTGCGCATTTCGTCGTCGTAATGGCCGTAGGAGCCGACATAGGGCCGGCGGTCGCGGATATCGTTGTCGAGCTCGAACCAATAGGCCTTGCCGACCGCCGTGTCGCCGTCGACCTTGATGACGGTATTGGTGATGAAATGGCGCAGGCGCGAGGGACGCGCGGGCGCTTCGGCGGCGGCGCGCCTGTCGAAATTGGCGCGCATGCCCCGCACTTCCGCGCGGATCGCGTCGCGGCCCTGTACGATGCCGCCGGCCCAGTCCAGCACGCCGTCTTCGGCGAAGGTGCCGGCATAGGCGTCCTCGTCCTGCCAGTCGAGCGCGAACATGTAGCGCGCCTGCAGATCCTGAATTTCGGCGCGGTCCTGGGCATATGTGCCGCCATAGGACTTGATCCCGCCGGCGAAGGCCAGCCCCACGGCCGAAAGCTTCGCCACCGCCGCCGTCAACAACTCGAACATGATTGTCCCCCTAGTCTGTCGGAAAACCTCATGGTGCCGCGCCAGACGGCGCGTGCCTAGGGGATTATGCAATCGAGATCGACGCGGCAGACCGGGAAGCGGCGGCGACATGGATCCCTGATCACGTCCGGGATGACGGTCTTTGTCGTGTGTGGGGGCGTGTTTCTTTGCTTTGCCCCAGGCGCCGGCGGCCGGTCGGCCGCTTAAGCAAAAACGCCGCACCCGTGAGGATGCGGCGTTTTGTGTCGCTGTGAATGCGGCTCTCTTCATCCGGGTTTTG
>CAWGFE010000004.1:0-433702 GCA_963821875.1 uncultured Alphaproteobacteria bacterium
AAACCTCTCGCCGAGTTGTCAGCCGCGATACGCCGCACGTTCGCGCTCGGGTCGAATCTGGCCGACGGCGAATGGCGGGCCCGGATCTTGGTCATCCGCTTGGCCAACTGGCGCTGCGGCCCGCTGAACATGTTGACGGCGACGACGCCTGCGCCGATCAGCACAAAGACGCCGATAAAGATGGCAGCAGTGACGATCAATGTATTTGTTGCCGGGTCCATCGCCGTTTCCTAAATCGCAGACACGAGCGCGCGGTGCAGGCCGAAATACTCCGCGCGCGGGGTGAAATGGGGGCGCAGACCGCCCGAGACGAAATCACCCTTCAAGGTGCCGTCGTCGTGTTCGCCGTCGTAGCGGTAGGTAAAGAGGTCCTGAGTCGTGATGACGTCGCCTTCCATTCCGACGATCTCGGTGATCTGCTGGATGCGCCGGACGCCGTCGCGCATACGGGCGATCTGGACAATCATATTCACGGCAGAGGCGATCTGGGTGCGGATCGCTTTGCTCGGCAGGTTGATGCCACCCATGCCGACCATGTTCTCAAGACGAGTCAGCGCCTCGCGCGGACGGTTGGCGTGGATCGTGGTCATCGAACCGTCGTGGCCGGTGTTCATGGCCTGCAATACATCGAGAGCTTCCTCACCACGAATTTCGCCCAGGATGATGCGGTCCGGCCGCATACGCAGAGCGTTCTTGACAAGGTCGCGCATGTCGATCTTGCCTTCGCCTTCGAGGTTGGCGGGCCGCGTTTCGAGCCGCACCACGTGAGGCTGTTGCAGTTGCAGTTCGGCGGCGTCCTCGATGGTGACGACGCGTTCCGTGGGATCAATCATGCGGCTCATTGCGTTGAGCAGCGTGGTCTTACCCGAACCGGTACCGCCGGAGATCAGGATGTTCAGCCGGCAGGCCGCCGCGATCTTCAGGATCGTGCACATCTGGCGCGAGAGGTTCTGGGTCTCGACCATCTTGTCGAGCGTGATCGATTTCTTGGAGAATTTACGAATGGAGATCGAGGCGCCGTCGATGGCGAGCGGCGGGATAATGACGTTGACACGGCTGCCGTCCGCCAGGCGGGCGTCGCAAAGCGGACTGGTCTCGTCCACCCGGCGGCCGACCTGGGTGACGATTCTCTGAGCGATGTTCATCAGATGAGAATTGTCGCGGAAGATGACGTCGGTCAGAGTCAGCTTGCCCTTGCGCTCGACATAGACCTGCTTGGGCCCGTTGACCATGATGTCGGTGACGCTCTCGTCCGCGAGCAGAGGCTCCAGCGGCCCGAGACCCAGCATGTCGTTGAGCAGCACGGTGACGAGTTCACGCTGCTCCTTGAGGTTCAGGTTGATTTTCTCGGCGACCAGAAGCTCGCCGACGATGTCGCCGATCTGTTCGGCGAGTTCCTGGCGCGTGAGTTCGGCTGCGGCCGACGCATCGATATGCTCCATCAGGCGCGGCTGGATCTTCTCCTTGGCCGCTTCGATCGTGGCGCTTTCGGAACTGACATCGCGCGAACCGCTCGCGAGCAAAGGGTCGTGATCCGCGATTCTCGCCGTGCTGACCACGTCATTCAGCAGAACGGTCGTGACCTCACGCATCTCCGAGGCATTTAGCTCTATCGCCTGGTCGGCGCAGAGCTGCGAGATGATTTTTTCAAGTTCCTTGGCGAGTTCGCCGCGCGAAAGCGAGCGAATTTCTTCGGGGCTCAGAAGCTCGGCGACTTTAGGACCTATCGTTTCGATAGCCTGATCGATGCGGTCTGCGTCATTGGCAGGCCGGTCCCCGCTGTCCGGCATCACTTTGCCGGCCAGTAACTCCTCGATAGATTCTGCTGAGCCGTGCCCACGGACCTGGGACCCTGCATTTTGTCCAAAGGTCGCTGCGCCTGCTCCTTTATTATCCGTGGCACGCCTACCAAACTGGTTAGGCTTCATTCTTTCGAGCCTTGAAACAACCTACTCAATACACTTTGCTTCTTCTTCACGCCGCTTTCGCCCGAGATCTCTTTGGCCATCCGCCTCAGAGTTCCGGTCGGCTTCGAAGTCTTGGCGGCCAGCGGCAAGGGCTTGCCCGACTTCGCCGCCAGAACCAGGGACTTCCGGTCGAGAGGAATGATCCAGTCGAAAGACCGCTCGACGGCCTTCTCGAAATCGGCCTTGGAGACTTCGTCGTTATCGGTCTGCTTATTGCAGATCAGCTTGACCGTTACGGCCGGAGCGACATCCTTGCAGAGCGCGAGAAGACGGATCACATCGCGCATCGACGGCAGGGAGAGATCCGTAACGATGTCGATCTCCTGCGCGTCGGTCAGAAGGAAGGTGTGCTCCGCCGCCAGGTGACGTGGCAGATCGATCAGGACCGAGGCGAAGTTTCCACGAAGTTCCTGGACGAGATGGGCCAAAGCTGCCGGATCCGGCGTCATGACTTCGCTGAGCGCGGCTTCGGAACCCAGAATCGAGAGATTCGGGCTTTCCTTCACCATCGCACGTTCGATAAAGAGCCCGTCCACCCGGCTCGGATTCTCCAGGGCGTCACATAAGCCGCGGCCGGGTTCGAGATCGAAGGCGAGCGTCGACGTGCCGTAATGGATGTCGAGATCCAGCAGGGCCGTCTTGCGTCCGAACTCGTGGGCGCTCAGCCAGGACATGCTGATGGCAACCGTGCTGGCGCCAACACCGCCCCGCGCCCCGATTATCGGGATGACGCGTCCACCGGCCGCCTTCACGGGCTCTTCCGTGGGCATGGTATTCGCCATATTGTCCGCCACGGCCAGGCAGTCCATCAGGACTTCGGTGGTGACCGGTTTGATCAGATAGTCGTGAATGCCTGTCGCCAGCAGATCCCTGTAGAGGCTGACGTCGTTAATGACGCCGATCGCGACGACGATCGTCCCGGGCTCGCACACTTCCGCCAGCGCGCTGATGTCAGCCCGCGGATTCTCTGAATCCGACAGATCGACCACCAGATATTGCGGTGACGGCGCAAGGGCGAGAGACCGCACCGCGTTGGCGATGCCGCCGCCCTGAATTCTGTTGGACGACCAGCCGCGTTCCTCGACGATTGGCGCCAGAGCGTGGCGCGTGTCCTCGTCGGTTACGAAAGCCGAAAACGCCTCACGCGCCACATCCTGGCCGGCGTCGACAGAAAGACTGGCTGTAGCGCTCATTTGCTGCCCCCACTATTGCCGCCCGAACCACCGGAGCCTGATTGAGTCGCTACGGCCTTCGGGTCGGGGACCTTGTCCTCACGATAATTTTGAACCGCCTTGGCGGCCGCCGCGGCGTCGCTTGGGCCGAGAGACCGTCCCGCCACCAGATCCCGCGGATTGGCGACCATCAGGCCCAGATTGGTCTCGGTCGCGCAGCCGAAATTGCTGCCGACCTGATTGTTGAAGTCCGTCGTCGCGGGTTTGCGCCAATCCGGGCACGGCGGCGGCGTGACGACATAGCGGTTGAGGATCAGTCGCACCGCATTGGGCGCGACCGAACCGCCGAAGGCCGCCGGCTGAAGGGAAACCTCCAGTCCACGCGCCCGGAGATAGGACGCGATCGCCTCGCGCCGGTCCTCGGATGCGGGATCCGAGGCCGAATCGATCGTGAAGGTGTCGCCGTAGCCGGCCATCGACCGGGCGAGAAAACGGTTGAGTTCCGCCGCCTGCGCGTCGGTAATGCCGGTCTGATCGGCGGCGAATTGCAGGTCATGCGTGAGGTGATGAAGCGTCACGCTGTTGCGCTTGATCGTGTCGTTCTGGGACCAGTTGGCCTTGTCCTGAAGGCAAGCCGAGAGGCCGAAGCTCATCACGGTGATCCCGACGATGCCCAACGCGCGTTTCATATATGGTGTGCGAGTCATGATGCGTTCCCTAATTCAGCACAAAGCCGGCAGGACCGATCAGGCGACGGCCTTGCGCCGTAGGCGTGGGCGCCGGGGTGTCCGGGATCTGAGGGTGATAGGCCTTGCCTTCCAGAACCCGTTCGGTGTCGTTCGGCATTTTCAGGCCTTTGGTCGGCGTCATCAGCTTGTTCCCGTCGACCGGATGGACGACATAGGGCGTCACGATGAACACCAATTCGGTCTCGTTGCGGCGAAAGCCGTCCGACTTGAACAGAGCCCCGAGGATCGGGATGTCGCCGACGCCGGGCAGTTTCGAGATATCGCGCGTGACGTTGTTCTGCAGCAGGCCGGCGATCGCGAAGCTCTGGCCGCTGCCCAGCTCGACGGTAGTGTCCGCGCGCCGTGTCGTCAGGCCGGGGATGTTAAAACCGTTGAGCGTGACCGACCCCGCCGTGGTCAATTGGCTGACTTCAGGCAGAATCTTCAGGTTTATCCGGTTGTCGGACAGAACGGTCGGCGTAAAGGACAGGCCGACGCCGAACTGCTTGAACTGAATCGTAATCGCCTGCGAGGTGCGTTGCGGCACCGGGACGGGGAATTCGCCTCCCGCGAGGAAGCTTGCCGTATGGCCCGACATGGCGGTGAGGTTCGGCTCCGCCAGGATCGACACCAGTCCCTGAGTCTCCAGCGCATCGATGACGGTGTTCAGGTCGAACTTGCCCTTGGTGAAGCTGCCGATGATGCTGTTGGTGCCGTTATTACGCGTAAAGAATTGTTTGATCGGCAGGCCGGACGTGGGGTCCTTGACCATCTGGAAGACCTGGGCGCCGGTGGCGAGGCCGATCGAATAGGTCCCCCCGTTGACGATCGACTGCCAGTTGAAGCCGAGCTGTTTGACGACTTCACGCGAGACTTCGGCGACCCGGACGCGGAGATTGACCTGGTTGGGTTGATCGATTGTCAGGTAGTTCATGACCAGGTCGTCTTTACCGACGAATCTCGAGGCGATCCGGCGGGCGTCCTCGGCCGATTTCGGTGACGGGACATGGCCGCTCAGGATGACGGAACCGTCGAAAGACGTGGCCTTCACATCTGAATTCGGCAGCAGAACATGCAGCGCCTCCGACAGCCGGCTTACATCCTGCCCGACCGTCACCATTCCGCTGAACAGAACGCGGTCGTTGTTGCTGAGCGCGTAGAGCGAGGTTTCGCCGGGCGCTTTGCCGAACACATATATCAATGTCGGAGACTTGACCTGCACGCCGGCGACATCCGGATCCGCGACGAAGACGTTGCTGGCCGGGTGGTCGAGGCGCACCAGGGTACCCTCCCGGATCTCGAGAGCGATGTGCTGCTGCGACGTCTTAATGACATCGCCAGCGGCATTTGCGTCACCGGGAGCAATCGCGATCGTCAGCCATAGAGCGGCTGAAAACGCGAGTCCTGCTATGACTCTAGACGCCATTCTGGCTGTCATTTGCTGTATCTCCGAAAGTTGTACGATGCCGTTTTGTCGCCACGCGAGAGCGTGACGGTCTGCGTGTCGCTCCGGGGGTTGGGCGGCGGAAGCAAGCGACTCACTTCGCTGTCCCAGGTATGGGTGGTGCCGGATTTGGGCGGTACGTCCTTAAGAACGCTCATGCCGTCGGCGACCTGCTCCTGACCGGACTTCTGCAGGGGACGCAGGCTCAGGGACAATCCGCCGAGCTGCCGCGCCACGCTGATCTTTTCGACTTGCTTGGGAGTCACTTCGAGCGTCGCGGTTCTGCCGACCGTGGGCTTGTTGTTCTGATCATTGGTCATCTGGTCGATCGCCAGAACGCGGACATCGGTCAGCACGGTTTCGCTGGCGGTGCGGAGACCGCCGCCGGTCTTGACCCTGTGCGACAGGATCAGGTCGACCCGATCGCCCGGAAAGACGAAGCCGGCGATACCGGAGGTGGCATTGACCGGAACGGTGACGGCGCGCATGCCCGGGGCCAGAACGGCGGCCATGAAGCCCTGTTCGCCCGGCTTGACGAGACGCGTGTCGGTGATCGGTTCGCCGGCTGCGATCCCTTGCCGGGCCACCGTGCCGACATAGGCGTCGAGGCTGCGCTTGCCCTTGACCACATAGGAATCGGCGATCGAGGCGTCGGGCCAGGCCTGCCAGCGCAACTGATCATGTTTGATGATGGCGCCGGTCGGAATGTTGGTCTTGGCGACCAGTACCTCGATCTTGGGCGCCGGCGCGGCAGCGTGAATTACTGGCGCTTTAGGCGTATTTTGCGCAAGCCAGCCCCGGGCGACATAGGCGGTCAAGCCCGCGACGCCCAATGCAACGCATATCATAATGACGCTGCGGATATTCACATTCATTGCGGCAACTCCGATGGCATCCGATCACTGGGGAAAAAGGCGCGCCGCGACGAACAAGCCGCCACACGCGATTGCGACACCGTAAGGCAGCGCCAAATTGCGCACCAACTCCGAGCCGACCGTCGCTTGGTCGCCCGATCCGGACACGCGCGCGCCAGATGCCGGAACGCGCGAGAACCAGTGCCGGGAACCGATGACCAGCGCGAGAACGCCGCCGGCCAGGCTCGTCACGAGCAAAAACTGCATAATGGAGTGAAGGCCGGTCCAGAGACCGAGCGCGACCATCAATTTGACGTCCCCGCCGCCCATCAGATTGGCGCCGAACAAGGCCAGACCGGCGAGGAACATCATGACGCCGGCGATAAGGCTATTGATCCAGTTGACCGGATAGGGCGTGCTCAGCGCATGCACGACGAAAAGCAACGCGACCGCGGCGCAAAGCCAGTTCGGAATCGTATAGGTGCGGAGATCGTGAACGGCTGCCCATGCCAATAGACCGCTCAACGCGATAATGGCGATCTCGTCTATGTACAGGCTGGTCGGCATTAGGCGAGGTCCTAAGGTCACTCCGGTGCCGCCAATTGTATGGGCTATTTGTTTAACTGACCGTTACGCTCTGGGGCCGTCGGCGGCGGTAAACCGGCCCGTTTCGTCGTAAATCAGGGGCTCAACCGAAACGCGGCCCGACCCAGTGTTGGGCGGGCCGCGTCCGATTGAACTGTCTGGCAGAAGCGATTAGCCGCTGGTGCTGGCGGCCAGTTTGCTGCCAACCGTATTGAAAACATTTTTAAGGTTGGAGCCGACCGTGGTCAGCGCACCGATGCAGGCCACGCCAACGAGAGCGGCGATCAGACCGTATTCGATCGCGGTCGCGCCCTTGCTGTCTTTGCCAAGCTTACGAAGAAGTTTAAAAACCATCTGACATCCCTCCAGGGTACGTGTTGATGTCCCGAGAATGTCATCTAAAGGAGTGAAGAATAGGTTAATAAAAAGGGAGGCGGATCGGCCAAGTATCTGAGGATTCGAGGAAGTTAAGATTTTTGGCTGATGAAAATCGAATTTTACCGATCCTTTATGTGGTTCGGATTTATGCGGCTTTTCAGATCTGAAATCGAGATGGCGATGATCACTATGGCGGGTTAGTCCGCCTAAGCAAGATTATTTATACGGGCAAAAAATTCTTTTGAGAATTCGATTCTATGCGGTCGATAATGGCTCCGGACAGGCGCCAGAGCAGATATGTAATGGCGATCGAGACATAGCCGTCGACCGCGTAATGCCATCCCAGATCGATCGAGCCGATCGAAATTATGACGGCGTAGGCGAGCATGATTCGCCCAAGCCACTTGTTGATCTGGTACGAGCTGAAGGCGAGGAGATAGGCCATGGAAACATGCATGCTCGGCATCGCCGAAATGCCGGCGCCGATCGATGTGGTGGACAGGAACTGGTCCGACCAGAGCTGCTGCTGCGTCGTCAGCGACCAAAGGTGCCAATAGGACCCCGAGGCCACGTGCGGGGCGTCCATCGCGTTGAGCAGGTGCATCAGAGGGGCATAAGGATCCGGCAGTCCTGTGACGCGGCCATAGTAACAGGGACCGGCTGACGACAGCAGGAAGGCCAGAACGGAACCGATCACCGTCCAGCACAGAACGAAGCTCAATAGATACCGCGCCCGTTCCCGGCGCCCCGCCAGCGCCAGGAGCTGACAGAGCACGAAGATCCACATAAGAAAGAACCAGAAATTATAGGCGAAATTGAGCGCCATGGTTCCGGCGAAGCCCCGGAAAATGAAATGGGTGATCTTCCAGGGCTGAATTCCGAAATGAATCAGGGCGTCGAGCCTCGCCAGCAGCGGATCCAGAAAAAAAGGGTTCAACGTGCCGATCATGATTTTGAAGGACGAGAACGCCGACACGAAATAGGATATCGCCAGCAGCGAGACGACCAGCCCGATCACGACCCGTGGCGCAAGGACATAGGTAGTAAGGTCGCGCGCCGCGCGCGCGAGGGGACGTTTCTCTCGTTCCCAGAACATAAGATAGAAGAAATAGATGATCAGCCCGGCCGGCAGGCCCACGCTTAAGGAGAGCCACAGAGCCTCCGTATATAGCGTAAGTCGAAGATACGGGACGAGTCCGGTGGCTTGGGCGATGCCTGTCACCGCGACGATATAGAGCCCGACGACCATCAGAAATGGCGAGAGCAGCTTGAGTTCGTCAAAGGCGTCACTGGCAAGGCGGCTGGGTCTTAGCGCCTCTTTTGCAATAAGCGACACAATGACTTCTCCCCGGCTTCGCAAGCAAATTTGCGGGGAAATCTATTCTCCGTTCGTTAAGAAATCCGAAACCTCGCGCCTGCGTGTAGCGCGAGATCGATCGGCGCTGGTCAGTGTTCGGTGTGGGGCTCCGGCGGGGAATATACGAAGGAAAGTAAAAATATAGAATAATTTTTAGTAATAATTGTTTATATTTGTTTTTTATAAATAAATATAAAACGTCTAAAGGTTTTATTCATCCCTCGTTTCCTTTTTATCATGTAATGTCGCGGGAATTCGATTCTGTAATAGAATAGTTAGATTCCCGAAGATGTCCATTCAGCTCTCGTTCCGCAGATTCTTCTTCGATACCGTGGGAAGCGTTGCTGTTGTTTACGCTCTGGCGCTGCCCGTGCTCATGGGGTTTGCCGGATTAGGCGTCGAAGTGGGGTACTGGTATGCGTCCGAGCGATCGCTTCAAAGCGCGGCCGATGCGGGGGCGACGGCCGGCGCCCTCGAGCTCACTTATGGTGGCAGTCACTCCGATATTCATGATCAGGCGCTCGCCGAGGCTGAACGTAACGGCTTTTCCAATCAGGCCGGAACCAGCTTCACGGTGAATCGTCCGCCTGTGAGCGGAGCTTATAGCGGCGATCCAACCGCCGTTGAGGTCGTCCTCGACGTCCCGAAAAAGACAACGTTCGCCTCGATTCTCGATGTCAAGAAAGTGGGAATTGCGGCCAGAGCCGTAGCCCGTCAGTCGCCTGGCGGAGATGCCTGCATCTTTGCGTTGTCGCCGACCGAGCACGACGCCGTCACCAACAGCGGCGGCGCGACGCTTGATATTCAAGGTTGTATCGTTGCGGCCAATTCGAAGCAGCCCGACGCCATCAGCCTGGGCGGTAGCTCGACGTTGAAAGCCGACTCGATGTGGACCGTCGGTGGGATCGACGAGGGAAGCAACGCCACCGTCGATATCAAGACGAGTCCCGTGACGCAGGGCTTTCCGCTGACGGACCCTTACGCCAATACGCCGATCCCCAGCCCGACGAGCCCGTGCATTCAAGCCAACACGATCGGTGGCATGATGACGATCAACAATTCGGGGGGCGGTTATCCCACGACGATCTGCTCACCGGGATCGAATGTCCATCTCACCAGCAGCGATAGCATCGATTTCGAGCCCGGAACCTATGTCTTCAATAATGTCGGTTTGCAGGTTGGCGCGGGGGCGACCGTCACCTGCAGTATGTGCAGCCCTGGCGGCGCCGGGGTCACCTTCATCTTTACCGGCAGTTCCGCGAGTCAGGTGGGATCGGTCGATATAAACGGCGGTGCGACCATGAATTTGAATGCGCCGTCCGGCGGCACCTATTCGGGTTTGCTGTTCTATCAGGATCCGATAGCCGCCAACACGTCCAGTCAACAACTCGAAACTGAATGGTGGTGCGAATATTCAATTGACGGGCGCTCTTTACTTTCCCGTCGAACGCACGTCACCGTTAACGGCGATTTAGCCGGAAGCTCCGAATGCACGCTGGTCGTCGCCGATACGGTGACGTTCAGCGGAAGCAGCGCTCTCAATACGACAAAATGCAAGGACTATGGATTCAAAACCGTCACCTCTATCCGCGTCACGCTGGTGGAGTAGATGACGGAATTGCAGGAGATAAAAATGAACAGCCACTGCGCGCCTGAAGACACAAGTTGGTCCGCCTTGGGCCGAGCGCATGAGGGAAACGTCGCGATCGAGTTCGCGCTTCTTCTGCCGCTCGTGCTTGTTTTGCTCGCGGGGCTGATTGAGTTCGGCGTCGTGACCTATGATCGCGCGTCGATAGAGAGCGCCGCCCGAGCCGGCGCCCAGTTCGCATTTTCTGGTGGCTACAACGCGAGCAAAGTGGATGCCGCCGTTCGATCAGCTTCGGCCGTAACATTGGCGCCGAGCGACACGGTCGCCTCCAATGTCTTTTGTGAATGCACCGACGACACGCCGATCACATGTGGCGATACGTGTTCGAACGGCGGTCCTAACCGGCGGTTTATCAAAGTGAGCGTGACCAAAGCCCATCACGCCTGGCTGCCGTTCATCGATTCGCTGGTGCCGAGCAAAGTGTCGGCCAGCGCGACGATCAGGATGCAATAACGCCGATGTCTCGACGCCCTTCAGACTGTTTCGGCTTTAGTCCGGTGCCGCCGAGGCGTCGCCGCGGTCGAAGCCGCTTTCGTCCTGCCGATCGTGTTGCTGTTCTGCCTTGGCATTGTGGAATTCGGCCGGCTTTACTGGATACGCAATTCGCTGCAGTTCTCCGTCGCCGAAACCGGACGATACGCAATTGCGCATGAAGACACGACGGCGTCCGCCTTGACGACTCTGGCGTCCAAGAATTTTGGCGATGTCTCGAATGGGGCGCTGAATGTCAGCGTCTGTGGCGATTCCCAGGGCGGCGACAATTATGTGACGATCAAAGCGACCTACAACTTCAGCTTTCTGACCGGCCTCATTCCCATCAAGCCGCTCACGCTGGAGGGTAAGTCGCGGGTGCCGCTGTTCAGCCGGGACACCCAGTTGACGCCAGCCTGTAGCTGACGCCAAAAGTTATTCCGCCCCAAACAATATCTTCCGATCAGGTACGGGCTGATTTTCGCCTTGATGCACAGGAAGCTATGTCTGATTTATCTCTTTAACTGTTTGAATTTAAATACAATCTTCTGTTCTGCGCTAAACGTTTGTTAACACATCGGCCCCATGCTGTCCGGAAGAGAGACCGCGCCGACATGCGCGTTTTGGTTGTTTTTCGGTAAAAGGGCAAGCGTCGATGGCGTTGTGGAGCCTTGGAACCATTCGTCCGCTCCGTTGGGTCGGTGACAAGATCCGGCGGATGGGCGGCATCGGATCGGACCGTTCCGGTCAGGTCGCGATTATCGTTGCGTTTTCGATTATTCCGTTGATCGGCGCCGTCGGTATCGCGACGGACACAGCCCGCGGCTATCTGGTCAAATCGCGACTGCAAGCGGCGGTGGACTCCGCCGGTCTGGCGGGCGGGCGCGTCTTTTATGACAGCAACCGCGACGCCGACATCCAGCAATATTTCGCATCGAATTTTCCGGCCGGCTATATGAACTCGACGATCAAGCCGCTCAAGATTACGTCCGATACGAATAACGAAACCATCACGCTGAACGCCCAGGCGACCATCCCGACGACCTTTATGCGCCTGTTGGGTTCGAAGTCGATAACAGTGGCGGCAAGCGCGCAGATCGCGCGAAAGACCGATCGCCTGCATGTCGTTCTCGCTCTCGACATGTCCAGTTCAATGCTGGACGACATTTCCGGTCACTCAACAACCTATACCAATTCGCGTCTATATGCTGCGAAGAGCGCTGCGCATACGCTCATCAACAATTTGTTCGGGACGAATACAACGAACAACTTGCTGAAAATCGGGATCGTGCCTTGGGCCGGCAAGGTGAATGTGACGACGAACGGCACGCGGTATGGTTATGATTCCGATGGGGCCGGTGGCTGGGTGCCCCATTCCGGTCAACTCTACACAACGGAGTCGGTCAATTACACAAATCCCTATCCGTCGATAAGCGGTAAATATCCCTATGAGACCCATTCCAGCAGCACCGGCTTTCAATGGAAATACGCATCTCCTTTTGCCGGTATGGCGCGGACTCAGGTCTATTACGCTCATAACGCTCCATCGGTTCCCCTCTTCGATCCGCCGCCGACCGGATGGAAGGGGTGCGTCTATGCGCGCTTCGCCGGGGACGACAGCACGTCGGCTGACACACTTCTGGGCCGGGTCACCGTCAATGGCGCTTATTGGGGAGCCTGGGAGCCGACGGGTATGCCACGCGAGACCAACATCACCTTGTCGGCGCCATACGCCGTAAATTCCGGCGACGGCCTCATCACGGGCGGCACTTTCGGCGTGGCGCAGGGTTCCGCGTCATCCGGTCAGTCGGTGGCGGTGAAGACGAACGGCACGTTCCCGCTGCCCAAAGCGACGTCGTCCGTGTGCTCCAGCTATTATTGGTGGGGAGGGTGTAGATCATGGTCATCTCCCGCCTGGTCGCAGGGTGATGTGATCTACTGGGACAGCAGCAACAGGCGCGCCACGACGAGTTCGTCCAGCAATACGCGCATCGGCGTCGCTGCGGCGGACGCAGCCAGCGGCGATTCGACGGGCCAAGTTACCCTCGACGAAAACGCGACAGGCGATACGCGCGGCGGCGGCAACAACAATAGTGACCAGTATCCCAACAGTGTTTGCCTGGATACGCATGCCTATGCGAACAGCAGCAGTTCATATTATCGGACCTCGGACTGCACGCCGTGTCCGGAAAACGGCATCACGCCTCTAGACAGCACAAAATCAGATGTTAGCGACGCGATCGACTCGCTTGCCATTCCCAGCTCGTCGATGGGTTTTTCGACCAATATTCCGCAGGGGCTCCAGTGGGCCTGGGAAGTTTTGATGCCCGGCACTCCCTTTGATGAAGGGAACATCCCGAATGTGCCCGCCAGCGAAGTGCCGCGAGCGATTGTTCTTTTGACTGACGGACAGGACAGCTGTTGGTACGGCGACGGCTATCAGAACTACCCGAATCCAGACGATTATTGCGGCGGGACCGGTCCTGGTACATGGCGCGACAATCGCGTCCGCACGCTCGCTCAAAACATCAAGGCGCAAGGCGTCTATCTCTATATGATCCAGTTTGCGGAATGTAATGGCACGACGGCCGATCTTTTGAAGGAAGTCGCGACCAAGCCCGACGCGCCCTACTATTATTGCGCGCCGACAGCCGCCGAACTTCAGGACGCCTTCACAGAGATCTCGAACAATCTGTCGAATCTCCGCCTGTCCCGCTAAGCGCTGACAAGATCGGGCAAAGCGCCTAAAGTGTCCCCCTGCGCCGCCGGCCCATGAGGCCTGGCGGCGGAGTGCGGGCCCTATTCGCCCCATATTGAAACGTCTTGTCTGCGGCCCCGGACCCTGTCCGGGCCAATCCCGGGAACCCTGACTGGTGACGACCAATGTCCGCGCGCTTTGGACCCTGCCGCCAAGGGGCCGATACGGATTTCTCGATACCAGCGACGGCGCGGGGATCCGCTATGCGCTTTGGCCGAATGATCGCGCCGGAGATGGTGCCGAGAGGCAGCCGCGCGGCACGGTCATCCTGCTGACGGGACGGCGCGAGTTCATCGAAAAACATGTCGAGACGATTTTCGATCTCCTGAACCGGGATTTCGCCGTTTACGCCATGGACTGGCGCGGTCAGGGCCTGTCCAGCCGGCCCCTCCCGGACCGTCACAAAGGCCATATCCGGAGCTTCGACGACTATCTGGTCGACCTGCATCTCTTCATCGAATCCATCGTGCGGCCGAAAGCGCCGGCGCCCTACTTCATACTGGCTCATTCCATGGGCGCTCATTGCGCGCTGCGCTATCTGCACGACCACCCGGGCATCATCGACCGCGCCGTGCTGACCGCGCCGATGATCGATATCGGGCCGGGCAAGGCTCTCCATGCGATCCTCGCAACCGGCATCTCGTTCGCCACGTGGTTCGGCGGGCGAACGGCCTATGCCCCGGGTCAGAAGGGATACGATCCGCAGGACAACAAATTCGCCGGCAATGTACTGACGTCGGATCCCGGCCGCTTTCACATCGAAACCGGCTGGGTGGGGCTCAATCCGGATCTCGGCCTTGGCGGGCCGACCTATGGCTGGATCTACGCGGCGCTCAAATCAATCCGTATCCTGAAGAGCCGCGGTTATCCCGAAGATATCCAAACGCCGGTGCTGATGATTCAGGCGGGCAAGGACGTCGTCGTCCGCAACGATGCGATGGATCGTCTGTCCGACCGCATGCCCTGGTCCAAGGTCATCCGGATCGAGGGCGCGCGGCACGAGATCCTGCAGGAGCGGGACGATTACCGGAATGCGTTCTGGTCGTATTTCGATCCGTTCATCGAATTCGAGCTATGGCGGCTACTACCCGGCATAGGTCCTGAGGATCGACAATGCGGCGTCGTGAATGCGCGCGTCACCGGCTGCGACGATCTGGCCGCCCTGATCGGCGGCCTCGCCGAGCCAGTTGGTCACCCGGCCGCCGGCGCCCTCGATAATCGGGATCAGCGCCTGAATGTCGTAGGGTTTGAGCGTCGCCTCGATCACCAGATCGATAAAACCCATGGCCAGCAGACAATAGGCGTAGCAATCCCCGCCGAAGCGCCGCATGCGAACGCGCGCTTCGACATCCTCGAAGCCCGCCTTCCAGGCGGGTTCCGTGAACATCTCCGGCACCGTCGAATACAGGATCGCCTCACCGAGTTCGGCGCAGGCGCGCGTATGGATCGGCGCGCCATTCAGAAAAGCGCCTTCCGGCGTGCCGAGAAAACGTTCGCTTGTGACGGGTTGGTTCATGACGCCGATGACCGGCCGCGTCCCGTCGTTCAGGGCGATCAGCGTGCCCCAGCTCGTCATGCCGGTCATGAAGGCGCGGGTTCCGTCGATCGGGTCGAGCACCCAGGTCAGCGAATCGGTGCCGTCCGTGGTGCCGTGCTCCTCGCCCAGAATGCCGTGTTCGGGATAGGTGTGGCGGATCAGCGCGCGCATGGCTTCTTCCGCCTCCCGGTCCGCTATGGTGACCGGATCGAAGGCGTCGGAACCGCTGCTTTTGTCGCTGATCGCGATGGGCTTGCGGAAATAGGGCCGGATGACCGCGCCCGAGGCATCGGCCAGACGCTCTGCGAAATCGGTATAGTCCTGCCAGTTCGGGATCGTATCGGATGCCATAAACGGATTTCCGGTTTTGTCGTCGCGGGCTCGGGATTATATGAAGACGATGGTTCTGACAGTCTTAGAACACGACTTGGCGAAAAAGAAGTCATTCCGTCCGGGTGCCGCGCATCCGAGCCGGCCTGATGAATTTTTGCGTTTTTGCAATTCTGGCCGTTTGGTCCGCGTATGAGTGTTTACGATTACCTTGTTATCGGTGCAGGGATCGGCGGGGCGACGGCCGCTTACGGCCTGAGCCGGCATGGCCGCGTGCTCATGATCGAAATGGAAAGCCGGCCCGGCTATCACACGACGGGGCGGTCGGCGGCGTTTTTTTCCGAGACCTACGGCAACGGCGCGATCCGCGTGC
The DNA here is from genome assembly GCA_963821875.1 of uncultured Alphaproteobacteria bacterium. Classification (GTDB taxonomy): domain Bacteria; phylum Pseudomonadota; class Alphaproteobacteria; order CAVTAV01; family CAVTAV01; genus CAVTAV01. The sequence continues at coordinate 15,603 of CAWGFE010000004.1, forward strand.
TGACCCTTGTCTCCCGCAACTTTCTCGAAGCGCCGCCGGACGGTTTCTCGATGGTTCCCCTTCTCACGGATCGCGGCGTGTTGCAGATCGGCCGACCGGACCAGCGAGAGGCCGTGGAGGCCAAGGCGCGCGAGGTGGAGCCGCTCGTCTCGTCCGTCCGCCGCGTGACGGCGGCGGAGATCGACGGTCTGGTCCCCCTGATGAATGAAGGCTACGCCGATTGCGGCGTCTTCGAGCCGAACGCCAAGGATATCGATGTCGGCGCGGTCCATCAGGGTTTTCTGAAGACGGCCCGTCATCGCGGCGCACAGATGGTCACCGACGCCGAAGTCGTCGGCCTGCATCGGGAAAACGGGCTCTGGACGGTCAAGACGCTGAACGGAGATTTGCAGGGCCGTGTCGTGGTGAATGCGGCGGGCGCCTGGGGAGACCGGGTGGCCGCACTGGCGGGCGTCGCGCCGGTCGGGCTGCAACCGATGCGGCGCACCGTCATCATCGTGCCCTGTGACTATCCGCCGGGTCTGATGGACTGGCCGTTGGTGATGGATGTCGACGAGCAGTTCTATTTCAAGCCGGAATCGGGCCGGATCCTGATCTCGCCCTGCGACGAAACGCCGATGCCGCCGCAGGACGTGCAACCCGACGAGCTCGATATCGCGCGCGCTATCGACCGCGTCCAGCGCGCTGCGCGCATTCCCGTGCAAAGCCTGCTGAACAAATGGGCGGGCCTCAGAACCTTCGCGCCGGACCGAACGCCCGTCGTCGGCTATGACGACAAGGTCGAGGACTTCTTCTGGTTCGTCGGCCAGGGCGGCTGGGGCATTCAGACCTCACCGGGGATGAGCCGGCTGGCCGAGGCGCTGATCCTCCGCAAGGACGTGCCGCAGGATATGGTGGAACTGGGCCTCAGCGCGGATATGGTCTCGCCGAAGCGCTTCCGGTAGACGTTCTCGACATATGTGTGCGGCAACACGCCCTTCGACAAGCTCAGGGCGAGCGTTGCACTAAGAACCGTTCGGGCTGAGCTTGTCGAAGCCCGCCGGCTTCAACCTTAGCTCGCCCGCGCCGCCCGCTTGCGTTCGTTCGGATCGAGGAAGCGTTTGCGCAGGCGGAGGTGGTTCGGGGTCACTTCCACCAGCTCGTCGTCGTCGATATAGGCCAGAGCCTGCTCCAGGCTCAGCTTTTTCGGCGGGGTCAAGCGGACATTGTCGTCCTTCATGGCTGCGCGGATATTGGTGAGTTGCTTGGCCTTGCCCGGATTGACGTCGAGATCGTTGCCCCGGCTGTGCTCGCCGATGATCATGCCGACATAGATGTCGGCGCCCGGATCGATCATGATCGCGCCGCGTTCCTCGAGATTCCACAAAGCATACGGCACGGCGTTGCCCCCGGTATTCGAGATCAGCACCCCGTTGCGCCGGCCCTCGATCGGCCCGCGGTAGTCGCCATAGCCATGGAACAGGCGATACATGACGCCCGTACCGCGGGTTTCCGTGAGGAAGATGCCGTGATAGCCGATCAGTCCGCGCGAGGGGCAGAGGAAGACGAGCCGCGTGCGGCCCGTGCCCGACGGGCGCATTTCCTGCAGCTCGCCCTTGCGCCGCGTCAGCGCTTCGACCACCCCGCCGGAATACTCGTCGTCGACATCGACCACGACCTCTTCGATCGGCTCCTGGCGCCGGCCGGTTTCGGGATCGTCGCGCATGATGACGCGCGGCCGGCTGATCGAAAGCTCGTAGCCTTCCCGGCGCATGGTTTCGATCAGGATGCCGAGCTGCAATTCGCCGCGGCCGCCGACCTCGAAGGCTTCCTTGCTCTCGGCTTCGGTCACGCGGATCGCGACATTGCCTTCGGCCTCGCGGCGCAGGCGTTCGCCGATCATGCGCGAGGTGACCTTGTCGCCGTCCCGCCCCGCGAGCGGCGAGTCATTGACCGCGAAACTCATGGACAGGGTCGGCGGATCGACCGCCAGCGCCTGGATCGGCGTGGTGACTTGCGTGTCGCACAGCGTGTGGGAGACGGTGGCCTTGGGCAGGCCGGAAATCGCCACGATGTCGCCGGCAATCGCTTCCTCGACGCTGATGCGTTCCAGCCCCTGATAGCGCATGACCTTGGTCAGCCGCCCGTTTTCGACAAGTTTGCCGGTGCGGTCGAGCACCTTCACTGTCATGTTCGGCCGGATGGTGCCGGAATAGATCCGGCCGGTGATGATGCGTCCGAGGAAGGAATCGCCTTCCAGCATGCTCGCCAGCATGGCGAAGGGCGCGTCGGGGCCGCCGCCGGTCTCGGGCGCGGGGATATGGCTCAGGATCAGCTTGAACAGGGGCTCCATCGATTTGCGCTGGTCGGCAAGATCGGCGACCGCCCAGCCGTCGCGGCCAGAGGCGTATTGGAGCGGGAAATCGAGTTGCTCGTCAGTCGCGCCCAGGGCCACGAAGAGATCGAAGACTTCTTCATGCACTTCGTCGGGCCGGGCGTCCGGCCGGTCGATCTTGTTGATCACGACGATCGGCTTGAGGCCCAATGCCAGCGCCTTCTGCGTCACGAACTTGGTCTGGGGCATCGGCCCTTCGGCAGCGTCGACCAGGATCAGCACGCCGTCGACCATGTCGAGGATGCGCTCCACCTCGCCGCCGAAATCGGCGTGACCCGGCGTATCGACGATATTGATCCGCGTCCCGCCCCAGATCACCGAGGTGCATTTGGAGAGGATGGTGATGCCGCGCTCGCGCTCCAGATCGTTGGAATCCATCGCCCGCTCGGCCACGCGCTGGTTGTCGCGAAAGGTGCCGCTCTGGCGGAACAGGGAGTCCACAAGCGTCGTTTTGCCATGATCGACATGGGCGATGATGGCGATGTTTCTGAGATCCATAGGTTCGGATTACCGTGCATAAACAGAAGGCGCGACACACCTGCCGCGCCCCCGTGATCGATTTGTTGGGAGATTACCTAGGGCTTCAAGGGCGTTCCGGCAAGGAAATTCGCCTCCAGAGGCCTTGAATCCCGCTATCAGACGCGTTCGAAGGAGACGCCGCTGCGCTCGCCGGCCTCCAGGGCGGGGAGGGGATCGGATGCCGGTTCGTGGGCGAGCGCCAGATTATCGACGAATTGCTGCGCAACCCGTTCCCAGGAGAACGTCCTGGCGTATGCCAGGCAGCGCTCGGGCGACAGCGTCAGCGCCGCGTCGATCGCGCGTCCAAGGTCGTTATCCAGGCACCCGACGGCTTTCGGATCCGGTTTGTCCGCCGAGCAATAGTGTCCCGCCAGCACATCCTTGGGGCCGGCCACCGGATAGGCCGCGATCGGCAGCCCCGAGGCCAGCGCTTCCAGCAGCACGAGGCCGAAGGTGTCGGTCAGACTTGGAAAGACGAAGACATCCGCCGCCGCATAAATCGCCGCGAGATCCTCGCCGTGCCGGGCGCCGAGGAACCGGACATCGGTATACTTCTCGCGCATCGCCTCGAGGCTCGGCCCGTCTCCGACGACATATTTCGTGCCGGGGGTGTCGAGCGAGAGGAAGGCGTCGAGGTTTTTCTCGACCGCGACCCGGCCGACATAGAGCTGGATCGGGCGCTGGTCGTTCAGAAGGCCCTTCTGACCGGGCTTGAACTGGGAGAGATCGACCCCGCGCGACAGGGGCACGCAGGCTGCGAAACCGCGGGTTTCCAGATCCTGCCGCACTGACGGCGTGGCCACCATGATGCCGCGCGAGGGTGCGTGGAACCGGCGCATCAACCGGTAGGTCAGGCTGAGCGGAATGCGGAAGCGGGCCTGGATATATTCGGGAAAGCGCGTGTGGTAAGCGGTGGTGAAGGGGAGTTTCCGTCGCAAACACACACGCCTCGCCGCCTGGCCCAGCGGGCCTTCGGTCGCGATATGGATCGCATCGGGCCGACTCTCGTCGATGGCCCGGGCGATGGAGGATTTCGGGAACAGCGCCAGCCGGATTTCCGGATAGGTCGGGCACGGGAAAGTGCGAAACTGATCGGGCGTGATCATATGCACCTCATGATCCAGCTTTTCGACCTCCCGGCGGATGGTGTCGAGGGTCCGGACGACGCCGTTGACTTGCGGGTACCAGGCGTCGCTGACAATGAGGATCTTCATGAGGCTGATGCGAACTGCTCTTCGTATTGGGTTTCGTGGAGGATTTCGAGCCGTCCGTCGAGATGTTCGACAAGGGCCGTGCAGCTCTCTACCCAGTCGCCGTCGTTGCAATATTCCACGCCGTGCATCTTGCGCATTTCGGCGTGGTGGATGTGGCCGCAGATCACGCCGTCCACGCCGCGGCTCGCGGCTTCCTGGGCGATGGCCTGTTCGAAGCGGGAGATGAACTCGACCGCGTTCTTGACCTTGTGCTTGAGCTTGGCGGACAGCGAAAAATAGGGATAGCCGAGCTTGCGCCGGACGACGTTCACCCAGGTGTTCAGGACCAGCGCCAGACGGTAGGCGTGATCGCCGAGGATCGCGAGCGGCCTGGCGAACTGGACGACCACGTCGAATTCGTCGCCGTGAATGACGAGGAATCGCCGGCCGTCCGCCATTTCATGGATGATTTCGCGCTCCACGGCCACGCCGCCGAATTGCAGGCCGGTATAGCCGCGCGCCATTTCGTCGTGATTGCCGGGCACGTAGATGACCTTCGTGCCCTTGCGCGCCTTGCGCAGGACCTTCTGCACCACGTCGTTGTGGGGCTGCGGCCAATACCAAGACCGCTTCAACCGCCATCCGTCGATGATATCGCCGACGAGATAGAGATAGTCGCTTTCGGTCTCGCGCAGGAATTTGAGAAGCTGCTCCGCCTTGCAGCCGCGCGTGCCGAGATGAACGTCCGAGATCCAGATCGCGCGATATTTCCGCTTCGCCGGCTTCTCGTCCGCCGGCTCTGGCGGCCCGACCGGGGTAATCAGCGGCGGACGGATGTGGGCAGATGAACTGTAGCTTCTTGCGGAAAGGGGCGCTTGCCCCGGTACGCGATAAGTGACTTTCGTCGCTGTGCTGGCCATCAAACCCGTGTTGCTGCTATGGAAGCCCCGCGTGTCTCTTTCATGGCCATGGTGATGCCAGCGGAGTGTTGTGATCTCATGCTGGATTTGTTGCAGGATTGTGACAGTTATGACCGTCTTGTGTGTCTTGAATCCCACGGCGGGCCGTGGCGGACGCCGTCTGACGACGAAAGTTGTGGCGCTGTTGCGCGAGAGGGGCGCGGATGTCGTGCTTCACGAGACGGCCAGGCGAGGCGATGCCGAGCGGCTGGCCGACGCCGCTGCGAGGGGCGATCCGAGCCTGGGGCCCGGCCAGATCGAGGTGATCGCGGTGGCCGGCGGCGACGGCACGATCAACGAGGTCGCCAACGGGTTGCTGGGGAGCGACATTCCAATCGCGGTCATCCCGTCCGGCACGGCGAATGTTCTGGCCTATGAGATCGGCTTGCGGCCGGACGCGCGGCGGATCGTCGACACGATACTGAACGGCCGCGCAGTCACCTGCTGGCCCGGTCTGCTCGGTGGGCGCTGCTTCGTCGCCATGGTCGGCGCGGGGTTCGACGCCCGGATCGTGGCCGCCATCAATCCCGCCGTGAAGGAATGGATCGGCAAGGGCGCTTATGCGTTGGCCGGTCTGCCGGTCTTCTTCGGGGCGCATCCATCGAATTACAAGGTGGTGATCGACGGGGAGGTGTTCGAGGCCGCCTGGGTTGTGGCCGCCAAGACACATTATTACGCGGGCCGCTATGTGCTCGCCCCCGGCGCGTCGCTGAGCGCGCCGAGTCTGCGTCTTTTCCTGCTCCAGGCGCCCGGCCGGTTCGCCCTGCTGCGAACATTGATCGGAATCGCCTTTGGCAGGGTGGAAAAAGTCCGGGGTGTCCGTCTACTGGACGGGAAGAGCGTCCAAATCACGCGATTGAATGGCGAATCCGGGGCGTCCGACCCGGTCGAAGCGGACGGAGATCTGGCGGGCTGCCTGCCGGCTGAAATTGCCATCGCCCCGAAAAATGTGAAAATCCTAACCCCTTCGGGTAGTTAGCAGTTTTTTGTAAAATGTTACCGAGTATTACAATTGCTCGGGCCCATTTTGCAGTTGATTTTGCGACGCCCGCATATCATATTGAGGCTGCAGGGTCGGCTCGTACCGGCTGGCTCTGTTGCCCTCCGTGGGCGTTTCCTCCCTAAACTTGAGCCATTCTGCTATGCGGAATGGCTTCTTTTTCTCTCGGCTCCACCCGGCGGTTCCCGGCATAAGTCCGGACCTTGTCGCGCGGCCGCGCTTTGGCCGTGGTCAGGTCGCAGGCGGCGAGATGGGCGATCAGCCGTCCCATGTCCTGGCGCAGACGGTCGAGACCCGGGAGCTTCACCAGCGTCCGTTCGTCCATATAGAGCCGGCGGTTGATTTCGATCTGCAGCGCGTGAATCCCGTCGGCCGGCCGGCCATATTGCTCGGTGATGAAACCGCCCGCATAAGGGTGATTGCGCACCACCTTGTAGCCCAGGGCTTTGAGTGCGGCTTCGGCCTCGACCATCAGGCCCGCGCGGCAGCTTTGGCCGAATCTGTCGCCCAGCACGATATCGGGCGAGCCCTGGGGGCCGAATGCGGCGAGTCCGCTGGACGGCATGGAGTGGCAATCGATCAGGATCGCCTGGCCGAACCGGGCGCGCGTTTCGTCGAGCAGCTTTTCCAAGGCCCGGTGATACGGGAAATAGATCCGCTCGATCCGAACTCAGCGCCTCGGCGTAATGCAGCTTGCCCCTATAGATCGAGATGCCGCGCGCAACCTCCCGGGCGACCGTGCCGAAGCCGATGGCGACCCGGTCAGACCGGCTGTTGATATAGCCGGGCAGGGGCTCGGCGAACATTTCGGGATCGAGTTCGAAGGGCTCGCAATTCGGATCGACATAGGCGCGCGAATAGACGGCCTTGAGAAGCGGCGCGCCGAGCGTGGGAGCGAGGCCGAAAATCTCGTCGACATAGCTGTCTTCCGACAGCCGCAGCATACGCTGGTCGAGCCGGCTCTGGGCGAGCAATTCGTCGGGGTAATATGAGCCGCTGTGGGGCGAACTCAGCACGAAGGGGATCGGGGCTCCTTGCGGCGCCATGATTTCATAGGGCGGCCTCATAGGTATCGGGTCCGCTTCGGGGCTCGCGGTGGCATGGGGTGCTGGGGGCGATGCCTGTTTTTGCATTTGGGCCAAGCTCTTTCCCTGTTTATCACATTTTTACCACTATCACCCAACATCTCGCCTTAAATTGAACGGCGGCATGACGGCAATATGCCGCATGGCCGTTTCCCTCACGCTCCGTTCCCACAACCGGCACCCCTATGGCGAAAATTCTCCTGGCCGAAGACGATGACTCGATGCGGCAATTTCTCAAACGGGCGCTCGAGCGCGCGGGGCACAAGGTTACGGCCGTCGATCGCGGCGATGTCGCGGTTCCGCTGATCGCCGGCGGCGCCTACGACCTGCTGCTGACCGACATCGTCATGCCGGAAATGGACGGCATCGAGCTCGCGCGCCGCGCCGGCAAGCTGGCGCCGACAATGCGGATCATGTTCATCACCGGATTCGCTGCCGTCGCGCTCAACAAGAAGGGACCGGGGCCGGCCGAGGCCAAGGTTCTCTCGAAACCGTTCCATCTCAAGGATCTCGTGGCGGAGGTCGATCGCGCTCTCGCGGCCTGAGTGACCGGCGGGCGGTTTCCGGGCGATGACATTTCCCGGCATTTCATATGCATCCGAGACTTGCCGCGCGCGCCCGATATCGATATACCCTCTCCCCGGATCACGCGATCACAGGCCCGCCATCCCGATCCCGGCCTGAAGCGGAATCTCAAGGGCGCGTAGCTCAGCGGGAGAGCACTACGTTGACATCGTAGGGGTCACTGGTTCAATCCCAGTCGCGCCCACCATTTTTTATACTTTAGAGAATATTCCAGAGTCGCATCAGCGGCCGTGTAAGCGCTATGTAAAAGCGGCGCGCAATCGAATTAAGTTGTGTCTGAACTTGCTTCGAACACCTTTCGATAAGGCCCATCCTCGACCGCCTGACGTACTCACGCACTCAGATCAGCCAAGAACGCCCTTGAGGCAGCTATAAACGCCGCGCACGCTACTCAGCTTCACAATCATGGGCTAATGATTTGCGTGCGATGGCTACCGAGCGGAAGCGTGGCGCCGAGATGCGACGGATCGACGACGACGAGTACCGCTTCTGCGTTACCTGCGGTGAAGACATTCCTGCAGAGCGTCTAGAGATCGATCCGACGATCGCAACCTGTATTCGCTGCGCGTCCGGCTCGGCGCGCTGACGCCCGCCCTTCGGGCGCGACTTTACGAATATGGGGCCATTGGCCCGTCGGTGTCGGCTCCGGCCGCCGAAAGGCCTACAAAAGTCCGGCGGTATGGGATACTTTGCGCCCGCTGCTTGGGCTTCATCGGGCTTTGTCGAAGCACCCTGCCGCAACGGCGTTGGCCGCCTTATGTGGCGTCCGCCCATGGGATCACCCCCATAAGGACCTGCGGCTGTGCTCAGAACATGACACCGTATAACGTACCGGCTAACGTACCGGCGAGATGCGTCGGCGCGCGAAGATGAATGCGCAGATGAGTATGGAACGGTGCGGCCGACGGCCCCCGGACTCGTTGTGGTAAGCGAAGAAATTTTCAACGCACCAAGGGCCGATTTTCAGATTGGCGGGAAAGGAAGCTGACACATTCTGATCAACGACGCCGCCGAGACCGCAACGGTCGACAAGGCGCCGGCACGGGCGGACCGGCGCACCTTCGCGATCATTTCGCACCCGGATGCGGGTAAGACGACACTGACGGAGAAACTGCTGCTGTTTGGCGGCGCGATCCGCATGGCGGGTCACGTCAAGGCGCGCGGCGAACGCCGTCGCTCCCAGTCGGACTGGATGGAGATCGAGCGCGCCCGGGGGATATCCATATCGAGTTCCGTGATGACGTTCGAGCACGAGGGCATCACGTTCAATCTGCTCGATACGCCGGGCCACGAGGATTTCAGCGACGATACCTATCGGACCCTGACGGCCGTGGACTCGGCGATCATGGTGATCGATGCCGCGAAAGGCATCGAAAACCAGACGCGCAAGCTTTTCGAGGTCTGCCGGCTCCGCGACATCCCGATCATTACGTTTATCAACAAGGTCGACCGCGAAGGCCGCGACCCGTTGGAGCTGCTCGACGAGATCGAGCGGTCGCTCGCACTCGATGTAAGTCCGGCGACCTGGCCGGTCGGCATGGGTGTCGATTTTCACGGGTGCCTGGACCTGCGCTCGCACCGTTTCCTGACCTCGAACGCCGGACACGGCGGGCCGTATCAGACGGATATCGCGTGTGACGGCCTCGACGACGCCCGGCTCGACGCGCGCGTACCCGAGCGCATCCTGACGCCGTTCCGGGAGACGGCGGCGCTGGTCGCATCGGCCTATCCGGCGCTGGACCCCGAGGCCTATAGCGACGGGCATATGACGCCGGTCTTTTTCGGCAGCGCCCTCAAGGACTATGCGGTGACCGAACTCTTGCAGTCCCTGAGCACCATCGCTCCCGCGCCGCGCCGTCAACCTGCCGAGCCCCGGGAAATCGCGCCGGACGAAGAGAAGGTTACGGGCTTCGTCTTTAAGGTCCAGGCCAATATGGATCCAAACCATCGCGATCGCGTCGCCTTTTTCCGCTTATGTTCCGGCCGCTTTCGGCGCGGCATGAAACTGCGCCAGCCCCGGACCGGCAAGTCGCTATCGGTTCAAAATCCGATCTTCTTCTTCGCGCATGAGCGCGAACTGGCGGAAGAAGCATTGCCAGGCGATATCATCGGCATCCCGAACCATGGCACGCTTCGTGTCGGCGACGCGCTAACCGAAGGAGAGGACATCCGCTTTACCGGCATTCCGAATTTCGCGCCGGAAATCCTGCGGCGGATGCGTCTCGACGATCCGATGCGGGCAAAGCAGCTACGCCGCGCCCTGGAGGATTTGGCGGAAGAAGGAGTTACGCAGGTTTTCAGGCCGATGATAGGCGCGAGCTGGATCGTCGGTGTGGTCGGCCAGCTTCAACTGGAGGTCCTCGCGTCCCGTATCGCGAGCGAATACAAGATCGCCGTCGGCTTCGAACCCGTGCCATACGAGACCGCAAGGTGGGTCGCCGGCGATGATCCCGCCGAGATCAAGCAATTCATTGAACGCCATCGGATCACTCTCGCGGAGGATCGCGACGATGCACCGGTCTTTCTGGCCCGCAATCATTGGGAGCTGAACCGGACAATGGAGGAGTGGCCGGATCTGAAGTTTCTCAAGATCCGCGAGCGGGCTTGAGCGCGTTCTTCGAGGAACTGGACTATCGTCCAACGCCGATTGGTGCGTTGAGCCTTCGTCGCCGACGGGAGCCGTCGCTCGGTGTCGATGTTTTCGAGATCAAACTCGGTGACGAGTTTCTCATGTCGAGCCTGTTCACGGCATCCGAAGTTGCGCTGGCCCGCTCCGGTCTTGCCGCGCTCGATGGCGACGGTCTCGACATTATCGTCGGCGGACTCGGTCTCGGCTATACGGCTCAGGCCATCCTGGCGCATGACTCCGTCGGGTCGCTGATCGTGATCGAGATGCTGGAGCCGGTGATCGACTGGCATCGCACGGGACTGCTGCCGCTCGGTCCGGAACTGGGGCGCGATAAGCGTTGCCGGCTGTTGCAGGCCGATTTCTTTGCTGCGGCCCGTAGCGAGGCGGGCTTCGATCCCGATGTTCCCGGCCGCCGCTTCGACGCTATTCTGGTCGATATCGATCACTCACCCGAGGCACTCCTCGACGACCGCAGCGCGGGGTTCTACCGGCCTGACGGGCTTGCCGAGCTCGCCACCCGGCTCAAGCCGGGCGGCATCTTCGGCCTGTGGTCGAACGACACGCCCGACCGAACATTCACCGAGCGGCTTTCGGATGTCTTCGCCGAGGCCTGGGCCGAACCGGTGACCTTCCATAATCCGTTGCAGGACCGCCCCTATACTCAGACGGTCTATCTAGGCCGCGCCGCAGGACGTTCGACCGAGCCGGCACGAGAGCCGCGATAGGAGCGAATGAGTCCGCGGCCGTGTGCGGGGCGAATGTCGAGTTCTGTCCGGTTTGCCACGCTGCGCGGCCGAGGCCGTTTCCCGGTCGACGGATCGGATTATCGGCGGTGCGCGATCTGCGAGGCGCTTCCATAGATATTACAGGTTCTTGAAAGCGCCCGCGCGGGCAGGGCGCTGCGTCAGGCTATTCGCGTTCCCAGTGGTTGGACCCGTAGACGCCCCGGAGCATGGCCGGCACATAGAGGTCGGCGTCCAGCGACGGGAAGTGCAGGCCGAAGCCGGACGGGGTTATCTCGATCGTCGCGAGATCGGTCGAGGTGGCCCGTTCCAGCCCTTCCGCCTTTTGCGGGGCGAAGATCAGGTGCTGCCCCGTATTCAACGTCACGACGATCTGTTTGCGCTTGCGGTCATAGCGGGCGCGCACGGCATAGGGACTGTCGCGCCGCCGCCGGGACGCGCGCTGGGTCGCCTGTTGGAATTCATCCCGGTCGATCATGGGGCCTCCCTATGCCAGAGAGAGCGTGCGCGATTCGGTCGCGAGCGCGTCGATGATCATGTCGATCTGTTTGATCGTGAAGCCGAAATTATCCCGCAGAACGGGCGTCCCATGGGGGCGCTTCAAAAGGAACACCGCTTCACATCGGCTGCCGACCACATGGACGTGTTCGGGCCGATGATCGTTCGGGTAGTTAACCACGCGCAGCCGATTGATCGAAAGAACAGTGCTCATGCTCAATCACCCTCAACACCCAAAGCGTTGGTTGTTTCTTAGCGCGAAATGGTCTCGCGTTTTTTCTAATATTTTGTCAACGGGTCGGATGTGACGCCTGCGATCGCCCCACCGCCGGCCGGCGCTGCTAGCCTTTCCGAATTAACCTATTGATATTCCAGTAATTTATAGGGATCTGCCGCAACCCTTAGGCCCCGGTAATCGCCAACGCCTAAGGCCTCGCGCGGGAACTGGGAGGATTTTCCTTACGTTTATCTATGAGAGCGAAGACGCAAACGAACAGTGGAGAAGGATATGATGGCGGCGCCGAAAGCGGTTCTGCTCGGTTTGTTTTTGACAGCGACCATCGGGGTGAGCGCGTCGGCAAAAGACTCTCAAAAAAAATCGGCCGACCGCGATGGCGGCAGCTCGATCGCGGGGTTCATATCGGCGGGGATTGGGTGGGTGCCCGATTATCAGGGCTCCAGCCACTACAAGATCAGGCCGTATTTCGAAGGGCGGATTAACAAGGGAAATTATTATGTCCGTCTCGTCGGACCCACGCTGCTCTTCAACGCCGTCGATTCAAGCGTGTTTCACGCCGGACCGGTTATCGGCCTGCGTCGCAGCCGCAACCATGTTAAGGACCCCGCCGTCAGCGTCATGAAGAAGATCGACTACTCGATGACCGGCGGTGGCTTCGTCGAGTACGAACATGTGGCCAAAGATCCGCGCTCGGCCGAACGGGTGACGCTTTATGTCCAGAATGATCTTGTCGGCGAGAACAGCGGCTGGACCGTCACCGCGCGGGGCGTGGTCCGCCGGCCCGTTAATTTCGTCGATCGCGGTCTGATCGCATCCGTCGAAGTCGATACGGTCTGGGCCGACGGAACCTATATGAACACCTATTTCGGCGTCAGCGGCCCCGACGCGCTTGCGAGCGGTCTTCCCGATTATCGCGCCTCTCCGGGGTTCAAGAGCGTTGGCGCGGCGCTGTCGCTCGATCAGTTCCTGTCGCGCACATGGAGCGTCGGTCTGCGCTTTCACTATTCGCGCCTGACGGGCGCCGCCGCCGACAGCCCCATCACGCGGTTGACCGGATCGCGCAACCAATACTTCTTCGGACTGGTCGTCGGCTATGTGATCTAGCGATCGCTGGGGGACATCGAAAGGGAGGCGCAGCCCCCGCATATGGTTCGCCAGGGATCTCTTTGCCGACGCTGCAAGGAAAGCCAGCTATGACCCTTTTTCATCATATATTCGGATCGGACGCCACGACGATTACCTGGTGGCAGATGTGCGCGCGCGCGGCCGTGATGACGGTCTACGCCGTCGTTCTGTACCGCCTCTCGGCCCGGCGGGCCTTTGGGCGCAATACCGCGCTCGATATCGTCGTCGCCGTCGTTCTCGGCTCGACGTTGAGCCGCGGCATCACCGGCAACGCCGGATTTATTCCGGTCATCCTGGCGACCGCCGTGCTGGTGGCGATGCACTGGCTGCTCACCGACCTTGCGCTCAAGTCCAAGGTTTTTTCGAAACTGACCGAGGGCAGCGCGACCAAGCTGATCGACGACGGTGAGATCAATTGGGAGAACGCGCGCCGCACGAATTTATCGGCCGACGATTTGAAGGAGGCCCTGCGTCTGAGTGGCGTGGAGGATCCCCGCGCGATCAAGGCGGCCTATCTGGAGCGAAACGGCCGGATCAGCGTCATCCACAAATAGATTCGCTGCGGCTCTGCACTCGTCGCGCTCTTCATACGGTGGGGCATCTCTTCGAAGTCGACGTTCCGCCCGACGCCTTTTCCGAGAGCGCGTCGGCGATATGGTCGGATAGCCGGGCCAGAGCGCGGCTCATGGCGTTGATTTGCGCCGACCGCGTCGTGTCCGACCCTTTAATGGTAATAGCCTCCTGACCGCATGACGTCGGCGTCGGCGTGGTCCCCTCCACCACCGACCAGTCGGCGTCAAGCGTCACCGCGCCGGACGGGTCGGCGGTAAAATCCTGAACGCGAACGATCAATCCCCGGGCGGAACGGCTGTCATTCCCGTTGCCTTCGAGGACGACCATGCCTTTTGGAAGGCGTTTCTGGAGGTCCTCGGTCAGGGTGCGCCGGATCATCGAGCCGAGAGGCGCACCCCAATGATCCACGCCGCTGATGTCGATCCGGTTGGGGCCCAGCCGGCGCACGATTCCGGGCCGGTCAAGATAGTCGGGGATCCGGACATCCTCGACGACGATCGGTGCGCCGGTAACAGCTGCGGTTGGGTACTGCGGCGAGACAGCGTTGAGGACGTAGAACTGCGTTTTGGGGCTGCTGGCGCAGCCGGTCAGCAGCAGAACGCAGGCGAGAACGATCAGCCGTTTCATGGGCCGGACCTCCCTTTGAGAAGGGATTCGGGATGACGGTTGAGATAGTCCGCGAGAACCCGAATGGATCGGGCCGCTTCCGTCAGCTCTTTAAGCGCCTCCGGTAGCGCCTGGTTGCGAGCGCCCGGCTCGCCGCCGAGAACGCTATTGGCCGATGCGACGGCCGATTGGGCCGCGTCGGCCGCCGCCTTGAGGCTGTCGATCGCCGGCCCGATTTCGTTCTTCGTCGAGGCGGTGACCTTCTGGACATTCGCCAGGCTCTTGTCGAGATGCGCCAGACTTTGCCGCAATTTGGGCGAGGAAACGAGGGCGTCGACATGTTGGACAGTCTGGCGAATATTCCGGGCGATCCCCGGCAAGTCCATTTGATGAGCGTCGGCGAGGACGCCCCGCGCAGTCTTTTCGAGGGACCCTATGCCGCCGGACGGTTCGGCGGGGATCTCCGGATACCGGCCAGACATGTCGAGCGAAGCCGGATCGGCCTTGGGGTCGAAAACGAGCGATACTTTCATCGGGCCGATAAAGAGAGGTTGACGGGAGAGCTCTGCCCGCAAGCCCTGATGGATGAGGGCCTTGAGCGCCGCGTTCAGGGCCTGTGAATCTTTGTCCCCTCCTTGCTTGTCCTGGATGCCGAGGGCCTCCGGATCGAGTTCTATCGTGACCGGCGTCTCCAGCATCGTGCGCGTCGGATCGTAGGTCAGGCGGGTTTGAATGACGCGACCGATGGTAAAGCCGCGCAGGGTCACCGGGGTGTTTGCGTCCAGCCCGCCCACGGCGCCGTCGAAGCGGATCATGTAACGCCGTCCCTTGCCGTTGAAGTTGAGGACCGGCTTCTGCTCCAGCCCCTTGAAACGGTGCGTCGACTTGCCCGGGCCGGGATCCATCTGGATGTAGGGGCCGGAGATCAATCCCTTCAGGCTGGATAGATTGGACAAACTGACATTGGCGCCAACGAGCCAGAATCGGGTTCCTTCACGCAGACGATTCTTGACGTCGCTGTCCATTTCAACCGTCGCGACGACGTTGCTTTGATCCTTGCTCAGTCCGATGTCTTTGACCGTGCCGACCACGATACCCTTGAATTTGACTTTGGTGTCGCCCGCCTTCATTCCGCCCGAGTCCGGGAAGGTGATGGTGATGTCCGGCCCGCTGTGCAGGTATGCCTGCAGGCCGAGCCAGCCGACGGTTACGAAGGCGGCGACGGGAACGGCCCAGATCCAGCCGGGCCATCGGCTTCGGCGCATTTCGGCGGCGGTTCGACGGTTCTCGTCGGTCATTTCGCTATTTCCACGGCATCCCACATCAGACGCGGGTCGAACGAGCGGGAGGCCAGCATGGTCACGATCACCACGGCGAAAAAGCACGCGCCGCCAACCGCGAAGTGAGCGGTTGCGAGCTGGCCGAACTGCATCAACGGAGCGAACACGATGATGATCATGACGTCGACGTTGGACCAACGCCCCAGGTCATCCATGATCCGGTGGAGTCTGGTCCGGGCTTCCAGGCCCCAGCGCCAGCGGTAGCGAACCGAGAGCACGAACCAGCCCATGGCCAGAAGCTTGAAGAGCGGGATGAGAATGCTGGTGCAGAATACCACGATACCGAGCGGCCAAAGGCCGACCTGGAACAGCTTGTTCACACCGTAGGTTATCGTCTGTCCTTCGGTTTGCCCGAGTTGGGTCACGGTCGTCATCGGCAACAGATTGGCGGGCGCGTAGAGCAAGAGCCCGGCGAGCGTTAGAGCAACGGCTCTAATGACGGCATCCGGCTTGCGGGCGTGCAGGCGCGCCAAGCAACGCGGACACCGTTCGCCGTCCATCGATGCCGGGAGAGTAAGATCGCAGACCGTGCAGGAAATGATCCGGCCTTGCTTCGGGGCCGGGCCGTCCGGCGTGATCTGCCGCCAGACGGTTCGACGGTCCAGCGAAGCGCTCGTGATCATCGTCAGCATGGCGACGACGGCGAAGCACCATCCGCCCGATTCGATCGTCGGGTTTAGGTTCTGGGCAAGCCTTACATAGCCGACGATTCCGCCAATCAGCAGAACGTCGAGCATTGACCATAGGTCCAGGGCGATGGCGAAACGGAACGCCGGACCCAGCCAGGACGGGCGGCCGCCGAACCGAACGATGCTCAGGGTAAGCGTGAGCAGAGAAAAGCGGACAATCGGCAGGACGACGAGAAAAGCACCCAGGAAAATCGCGACCGGCGCCCACCCGTTCTGTATCAGCAGAGTGAACGCCGAGGTGATATAGGTCTCCCGCTGGCTTCCGGCCAGATGCACGGAAAGCACCGGGAGGGTGTAGGTGGCGGCCAGGAGAACCAGGACCCCGCATGACAGGGCCAGGGTTGCCGTGATGCTTCTGCCGGCGGTCCGTTCGAGGACACTGTGGCAGTTGCTGCAAACGGCCGTCGCCGACCGGGGCAAAGGTGGAATTTCCTGAGCCCATCCGCATTCCGGACACGCTATCGTCATGAATATACTTGTCGTCTCTTGTCGACTGACATGGCCACACCCCGTGTTAAAAACGTTCTTCCGAACCGAGGGTTCCCGGCATGCCTCGAAGGGCCGGGCCATGTGTCAGGTGTTGCGCTTGCGCGCCGGAAGGCCCATCTGGTGCTCTCTAACGTTTCTCGCTCATGTCGAGCCCGTCAGCTTTCAAATTCCTGGAGAAGTTCATGCCTTCGCTGCTCGATCCCATTCGTCTTGGCGCCATCGAAGCCCCCAACCGTATTCTCATGGCGCCGCTGACACGGGGGCGGGCAACGGCGGAGCATGTGCCGACGCCGGTCATGGTGGAATACTACACGCAGCGCGCCGGCGCCGGTCTGATCATCAGCGAGGCAACCGGGATCAGCCTTCAGGGCCTCGGTTGGCCCTATGCGCCCGGTCTGTGGACGGCTGAGCAAGTCGACGGTTGGAAGGCGGTGACGCGGTCGGTGCACGCCGCCGGTGGCCGGATCTTCGCGCAGCTCTGGCATATGGGGCGGCTGGTTCATCCGAGTCTGCCGGGCCGCTCGCAGCCGGTCTCCGCGTCGGCCACCACGGCGCCGGGCGAGGCGCGAACCTACGAGGGTTCGGCTCCTCATGTCGAGGCCCGGCCCCTGTGCCTCGACGAGATTCCGCAATTGCTGGAGGATTATCGCCATGCCGCCCGCAACGCTCTTGCGGCGGGCTTCGATGGTGTCCAGATCCACGCGGCCAACGGCTATCTGATCGATCAGTTCCTTCGGGACAAGACCAATCTCCGCGATGACGCCTATGGCGGCCCGGTGGAAAATCGGATTCGTCTTTTGAAGGAAGTGACACAGGCGGTCGCCCGTACCGTTGGCGCGGACCGGACCGCGGTTCGTCTTTCGCCCAGCGGCGAGGTGCAGGGTGTCGACGACAGCAATCCATCGGCGCTGTTCGGTGCGGCTGCCGCGGCGCTGTCGGATATCGGGATCGCCTTTCTCGAAATGCGGGAGCCCGGCGCGGTTCGGGACGAGGGCACGGCCGTCGCGCCCGTGATGCGCGAGGCGTTCGCCGGTCCTCTGGTTCTCAATTCCGATTACGATCCAGCAACGGGGCAGGCTGCACTCGATGCCGGTCAAGCCGACGCTATCGCCTTCGGACGCCCGTTCATCGCCAATCCTGATCTGCCGCGCCGGATCGCGGAAAACCTGCCCATGAACAGGCCGGATGTTGCGACATTCTATTCGCACGGGCCGAAAGGTTATATCGACTATCCGGCCGCCGCCGCGTGACCGGTGAGAATGAGGCGCCGATGACCGATAAGACCGCCAGCAACGCGCGTCAGCTCTATTTCGAGGATTTCGAGGTCGGCCGACGCTTCACGACCGCCAGTCATGAGATCGACGAAGCGCAGATCGTCGCGTTCGCGCAGCAATTCGATCCGCAGCCGTTCCATCTCGATGCCGAGGCCGCCAAGCAGACGTTTTTCGGCGGGCTGGCGGCCAGCGGCTGGCATACCGCCTCGATCACCATGCGGCTGCTGGTCACGAGCGGATTGCCGATCGCCGGTGGCGTCATCGGGGCGGGCGGCGAGATTACCTGGCCGCGCCCGACACGGCCGGGCGACGTGCTGACGGTCGAAAGCGAAGTGATAGAGGTGACGGCGTCGCGCTCAAAGCCCGAGCGGGGGATTGTCACGATCCGCAGCGACACCAGGAACCAGCATGACGAAACCGTTCAGATCATGCTCGCCAGGCTGGTGGTGCCGCGGCGGGAGACTACATCTGCTCGATCTCGGTCATCTTCCACGACTTGCCAGCCGGATTCTCGCCAACCCTGAGGGTCTTGTCGTCGGGGAAATGATAGGGCGGGATCGGCAGGTTGAGCGGCGCGGGAACGCCTTCGAACACGCGGCCCGCCAGATCGTATTTCGAGCCGTGGCAGGGGCAGTAATAGCCGCCGGGCCAGTTGGTGGCTTTGACCGGATTCGGGCGGAAGTCCGGGATGCAGCCGAGATGGGTGCAAATGCCGATCATGACGGCGAATTCCGGCTTGATCGAGCGATGCCAGTTCGTCGCGTAATCCGGCTGCTGGCGTTCGTCGGAGTTCGGGTCCCGGAGGATCTTCAGATGAGCCTTGTTCTGCAGTTCCTCAAGCGCGGCTTTGGTGCGATTGACGACGAAAATCGGCGTTGCGCGCCACATGATGATGATCTGCTGGCCCGGCTCGACCTTGGAAAGATCGATATCCAGCGGTGCGCCGGAAGCAAGCGTTGCGGCGTCGGGGTTCATCTGGTCGATGAAGGGCCACGCGGTTATCGCGGCGCCGACCGCGCCCAACGCCGTGGTCGCAACGATCAGAAAGTCGCGGCGGTTGGGTTCGTCACCGAGGCCTGGCTTTATGCTGACAGGGGATTCTTTTTCGATAAATGTCATCTTTTACAGCGTTCCTGAAATCGCTAGCCGTGCAGGTAGGAGATGGTCGGGTACACGCTAACACGCTGAAATGCAAGCTTTTGACCCGAATCCGCGCCAATACTGGGACAATTCGTCACATCATGCAAATCAGCCATCGGCATGGCGTTTGAATTCGGCCCGGCCGACCTGACGGCGATGCACTGCATCGGGGCCGTCGGCGAGCCGCAACGAACGCGCGGCAATATACATCTCCGCCAATGGAAAGTCTTGGGAAAGTCCGGCCGCGCCGTGCATCTGTATGGCTTCGTCGATCGTTTCTATCGCCACCCGGGGAGCGATCACCTTGATCATGGAAATGTAGAGCTGTGCCTCGCGGACCCCTGCCGTATCGATCATATGCGCCGCCTTGAGACACAGGAGCCGCGCCGTTTCGATCGCCATGCGGCGCTCCGCGACGATGTCGTGATTGGCGCCGAGCTGGGCCAGAGGCTTGCCGAAGGCCGTGCGGGAAAGCGCGCGTGAGCACATCAGATCCAGGGCGCGTTCCGCTTGGCCGATGCTGCGCATGGCATGATGAATTCGGCCCGGTCCGAGGCGTCCTTGCGCGATCTCGAAGCCCCGGCCGGGCTCCCAGATGACGTTGTCCTTCGGCACCCGGACGTCCTCGAAGCGGAGATGCATATGGCCATGGGGCGGATTTTCATGGCCGAAGACCTGCATCGGCCGCACGATGTCGAGGCCCGGCGTGTCCATCGGCACCAGAATCTGCGAATGCTGGTGATGGCGGTCCGCCTCGGGGTTGGTCTTCACCATGACGATGAGAAGTTCGCAGCTCGGATCTCCGGGGCCCGAGACGAAGTATTTTTCGCCGTTCAGGGCCCATTCGTCGGCCTCGAGAACGGCCGTCATGGAGATGTTGGTGGCGTCGCAGGACGCGACATCCGGCTCCGTCATGGCGAAGGCCGAGCGAATTTCCGCCTCCAGCAGCGGCTTCAGCCAACGCTCTTTCTGGGCCTCGCCGCCGTAGCGCGCCAGCACTTCGATATTGCCGGCGTCGGGCGCGGCGCAGTTGGTCGCCACCGGCGCCAGGGCCGACCATCCCATTTCCTCGGCGAGATAGGCGTATTCGACGGTGGTGAGGCCGGCGCCGGCGTCTGAATCGGTGAGGAACAGGTTCCATAGTCCCGCGGCGCGGGCTCGCGCCTGAAGGCCGCTTAGAATTTCCCGTATTCGCGGTGTCGGTATCCAGGGGTCGGCGCTGACCGCGATCTCGGCCCGATATTCGGGCTCCAGAGGCAGAACCTCGTTGCGAACGAAATCGCGCATCGCGTCGACCAGCGGTCTCACGCGGTCCGTCATGCCGAGGTCCATTGTTGCCGTCATGGCGCTTTTCCCCTATTCGATCTTGCCACCCGTTTCCCACTCTAACGCTGTGACGAGATGCCGCGAAGGCAATAGCCAAATCGTACGTGTAATATTGACATTATGCCGTTTTTCGCCCCGTCGATCTGCGCGAAAATATGGCGTTCGCAGGAGGTTCCGGGCATTATGGCGCCGGAAATAATTAAGATTGGAATCCGGGCACTTGATGTGAAAATGCCCGGAAAGTTTACAAGACCAAATACCAAGCACCAGATGAGGGGGCGTTGCATGCAATATCGATTGACGGGCGCAGTGGTCGCGCTGATGGCGGTTCTTTGGACCGTGGTGCCGGGCCATGCCCAGGCGCAGGATCAGAAACGCCCGGACCGGATTGCAGGGCATCCCAATCTGAACGGTATCTGGCAGGCCTTGAATACGGCCTACTGGAATCTTGAGGCCCATTCGGCCAAGGCGATTCCGGAATTCTGGCGGCTCGGTTCGTTGGGGGCCATGCCGGCGGGACAGAGCGTCGTCGTCGGTGGCAAAATTCCCTACAAGCCGGGATTGCGCAAGAAGCGCGACGAGAACGGCAAGAAATGGCCCGAGGCGGATCCGGCAGCGGATTGCTATATGCCGGGCGTCCCGCGCGCCAACTATATGCCTTATCCCTTCGAGATCGTTCAGGGCGACGGCAACATCTTGTTCGTCTATTCCTTTGCCAAGAGCAACCGCATTGTCCATATGAAGTCGCATGTCGATGCGCCCATCGACTATTGGATGGGCATGTCGAACGGCCATTGGGACGGCGATACGCTGGTCGTGAAGGTGATCGGCAATGACGACCGGACCTGGCTCGATCGCGCCGGCGATTTCCACAGCGACAAGATGACCGTGACCGAGCGGTTCAAGCTGATCGACAAGAACACGCTCGAGTACGAAGCGACGATCGACGATCCGGAAACCTTCACCAAGCCGTGGACCATCCGCATGCCGCTCTATCGCAACGTAAACCCGAAGGCGCGGCTTCTGGATTTCAATTGCGTCGAGTTTTCCGAACGGTTGCTTTATGGCCATCTCGAGAAATTCGACAACAAGGCTGAACGCGAAAACAAGGGCCACTAGGCGAGGGCGACAGTCGAATAGAAAACCGTCGACCGGGTGATTGACGCGGAGAACCGCAGCGTGATGCACCTGGGGCGACATCAGGAAGAAGTAGGAGACAGTGAATTGAGCATTAAGTACGCAAGTGTTGTGGCCGGCCTTCTCTTGATGACGGCGGCGGCGGAACCGGCGGCGGCGCATCATTCGTTTGCGGCGGAATTCGACATCAACCGTCCGATCGAGCTGACCGGGACGGTGACCAAGATGGAATTCAGCAATCCGCATACGTGGCTGCACGTTCGCGTCGTAACCAAGGACGGCAAGACCGAGGACTGGGCTTTCGAGGGTGGTGCGCCGAATGCGTTGGTCCGCCGCGGCTGGGGCCGGAACTCTCTACCCGCCGGCACCAAGGTCAAGGTCGAAGGCTATCAGGCCCGCGACGGATCGTTCCGCGGCAGCGGGCGGACGGTCACCTATGTCGATACCGGCAAGAAACTCTTCATGGGTTCGGCCGGCCGTGGTGCTCCGTCGAAGAAGAAGTAATCGGACCTAATCGTCGAACGAGCGCCGCGTTCGTGCGGCGCTCATTTTGATCGGTTCTAAAGATCGCGTGTTTCCGGCCCGCCGGACACGCGATTTTTTTTGTGAGTAGAGCGCGGGAGAGCGCCAAACTCTGAGAATTGCATGGCCGACATATCGCGGTCGCTGACGGCCTATTGGCCGGCGAGTGAGACCGAAGGGCGGCGACTGTGGCCTATCTCAGCTTCTATGAGATCTGGCCCATCCGGATATAGGAGTCACACGGCACAAAAAAATCTCCCGCATACGAGACCGCATGCGGGAGATCGGGCTGTTGACGAGTTGTCAGGTCTTACTGGTCGACCGCCTTACCCGTATTGACGTCGATGACCTTGGCGTCTTTCTTCGGCGGGCCATAGGCCGCGAAGCCGGGGTATTTTTCGCGCTTGGGAATCGGCAGGCCCTTGGCCTTCGCTTCGGCGACCTTGCGGTCGAAGGCGCGCTCGCCGCTCAAGGGCAGCTTAACCGCCGTGTTGCCCTCATGGCAGGAATATTCATAGACGTGGTAATGCGGCTGATGAGTGATGGTCAGCCGGATCGTCCAGGGCTTCGTATAGGTCACCGGATCGTCGATCGTGGCGACATAATTGATCATGTCGGGGTCGATCCGCGTGAAGCGCTCCGTCATTTTCAGCTTGTAGCTGTTGGGAGCGCCATTGCCATTGACGCCGATGCTGGTCGTGTTCTTGAAATTGGTCGTCGTGACGACCAGCGTATTGCCTTCCCAATGGCCATGGGACAGGCCCATATACTGTTTGATGTTGTTGTTCGGATGATCGTGGCCATCATCGAGATAGATCGTACGGGTATCGTGGATCATCTCGTAGCTGATCACGACCTTGCCCGGCGCCTGCACGATGCGCAGGCCGTTGCCGTAGAGCACCGGCAGGACAGATCCCAGAACGCCGCGGGTGATGCAGCGCTCATAGAGGCTGAACTGATCCACAGTGTTGTATGGGCCCGGACCATACGTACCGCGCGGGCGATCCTTGGCGCGCTCCATGCCGACCTTGGTCAGCGCGGGCGCCTGGCCATCTTTCGGGTCGATGATCATCGACGAATATCCGAATGTGCGAACGCCCCATTCGTTGCGCAGGAAGGTTTCGTCATTCACGGCGCGATTGCGGGCGGCCTGGTCGCGCTCGGCGCGCTTGTCGAATTCGGCCGGCGTCAATTCGGTCTGGGTGCCGAACTTCTTGGGGCGGTTCATAGGCACGCTGCGCATGTCGTCGCTGGTCCATACGCCCTGAAGATCCGGAGCGCCCCACGCCGTCTTGGGTGCTTTCCATTTCGGATTCTTATAAAGCGCCGCCGTCTTTTCCGCCGGGACGGAACGCTCTTTCGTGGGCTTGGCCTTTACGGGAGCGCCGTATTTCAGATTGTTCCTGAACGAACTTTTATCGCTCTTGTTATTGCTCTGGGCCATGACATGCGCGGAGGCAAGACCCGCGACGATTGTCACAAGTATGCCTATCGGCTTTTTATACCCAAACATTGATCTCTCTCCTCAGCATTGCCCAGCCTCCGATGTCACTCTGTCGGGCAACGATTTCCCATTTGTTATACGCGCATCGCAGGCCGATGCTCGAATTCGCTGCGTTGAAATCGATAATATGAGTTGCCCCGGCTTGCCGCAATCCGTATCGGACCGCGATAATCCATTACATTGCACGGATGAGAGCCAAATCGCCTTCGGAGAGGATTGCAGGCAAGTTTTGCGCCTGTGGAACCATTTGCGGCACCCGACGTTTCACGCTCATTGGTATTGTGCAGCGTATAGGATCAACAATGTTCGACTCTGTTACTCTCTGGGCGTTCTCCCGCGGTGAGGTTCATGGCTGGCAAGCGAAATTTATCGAAAGCCAGATGGACCGCTATCCTTATTTGCGCAAGCAAATCAAGATGATGCGCGAGACGCGCGCGCCCGGCGCAGGGTTCGCGCCGACCAGCAAAGCGGCTTAACGGAACAAAACCTCAGGAAGTCGACCGATCCGGCGCGCCCGGAACGGATCCGGCGCGGGCTCAGGCGCACTGGCTGACGGGAACGGATGTGCGCCGCTTGAATTGCTCGGTCCGGATCATTTCCCGGATGCGCGGCTGAATTTCGGCGCTCCAGCGGCGTCCGTTGAAGACGCCGTAATGACCGACGCCCGGCTGAAGATAGTGATACTTCATGTCGATCGGGATGCTGTCGCATATATCGTGCGCCGCCTCCGTCTGGCCCACGGCGCAAATATCGTCCTTCTCTCCCTCAACCGTCATCAGAGCCGTCTTGCGGATCGCGCTGCAATCGACCGGCGTGCCGCGATGGGTCAGTGTGCCGGCCGCAAGCGCGCGCTTGTGGAAGACCTGATCGATGGTCTGCAGATAGAATTCCGCCGGCAGGTCCATGACGGCCATGTATTCCTCATAGAACTGCTGATGTCTCTGCACCGAGTCACAGTCGCCTCTGACCAGATTGTGGAAATGGCGGACATGGGCGTCGACATGCCGGTCGAGATTCATCGACACGAAGCCGGTGAGCTGCAGGAAGCCCGGATAGACCTGACGGCCGAAGCCCGGATTGGGGAAGGGCACGGCCGAGATGACATTCCGGCGGAACCAGTCGAGCGACCGGCTGCCGCTGAATTCCGTCACCTTGGTCGGCTCGCGCGCGACGTCGATCGGACCGCCCATCAGCGTGATCGACAGAGGCTGGCAGGGATCGTCCTCGGCGGCCAGCAAGGCCGTCGCGGCCAGGGCCGGCACCGCCGGCTGGCACACCGCGATGACATGCGTGTTGGTGCCGAGGTAGCGGACGAATTCGATAATGTAGTCGATGAAATCGTCGAGGTCGAACCGGCCATCGGAAAGCGGCACGTTCCGCGCATCGGCCCAGTCGGTCACGAAGACGTCGTGCTCGGGAATCATCGCCTCGACCGTGCCGCGAATGAGCGTCGCATAATGGCCGGACATCGGCGCGACGATCAGCACTTTGGGATCGTGGCGTTTGCCGGTGGCGGATTCGTCGCGTTCGAAATGCAACAGACGGCAAAAAGGCTTTTCCAGGACGGCCGTCTCGGTCACGTCGACAGTAAGGGAGTTGATCTTGGTCTCGGTAATCCCAAATTCGGGCTTGTCGTAGCGGCGGGTAAGTTCCTCGAAAACCTGGCAAGCTGCGGCAATCGATTTGGCCTGAGGCATGACGGAGTAGGGGTTGAACTTGTGCGTCATATAGAACCGTAAGGCCCTTGCCCCGACCCGCATTGGCGACAAGAAAACATGCGCCATTTCATAGGCATAATAGTTCAAACGCCCGAACTCCAACGCTACATCGTCCCCCGAACCATCTTGGGACAATAACTACTGCAATGCAATCTCGCAGCTGCGAAATCTTACGCGAAGATGGTCAACAAACTGTTTTTAAGGAGAATTTCCCGCCACGCCGCTAAGCGGGGCCGGAAAACCGCCCTCCCTAGAGATGGCAAGTTATGTTGTCAGGTCAACGATTGGCGATAAAATCTGCTTGTTTGACAAGAGCTTCCGCCTGTTTGATCGACGCAATATCGATCAGCCGGCCATCGAGCGCGACGGCGCCTTTGCCCTCTTTCTGGGCTTGCGCCATGGCGTCGAGAACGCGGCGGGCTTTGGTGACTTCCTTTTCGGACGGGCTGTAGATCTCGTTGGCGAGATCGATTTGGCTCGGGTGAATCGCCCATTTGCCCTCGCAGCCGAGAACCGCCGCGCGCCGGGCCTGAGAGGAGAAACCGTCGGGATCCGAGAAGTCGCCGAACGGGCCGTCGATAGGACGAAGTCCGTTTGCCCGGGCCGCCACGACCATCCGGGCGGTCGCGTAGTGCCACATATCGCCCCAATGGAACGCGCGCTCGCCGTTGTCATCCTTGTCCGTCAGCACGCCGTAATCGGGATTTGGCCCGCCGATCTGCACCGTGCGGGCCTTCGTCGAGGCGGCATAATCGGCGACGCCGAAATGCAGCGACTCGATGCGCTTGGAAGCACCTGCGATCCGATCGACATTGGCCATGCCAAGAGCGGTTTCGATGATCAATTCGAACCCGATCCGCTTGGTGCGCCCCTTGGCGGCTTCGACCTGACTGACCAGCATGTCCACCGCGTAGATATCGGCGGCCGTGCCCACTTTCGGAATCATGATCAGATCGAGCCGATCCCCGGTCTGCTCGATCACGTCGACGACATCGCGATACATGTAATGCGTGTCGAGTCCGTTGATCCGAACCGACAGACTCTTGTCGCCCCAATCGATATCGTTGATCGCTTTGATGACGTTCTTGCGGGCCTGGGGTTTGTCGTCGGGCGCGACGGCGTCTTCAAGATCGAGGAAGACGACGTCCGCTCCCCCCTTGGCGGCTTTTTCGAAAAACTGGGGCGACGAACCGGGCACGGCCAATTCACTGCGATTCAGGCGGGGGGTTGTCTGCTCGACGATCGTAAAACTCATGGCGATGCTCCTGGGGAGAGGAAGAAAAACGCCCGCTTAAAACGCTATGCTCGTGACGAAATCAAGTCAACTAAACAACAACTTAACACGAGTTATGAATAGGCCAATGGATGAGCCCGGTTTACCAGGGATTTCAGCCGTTCTTCGAGAACATGAGTGTATATTTCAGTTGTTGAAATGTCCGCGTGGCCGAGCATTTGCTGGACCGCCCGGAGGTCCGCCCCGTGAGCCAGAAGATGGCTGGCGAAGGCGTGGCGCAGGACGTGGGGCGAGACCTTTTTCGGATCGATGCCGGCGTCGATGGCGAGTTCCTTGAGCAATTGCGAAAGCCGGATGCGCGTGAGATGTCCCGAGTCGCCTCTTGATGGAAAAAGCCATTTGGAGAGGCGGTTGGCGGACCCGGCGCCCGGCAAGGTCTGACGGTAGGCTTCGAGCGCCTGGCGGGCCGAGGCGCCGAGCGGCACCATGCGCTCGCGTCCGCCTTTCCCCTTCACGACCAGATATCGCGGATCGCTGGCTGCGGCCGCAGCCGGCAGGCTCACGAGTTCGGATACCCGCATGCCGGTGGCGTAAAGGAGCTCGATCAGCGCGGCGAGCCGCAGGTTACGTTCATTGGGATCGGCGTCCGCGCGGGCGTGCACGGTCTCGAGCAGCCGTCCGACATCCTCTTCGCTCAGCACCTTCGGCAAAGGACGCTTCTGCCGGGGGGACTCGATCGTGGTGCATGGGTTGTCGGCGCGCAGTCCTTCGGAAAAGAGAAAGCGGAAGAATTGCCGCAGGGTGGAAAGATGGCGCGCCGAGGTTGAGGCGGCCATGCCGAGCCCGGCGAGGGACGAGAGGTACTTTCGGATGTCCTCCGTCGACGCGTCGGCGGGATCCTTGCGGAGAAAGCCCGCGAAGCGGCCGAGGTCGCGCCGGTAGGATTTAAGCGTATTTTCCGCCGCGCCGCGTTCGGCCGCGAGCATCTCGAGAAAGTTGTCCTCGAACCGACCGGTCTCTGTAAAAGGTGCTTTGCGGGCCATCACCATCCGCCCGAGCCGGGAGTTCAGAAGCCGCGGGCGACCGCGATTTCGAGTATGAGCGCGCGCGCCTGATCTTCAAGGCCGACCGCTTTGAGCGCTTGTGCGATCCGGCCGAGCAGGGCCGGGCTCGCCGATTTCAGCGGATCCTTACCCAAGGCGATCAGGGCCAGCGTGACCGTTTCACCGACACGGTGCGCCTTACTCGCTGACGCGAGATCGCGGATCAGCGCGGGCGAGGCGGTTTTGAAATTGTCCGCCGTCAGCGGCGGCGCGAGAAGCCTGCGCCATTGCTTGTCGGAAATCGAATAATCGAGCCCGTCCAGCGCCGAGAACAGAAGATTGGCTTTCGACACCTTTTCCTCGGCCGAGACGACCTGCTGGCTGCGCCACCAGAGATTCACGACGTCGGGCGACCATGTCTGGGTCCGGTTGACGTCGGAGAGTTGAACCAGCGGCCACATATCGAGCACGGCCCGAACCGCCGCGATGTTCTGATTGGCGGCCGCGCTGCGCGCCATATTGTACCAGGCCAGCGCCTGATCTCGGTCACCGGCGACGAGCAACGCCCGCGCGATATCGGCGGAATAGCCGATGAGATCGGCCGAGACCGGAAGGCTCTTGGTCGCCGCGAGATTCGCCTTGGCGATCATCTCATAGGCGCCCACTTTCCGGGCCACGTTCCACACCGTGCGCAGCAAATCGGCGCGCTCCCTGGGATCGGATTCCGACAGCGTCAACTGATAGAGCATGGCCAGAGGCCGGGCTTCCGCCTGATCCGTCGCCCGGTTCTCGGCCTTGGCCTTCGCCGCGCTCTTCTGCTTGTCGCTGAAGGTTTCGGCGCTATAGGCCTTGATCAGATCCGAAACCGGCAGCGCACCCATCGCCGCCGCCATCTCGGCGGCCTGCGCCCGGAGCCTGGGAGACGCGTTGGGGGCGGTCGCGATCGCGCTGAGAACGAGCGGCGACGCGTGGTCGATCGCATTCGACGGGATCGTATGGTTGATCGTCGCCAGCATGCTCAGATAAAGCGGCGCGGGATTGGGCAGGCTCTTGATGAGGCCGCTGCGCCGCTTGTCCGGCGTCTTGCCGTTCGGCGGTAGCGCGTCGTACAGCTTCTGGAAAACGGGATCCGACTCGCCGGAGTCGTGCAGAAGATCGAGCGCCAGGCCAGCTCCGCCCGAATCGCCCGATATGGCCCGGCAATAAGCCAGCAGTTTGAGCCAATAGGGGTTGTTAGCGCTGCGCGCCGCGTCGCGAGCTTGAGAGCAGGCCCGTTGCAGATGGCCGGTCAGCAGGGCGGTATCGGCGCGCTCGCGGGCGAGCGAGTCATCCTGAACCTGGGAGGAAATCCGGCTCAACAGGTCGGCGGCGGAAGCGAGCTGTCCGGCGGAGAGAAGATTGTCGACCCGCGCCTTCAGAATCGCCACCGAGCTTTTTTCCAGTGCCGCCGGCGTCATGGTCTGGGCCGGCGAGGGAATGCTCGCCGCCGTCAGCAGCAGCCGGCGCGTCAGGTCGCGGGCGGCCGCTGAGGTCGATGACGTCGGCACATGCGGGAGAAGCTCCTGGATCAGCGCCCGGCTGGTGCCGGACCACATATTCACGCCAAGGCCGCCCTGCGCCCGGCTGAGCGTTCCGATGGACGCCACGTCGACCTGGGAGAGCTGGCCGACCTGCACGCCCTGGCTATTCGTGCCTTGAGCCGCGCTATCGGGCGTGGGACGGGCCTGGGCCGGGCTGTTCGGCGTCGGCTGCGGTGCCGGCGGCAGATTCGGCTGCGGCGCGGGGCTGGGTGCTGGCTGCGCCGCCGGTTGCGTCTGATCGGACGGGGTGGCCTGAGACGCCGGTGGCGTCGTCGCCGTGCTCGGACTCGGCACGATATCGCGCGGTCCGCCCGTTGCGTCCTGCGCGTTCGAGGCAGCCGGAACGGAGACCATGATCGCGGCGGCGATCAGGCCATGCACCGTCCATCGCGCGGAAAAAGCCCGCGCGGGTTTGCCGGTATCACCCCGGGAATTGATCATCGGGCAAGACCTTCTGGATCTTCTGTGTGGGTGGCGGGATGTCCCAATTCACCAACATGATAGATCCCACGGCCGCCGCAAACACGACAACTGCAACAATGACTAGTACGAGTTTCGACATAAGGTCCGTTACCTGATCTTGGCACGTGACAGCCGCATCGTCATAATCTTCGCGAAATCATGACCCCCGGAAACGGCCGCGTCGGCTGAGCAGGGCATAATCTAGCGGGCAGTTCCGCTATGTTCAACCTGAGTACCGCTTCTTTCGGTCTAATCCTGTATGAGTTAACGAATGACGAAGGCGTCGAAGCCCAAAAAAGCCCGGAAATCCGCCGGTTCGGTGGATCGCTCGGTCGTCCTTGTGGGGATGATGGGTTCGGGAAAATCGACAATCGGCCGCCGCTTGGCGCTCCGTCTGGGGCTTTCTTTCGTCGATGCCGACGCGGAAATCGAACGCGCGGCGGGTCAAACCATCCCCGAAATCTTCAATGGTCACGGCGAGGAAGAGTTCCGCCGGGGCGAGGAGCGCGTGATCGAGCGGCTGCTCGACGGCGAGCCGACGGTGATCGCCACCGGCGGCGGCGCCTTCGTGAACGACCGCACCCGGCGGCGCATCAAGGACAAGGGGATTTCGATCTGGCTCCGGGCGGAGATTCCGGTTCTGCTGGAGCGGGTGAAACGCAATAACGCGCGGCCTCTGCTCAAAAACGGAGATCCCGAGGCGATCCTCAGAAAGCTGGCGGACGAACGCTATCGCTATTATGAACAGGCGGATATTGTCGTCGACAGCTCGACCGGGCCGCATCGCGAAGTCGTCGATGCGATTGTCGAGAAGCTTCACGCCGACGAGCAAACGCCGGAAGGAAAAGGGCCTTCCAGGAAGGCCGCCATAGAATGACGTTGTCCGACCCAAAACTGTCAGAACCTTCCGGCGTCTCGTCATTCGAGAAAGTCGCGGTCGATCTCGGCGCGCGCAGCTACGACATCATCATCGGCTCCGGCGTTTGCAAGGATATCGGCGCGCATCTGCAGGGCGTTTTGCGCCGGCCCCGGCTGACGGTGGTCACCGACGATATTGTCCACAAGCTTCATGGAAAAACGCTGAGCGAGGCGCTCGACGCGGCGGGAATCGATCACCGCGAAATCGTGCTGCCGCCCGGCGAGGGCACCAAGGACTGGACCCATCTCGAGGTGCTGTGCGACCGCCTGCTCGACGCCAAGGTCGAGCGCGGCGATATAGTCGCCGCCTTTGGCGGTGGTGTCGTCGGCGATCTCGTGGGCTTTGCGGCGAGCATCCTGCGGCGCGGCGTCGATTTCATCCAGATCCCGACCACGCTTCTGGCCCAGGTCGACAGCTCGGTCGGGGGCAAGACCGCGATCAACACCCGGCACGGCAAGAATCTGGTCGGGGCGTTTCACCAGCCGCGCCTGGTGCTGGCCGATATCGATTTCCTCCAGACCCTGCCGGACCGCGAATATCTCGCCGGTTACGCCGAGGTCGTGAAATACGGACTGATCGACGACGCGGCGTTTTTCGATTGGCTCGAGGCCAACAGTGCGGCGATTTCCCGGCGCGATCCGGAGGCCTTGCGACATGCGGTCACGGTAAGCTGCCGGGCCAAGGCCCGGATCGTGGCGGCGGACGAGCGCGAGGAGGGCGTGCGCGCCCTGCTCAATCTCGGCCATACTTTCGGCCACGCGCTGGAAGCCGAAACCGGCTACGGCGACCGGTTGCTGCATGGCGAAGGCATTGCGATCGGCCTGGTGCTGGCCTTCGATCTGTCCGCGAAGCTCGGTCTTTGCCCGGAGGCGGACGCTGCGCGGGTGCGCGGGCTTTTCGCCGGCCACGGCATGCATGTTTCGCCGCGCGAGATCGACGTCACGGACGTCGCCGCGCTGATCGGTCATATGAAACAGGACAAGAAAGTGAAGGACGACGTCGTGACCTTCATTCTGGCGCGCGGCATCGGCGGCGCGTTCGTCAGCCGCGACGTCAAGCTCGACGAGGTCGAGGCTCTCTTGGCCGCGGCCGTCAAAAACTGATCCCGCAATCAACCATGAGGCCAAAAGATGAGTAGCGAACTCATCATATCCAGCGTTTCGGTCCTGTTGTTGATTCTGATTTCGGCATTCTTTTCAGGCTCGGAAACCGCCCTTACAGCCGTCTCGCGGGCATTGATCCACCGGCTTTCCAGCGAGGGAGACCGGCGGGCCAGGATCGTCGAGCGCCTGACCGGTGACCGCGAGCGTCTGATCGGCGGCGTGCTGCTCGGCAACAATCTGGTCAACATTCTGGCGTCCGCGATCGCGACCAGCGTGTTCATCGATATTTTCGGCAATGCCGGCGTCGCCTATGCCACTCTGGCGATGACCGCGCTGGTTCTTGTTTTTGCCGAGGTCCTGCCGAAGACCTACGCGATTTCCAGCCCGGATCGCACCGCGCTTTCGGTCGGTCCGTTTCTCACGGTCATCATTGCGCTGCTTTCGCCGGTGGTGAAGACCGTGCAGCAGATCGTCCGCATGATGCTGCACATCTTCGGTATCGATATCGATGCCGAGCGTGAGGTCCTGTCCGCCCATGAACAGTTGCGCGGCGCGCTCGATCTACAGGTTCAGGAAGGCGGCATGATCAAGCATGAGCGGGACATGCTGGGCGGCATTCTCGACCTCACCCAGGTCGAGGTCGACGAGGTCATGGTCCATCGCCAGAACATGGTCATGATCGATGCGGACCAGACGCAGCAAAGAATCGTCGAGCAGATCCTGGCGAGTCCGTTCACGCGCATACCGCTCTATCGCGGCGATACCGAAAATATCATCGGCATCCTACACGCGAAGGATGTGCTGCGAGCGATCAGCAAACCGGGCGTCAAGGTCGAGGACCTGGATTTCGAGGCGCTGGCGAGCGAGCCCTGGTTCGTGCCGGAAACGACGACACTGCGCGAGCAGCTCAATGCGTTCCGCCGCCGGCGCGCCCATTTCGCGCTTGTGGTCGATGAATACGGCGCGCTGATGGGTCTGGTGACGCTTGAGGACATTATCGAGGAGATCGTCGGCGACATTTCCGATGAGCATGATCCGCTGGCACGCGGGATCAGGCCTCAGCGCGACGGATCGGTCGTGGTCGAGGGAACGGTGACGATCCGTGATCTCAACCGCCAGTTCGACTGGAATCTGAGCGACGAATGGGCGACGACCATCGCCGGCTACGTGATCCATGAGGCGCGGGCGATCCCGGATGTCGGCCAGGTCTTCTCGTTCAGCGGCTTCCGGTTCGAGATCCTGCGCCGGCACCGCAATCAGGTCACGCTGTTGAGAATCAAGCGGACCGAACAGCCCGCGTCGCAAGAATCGTAGCGGATCGGGCCGGACGTGCTTGCCGAACTTGCCGGAATCGTCGCCCCCACGCTTGTGGGCGCCGTCATCGGATATCTGTGGGCCCGGCTTGGCCATGAGTTCGCGACCGATTTCGTCACCAAGCTGGTGATGAATGTCGGTGCGCCCTGTCTCATTTTCGCGTCCCTGACCAGTCTCCACATTACGGCGGCGACTTTCGGCGTCATGTCGCTGGCGGCGGCAATTTCGATGGCGATCTATCTGGTCGCGGGTCTGGCGTTTCTGCGCATCACGCGCATGAAGATCCGGCCTTATCTCTCCACGATCGTCTTTCCCAATCTGGGCAATATGGGGCTGCCGATCTGCCTGTTTGCCTATGGAGAACAGGGTCTGGCGCTCGCGCTGGGATTTTTCGTGGTTGGCGCGGCGGCCCAGAATACGCTCGGGATCTGGCTGATGGACGGTTCGACGAGTCTCAAAAGCCTCCTGAAATTGCCGCTGATCTATGCCGTGCCATTCGGGCTGGCTTTTGCGATTCCCGGCATCAAGCCGCCGGTCTGGCTGTTCAACAGCACCCAGCTGATCGGACAGCTCGCAATCCCGCTGATGCTGATCGCGCTCGGCGCGTCGCTGGCGCGGCTCCGGTTTCACGCGCTTGGCCGGCCGATCATGATGTCCTGTCTCCGGCTCTCCATGGGACCGGCTGTCGGCCTCGGCATCGCGTGGCTGATGGGGCTCGAGGGTATGCAGCGGGGGGTCGTCATTCTGGAATGCTCGATGCCCGTGGCCGTTTTGAACTACCTGCTGGCGGCGCGGTACAATCAGGAACCCGAGGATGTTGCCGGAATCGTCACGATTTCGACGGTGATGTCCTATGTCACGCTGCCAGTGATTCTCTGGTTTTTGCTGAGATAATACGCAAATCGGCAGGTCGCATTGAGCTTGTCGAAGTGCGTCCTTCGACAGGCTCAGGACGAACGGAGTATGGCCCTTACAACGTCAGCTTTGTGGCGTGGACGACTTCGAACTGGTCGTTCTGCGGGTCCACGTTGCGGAACAGCTCGGTGTAGTGCTGGCCGCTATTGGCGTGTTCCTGCATGGCGGCGGCGGCGCGCGCACCCTGCCGGTTGTCGATCGCCGAGAAGATCACGTGGTGCTGAGAGTGGGCGAAGAGGAAGCGGCGGTATTCGCGTTCCTTGTGCTCCTCGTTGAATGCGATGGCGCCGGCCGAGGAAAAGGGCAGGTGATCGTTCAGGCTGAGCGCCCGGGCGATCGCGGCATTGTCGCAGCCTTCGATGATTGCGCTGTGAAACCGGCGGTTCATCTCGGAATAGTCGGGCGCGTCGGACTCGCTCATCGAGCCTTTCTGAAAAATCGCGTCGCCCTGATCGAGGCATTCCTGCAACTCGGCCCTGAGTGCGCGGGACATTCCCGCCTCGGCGACGAGCCGGGCGGCGAGGCCCTCCAGTGCGCCGCGAACTTCCAGCGCGTCGGTGATTTCCTTCTGACGAAACGGCCGGACCCGGTAGCCCCGGGTTTCGTTCTGCTGGACCAGCCCTTCGCCTTCGAGAATTTTGAAGGCGAAGCGGACCGGCTGGCGCGAGACGCCAAGTTCCTGGGAAAGCGGAATCTCGGCGAGCCGCTCGCCGGGGCTGAGCCTGCCCTCGACGATCATCTCCCGGATCCGCATCACCACCTGATCGACCTGGCTGACCATGATTCGGCGTTTCTCTTTCCTTGTTCGACGCGATGCCACCGCCGTCGCGGGCGGCGCAAGTCTCGAAGAAGGTGCCGAAGCCGCCAGGCGGGGAGGCTTACTTCTTCTCCGTGACGACCTGGGTCTGTGCGTCCTGGAGCAGATTCTGCATGCGCTTGCGGACGTGGTGCTCGGAAACCTCGACGCCCTTTGCATCGAGATCGCCCTTCAGCTTGCGGTAAACGTCCTCGTCTCCGGGTTCCTGAAAGTTCGCACTGATGACTTCCTGAGCGTAGGCGTCCGCATCGGCGCCGCTCAGCCCCATCAATTCGGCCGCCCAAAGGCCGACGAGCTTGTTGCGCCGCGCCATGACCCGGAACCGGAGTTCCTCGTCATGCGCCCACTTGGACTCGAAAGTCTTCTCGCGATCGTCGAAACCGGACATCAAACCGCTCCCTCGTCAACCCGGATTGAAGCCACAGGCATAGCCTCAGAACCAATATCAATCAACACGTTATGATACATAATTCTAAAATGAAGAAATTGTGCCCGCAGCGTTGTCATACCCCCCTATATAGTATAATGTCCGGCCTCCTTACAGTCGGCGTGAGACCGCTAGTTTTCATTAACAATCGCCCAAGAGGTCCTAAATGTCGCGCCGCCGTCAAATATATGAAGGCAAAGCGAAAATTCTGTATGAGGGTCCCGAGCCCGGAACGCTCGTGCAGTATTTCAAGGACGATGCGACCGCGTTCAACGGCCAGAAAAAAGGCGTGATTACCGGCAAGGGCGTCCTGAACAACCAAATCTCCGAATATGTCATGGCGAATCTCGGTGATATCGGCGTTCCGACCCATTTCATTCGCCGCCTGAATATGCGCGAGCAGCTGATCAAGCAGGTCGAGATCATCCCGCTTGAGGTTGTGGTCCGAAACATCGGCGCGGGCTCGATCCATAAGCGGCTCGGTGTGCCCAAGGGCGACCGGCTGCCGCGGTCGATCATCGAATTCTATCTGAAATCCGATCCTCTCGACGATCCGATGGTCTCCGAAGAGCATATCACGGCCTTTGGATGGGCCACGCCGCAGGAAATCGACGACATGATGTCGATGGCGCTGCGGATCAACGACTTTCTGAGCGGGTTGTTCATCGGTATCGGTATCAAACTTGTCGACTTCAAAATCGAATTCGGCCGGCTCTACGAAAACGACGAGGTCCGGGTGATTCTCGCCGACGAAATCAGTCCCGACAGCTGCCGTCTGTGGGACGTGAAAACCAATGAGGAGCTGGATAAGGACCGCTTCCGCCAGGATCTCGGCCGCGTCGAAGAGGCTTATCAGGAAGTCGCCCGCCGGCTGGGGATCTTCCCGGAAGGCGGTCCGCGGGACATCCAGGGTCCCGACACGTTGCAATAAGGCGTCGATCAGCCGTGAAAGCCCGCGTTCATGTCACTCTCAAGGCCGGCGTCCTCGATCCGCAGGGAAAGGCCATTCATCACGCCCTCGAATCGCTCGGATTCGGCGGGGTGAACGACGTTCGCCAGGGCAAATATATCGAGATCGAGCTGGCCGAGACCGATGCCGCCAAGGCGCGCGCCTCGGTCGAGGACATGTGCGCCAAGCTATTGGCCAACACGGTGATCGAAAATTATTCGGTTGAAATCGACTAGATCCGGCCGCGCCGCCGGCATCGGACATCTATATCGGAGCTGAAGACCGCAAATGAAGGCCGCCGTGATTGTTTTCCCCGGCTCGAATTGCGATCGCGACGTGGCCGTGGCGCTCGAAGCCGCGACCGGCCAGGCGCCGCATATGGCCTGGCATGGCGACGCCGCGCTGCCGGATCTCGATCTGATCGTGGTGCCCGGCGGCTTTTCCTATGGTGACTATCTGCGTTCCGGCGCGATGGCGGCGCATAGCCCCGTCATGCGCGAGGTCGTCGCGCGGGCCAAGAAGGGCGTTGCGGTGCTCGGCATCTGCAACGGCTTCCAGATCCTCGCCGAAGCAGGGTTGCTGCCCGGCGCGCTGATGCGGAATGCCGGGCTCAAATTCGTCTGCCGCGACGTCTGGCTCAAGGTGGAAACCAATGAGACGATCTTCACCCGGCGCTATGGCGCGGGTGAGATCGTGCGCATCCCGATCGCCCATGCCGACGGCAATTATTTCGCCGATGAAGATACGCTCGACCGTCTGGAAGGCGATGGCCGGGTCGCGTTCCGCTATGTGACGGAGCAGGGCCACGCCACGAACGACGGTAATCCCAACGGCTCCCAGCGCAATATCGCGGGCATTCTGAATGAAACCGGGACCGTGCTGGGTCTCATGCCGCATCCCGAACGTCTGATCGAGGACGTGCTCGGCGGGATCGATGGCCGCGCGATGTTCGAGGGGCTCGTCGAGGCGCTGGCATGAGCGAAGAGGTCAAGATTACGCCGGAGATCGTTGCCGGCCACGGTCTCAAGCCCGAGGAATACGAGACGATCGTCCGGGCCCTGAGCCGCGAGCCGAACCTGACCGAACTCGGTATTTTCTCGGTGATGTGGAGCGAGCATTGCTCCTACAAGTCTTCCCGGGTCTGGCTCAAGACCCTGCCGACCGAGGCGCCCTGGGTCATTCAGGGGCCGGGCGAGAATGCCGGCGTGATCGATATCGGTGACGGGCAGGCGGTCATCTTCAAGATGGAAAGCCATAACCATCCGTCCTTCATCGAGCCTTATCAGGGCGCGGCGACGGGCGTGGGCGGCATCCTGCGCGATGTCTTCACCATGGGCGCGCGGCCGATCGCCAATATGAACGCGCTGCGC
Organism: uncultured Alphaproteobacteria bacterium; assembly: GCA_963821875.1. Lineage (GTDB taxonomy): Bacteria > Pseudomonadota > Alphaproteobacteria > CAVTAV01 > CAVTAV01 > CAVTAV01. The sequence continues at coordinate 53,002 of CAWGFE010000004.1, forward strand.
TTCGGGGCGCCCGATCATCCCAAGACCCGGCATCTGGTGTCCGGCGTGGTCGCCGGCATCGGCGGCTACGGCAATTGCGTCGGCGTGCCGACCGTGGGCGGCGAATGCACCTTCCACGCCGCCTATAACGGCAACATCCTGGTCAACGCGATGACCGTGGGCCTCGCCGATACCGACAAGATCTTCTATTCGGCCGCAGCGGGCGTCGGAAATCCGGTCGTTTATGTCGGCTCCAAGACCGGCCGCGACGGCATCCACGGCGCGACCATGGCGTCCGCCGAATTCGACGACGATTCGGAAGAGAAGCGCCCCACGGTTCAGGTTGGCGATCCGTTCACCGAGAAGCTGTTGATCGAAGCCTGCCTCGAGTTGATGGCGGGGGACGCGATCGTCGCGATCCAGGATATGGGCGCGGCGGGCCTGACCTCATCCTCGGTCGAGATGGCGTCCAAAGGCGGGGTCGGCATCGATCTCGATCTCGATCAGGTCCCCCAGCGCGAAACGCATATGACGGCCTATGAGATGATGCTCTCCGAGAGCCAGGAGCGCATGCTCATGATCCTGAAGCCCGGCCGCGAGGCCGATGCCCGCGCCGTCTTCGATAAATGGGGCCTCGATTTCGCGGTGATCGGCCGGCTTACCGACACCGGACATCTGGTGATCCGTCATCAGGGCGACGTGGTCGGCGATATCCCGCTCGGGCCGCTGGCGGATGACGCGCCGTCCTACAATCGGCCCCATGTGTCGACGTCGAAGAAACCGGATGTCGCACCGGATGAGATTTCGTCCAACCTCGCGGCGGGTGACGTTCTGATCCGTTTGCTCGGCACGCCGGATCTTGCCAGCAAGCGCTGGATCTGGGAACAGTATGACCACATGGTCATGGCCGACACGCTCCAGCGACCGGGTGGGGACGCCGCCGTTGTGCGCGTGCACGGCACGAACAAGGCCGTCGCGATCACGACCGACTGCACGCCGCGTTATTGCAAGGCCGATCCGGTGGAAGGCGGCCGGCAGGCCGTGGCCGAGGCGTGGCGGAATCTGACCGCGACCGGGGCCCGGCCGCTGGCGATTACGGATTGCATGAATTTCGGCAATCCCGAGCGGCCCGAAATCATGGGCCAGTTCGTCGGCTGCGTCGAAGGCATGGGAGAGGCCTGCCGCATTCTCGACTTCCCCGTCGTCTCCGGCAATGTCTCGCTCTACAACGAAACCAACGGCGTCGGTGTGTTGCCTACGCCCGATATTGGCGGTGTCGGCCTGCTAGACAGTCTCGATCATATGGCGACGCTGGCCTTTAAGAGCGAGGGCGAGGCGATCCTGCTGGTCGGCGAGACCAAGGGGCATCTCGGCGCGTCGCTTTATCTCCGCGAGATCGACGGGCGCGAAGACGGCGCGCCGCCGCCGGTGGATCTAACCGCCGAGCGCCGCAACGGCGATTTCGTCCGTACCCGGATTCACGCCGGCAGCGTCTCGGCCTGCCATGATGTCTCGGATGGCGGCGTTCTGGTTGCTCTGGCCGAGATGGCGATGGCCGGGAATCTCGGCGCGGAAGTCGATCCGGCGGTCTCGGGCCTGCCCGCTCATGCGTTCCTGTTCGGCGAGGATCAGGCGCGCTACGTGCTGACCTGCCGGGCCGCGGACAAAGACGCCGTCCTTGCCGCCGCGCAGCAGGCCGGCGTTCCTATCGCGGAAATCGGCCGGACCGGGGGCAGGGAACTGGCTGTAACGGGCGAGACGGCGGTGCCGGTGTCGCGCCTCAAAGCGGCGCATGAGCGCTGGTTTCCGGACTTTATGCGCGCCTGACGTCAGGCGGCTTTCGTTGCTTTCTCCGGATCGTACCAATGCGAGAGATCGCGGCCCAGAAGCGCGCCGAGCCGATCGATTTCCGGGCGCAACTCCGCCCGCAGCTTCGCTTTCAGTTCCGGGGTCATCCTATCGCGCGGCACGAATTTCGTGTTCGCCCGGCGAACCTTGTCTTTGATGATGTCGCGCAGTCTGAGCGGGATCAGCATCCGGGCCGGGACTGAAATCCACGGGGCCGGCTCGCGCACCATGCGCATCAGCTTTGGCGAGCGCATCACCTTGTTGGCGTTGACCACCGAGATTTCGGGTACGAATGTCGGGTCCGCTCCGATGAATTCGAGCGTCTTGCGGTAGACGCCGAGCGTATCGCGCCGGAAGTCGTCATAGAGGTGGATGAGCACGTTTTCGGGGCCGAAGACGTTCAGATAGCGTTCCGCCTGCTCGCTGAACCGCACGAAGTCCATATAGAGCAACGTCAGCGCCCATTGGAAATCCGGCATCCGGCGTCCTTCGCGCCGGTCCTTCTCCGCGGCCAGGGCTTCCTCGAAATCCGTAATCGGCTCGCCGCCCTCGAAAACCACCTGAGAGTGATGGGAGGGCAGCACGTCGAGCGGATTGCGCAGCTGAATGATGATCCTGGCGTCCGGATTGTAGTCCTTGATCTCCTGCGCCGCGGTCTTGGAATAGAGATAAAACACTGACGCGTCGCACAGAATCGCCGTGTCGGCCGCCTCTGCAAAGATGCTTTCATACTCTTCGAGCGTTGGTGGCTTGAAATTCGGGCGCACGAGATCGCGGCCGAAATAGTGCGGCTCCTTGACGGCGAAGATGTCCGGATGCTGATCCAGATAGCTGGTCAGGGCGGTCGTGCCCGATTTCGCCGCTCCGACGAAGAATATGTTTGGCTTGCGTGTCACGAGATGTTTTCCGACGCCTTTTTTGTGAATCCGGCCAGCCTGTATTTTTGTCAATATTTACAAATGGTTGGTTAATGAAGTAGGGTATTCACCAAATATAGTGCCGGTTTGACATGGATCGTGCCGCCTCCCATATGAAGCGTTGCCACCGAGAGGCTGCGCGGCCCGGCGGCGCTGCCTCGTTGTAACAAGGCGCGATGACCGGCTGATAACTGCAACCAGGCAAAGGTTTTAACGATCATGGCCATGGATCCGAGCGAGATCAAAGCGTTGATTATGGAGTTCTTCCCGGATGCGGTCGTGGAGATTCAGGATCTGGCCGGCGATGGCGATCACTTCGCGGCGCGCGTCGTCTCGAAGGCGTTCGAAGGCCATTCCAGAGTGCAGCAGCATCAGATGGTGTATAAGGCCCTGAAAGGCCGGATGGGCGATCAGCTTCATGCGCTCGCATTGCAGACCTCGGTGCCGTCCGACTGACGGCGGACCGGAGACAACTCAAACGAATTGAAGGTTCGAAAAGATATGACGGAAGAACAAGTTCACGCCCGGATCAGGGATGCGGTGGGCAGCACTGACGTGATGCTGTTCATGAAAGGCTCGCCGAGCTTCCCGCAATGCGGTTTTTCGGCCGCCGTGGTGCAGATCCTGGACTATTTGGGTGTCGAATACGGCAGCACGGACGTGCTGCAGGACGACGATCTGCGCCAGGGCATCAAGTCGTACAGCGACTGGCCGACGATCCCGCAGCTCTATGTCAAAGGCGAATTCGTCGGCGGCTGCGACATCATCCGCGAGATGTTCCAGTCCGGCGAGTTGCAGTCGCATCTGCAGGGCAAGGGCATCACGCTCACCGCGCCGACGGCGTAAAGCGCTCGTCGCGTTCGACGCGGCAAATCTTTAGCGAATAGTTTTCGTACCACTCGTCGCGCCCGCGTTGCCGGGCGTGGCGATGGCGCGCGTTCTCTTTCCAGCTGGCGATGGCCTCCAGGCTGTCCCAGTAACACACCGTGATGCCCTCACCGGACGGATTGCGGACTGAGTTGAGGCCGAGAAACCCGGGCTGCTGCTTCGAAAGTGCGGCCATTTCCTCCGCCATCGCGTCGTAATCCTCGGCGGACGGTTTCAGCGTGGAGGTGAAGATCACCGCATAGACCGGCTTATCCGACATGACGGTTTCCTTTCATCCGGCCCAAAAAGAAACGGCCCGCCGGGATACGGCGGGCCGTCGTCTCTCTCGATTTTTGAAGCCAAATTCTATCTTGAGTAGAATTCGACGACGAGATTGGGCTCCATGTGCACCGGATAGGGAATATCCGCAAGCTTCGGCGTCACGAGGAGCTTCGCCGTCATTTTTTTATGATCCGTTTCGAGATAGGGCGGTACGTCCCGCTCGTTCGATTCGACCGCTTCGAGCACGACGCCGAGCTCGTGCGATTTCTCCTTGATCGACACGACATCGCCTTCCCGCAGGCGATAGCTGGGGATCGTGACCCGCTTGCCGTTGACCAGAACATGACCGTGGTTGACGAATTGCCGCGCGGCAAAAACGGTGCTGACGAATTTGGCGCGGTAGACCACGGCGTCGAGGCGGCGCTCAAGAAGACCGACCAGATGCTCGCCGGTGTCGCCTTTGCGGCGAACGGCTTCGGCATAGATATTCCGGAATTGTTTTTCCGTGATATTGCCGTAATAGCCCTTGAGCTTCTGCTTGGCGCGGAGCTGCACGCCGAAGTCCGAGACTTTGCCTCGGCGGCGCTGACCATGAACACCCGGTCCGTAGTCGCGGCGGTTGACCGGACTTTTCGGGCGACCCCAGAGGTTTTCGCCCATACGCCGGTCGATTTTATATTTCGCTTGTACCCGCTTCGTCATGCCTAAGTACTATTCGTCCTTGCCAAGCTGTTCGTTAAACGTGTTCGTTCAAAGGCGCGTACTATATCCAGCGCCGCGCGGTTGTCAAATGGCGCGATGCGTTTAATCGTCCGTTTCCGCCGGTTTTCGTGTCAGGGCCTTGATAACGCCTCGCAACGTGCGAACATCCTGCTCGGTCAGATTGGCGTTTTGCAGCAGATTCCGAAGGTTACGCACCATGGACGGGCGCTTTTCTCCGGGCCGGAAAAAGCCTGCGGAATCAAGCTCGGATTCCAGATGATCGAACAGCCGCACGAGATCTTCCTTGGGCGCGGGCAGCGGAGTCTCCGCGGGGGCGAGGCTATCGGTCACAGCCGTGGTGAACCAGGCATAGCCGATGATCAGCACCGCCTGCGCCAGATTGAGCGAGGTGAACTCGGGATTGGCCGGAATTTGGAGAATCTTGTCCGATAACGCGACATCGTCATTGTGCAGCCCGGCCTTTTCGGGGCCGAACAGGATGCCGCACTGCGCGCCCAGGCCGATCAGCCCCGCTATTTCCACCGCCGCGTCGCTCGGCGTGACCGCCGGCTTGACCATGTCGCGGGTGCGGGCGGTGGTGGCGTAAATCACCCGGAGATCGGCGATCGCTTCTTCGGTGTCCCGGTAAAGCCTGGCGTTATCGAGGATTTCCGTCGCGCCCGCGGACATGGGGACGGCGGCCGGGTTGGGCCAGCCGTCGCGGGGCGCGACGAGACGCAGGTCGGTCAGGCCGAAATTACGCATCGCCCGGGCCGTCGCGCCGATATTCTCGCCCATCTGGGGTTTGATCAGGATAATCGCGGGCGCGTGTAAGCCCGATTCGCTGTTCGTCATGTCGCTTTGATCGAGGAATTTGACAGAAGGCCCGCATCAGCGGGTTTTCGGGCCGGTTTGTCAACCCGGATGGCGTCTGGATTTGGCACTCATCCAGGAAAAGATCCTGCCGCCGAACGCATAGCTGATCAGGACGAACAGGGCCGCAAGGCCGAGATTCCAGAGAATAATCATGATCGTGGCGTCCTGCTCATGGATATGAATGAGCAGATGGGCCGTGGCCGAGATCGCCGCGACGGCCAGGCTGCCGGTGATGATCGCCGATATCGGCCGCAAGGGTGCGGCATGGCGCAGCATCACGAGAAGGACGACCAGTAGCGGCAGACTGGTCAGCGCGACCACGACGAAGCAGTCGACCGATTCGCCCAGCTGTATTCCATTCGGCCCGATGGAGACCCAGTCCGTCAGGCACTGATAGCCAAGCGTCGATATCCAGAGAATCAGGGCGGGCAGGGGAAGCAGCGCCCAGAGCCGGGAGCGGTCCGGCAGGCTGAGCATGAAGCAGGCGATGGCGGCCAGCACGCCGGTGAGGGCCGCTCCGGCCACATTGGCGTCGAAGCTCATCTGATGCAGGCGCGTCGCCAGATCCGGCCGGAAGCCTTCGATCAGGCCGACAACGGCGAGAACGCCGAGGCCGATCGCCAGCCAGATCAGGGCGCGCAGAAGAGGCGGCCGCAACCGTTTTACCGGCGTGGCCTCGCTCACGAGCGAGTCTATGAGATCGGGGGTCTTGATCACGTCTCGTCGCTCCCGCCGGTCAAAATCTTCCTCAGGCTGATGAGGGCCCGGTGGGTCGCCACCTTCAGGGCGGGAACCGAGGTTCCGGTCGTCGCCGAGGCTTCCCTCAAGGACATCTCGTTCAGCTTCAACAATTCGATCGCCTGCCGCTGACCGGCCGGCAGACTTTCGATCGCCGTGTGCAGGTCCCGCCGGTCTATGACGCTATCTCCTATATTCGCTTCGGATGCCGTAAAGGTTTCGTGATCGGTGTCGGAAAGCACTTCGCGGGCCGTGGTTCGTCCCTGCTTGCGCAGGCGGTCGACGATTCGGCGATTGGCGATCGCGACGAGCCAGGGGCCGAACGGCCGGTCCGGGTCGTATGTCCGGCGCATGGCATGGATGGTCAGGAGAATGTCCTGAACCGTGTCCTCGACGTCCCGGGCATCGCGATGCTTTTTCGCGACCAGCGAGCGCAGATAGGGCGCGGTTTCGCCGAGCAGGCGGCGATAGGCGGCCGTGTCGCCGTTCTGGGCGCGCGCCATAAGGTCGGACCAATCGGTCCTCTCGGGCGCGGCGTCGCCTTTTCCACTGGACATGGAATCCTCTTACGACGGCCCTCGAATGCCGTCAAACCCTCTCGGCACGTCAGCGGGCTACACGAAACCGTGACGCACCCGTGAGCGAACCTTTCCCAACCGGGAGCGAGCGCCGTCGAACTTCCCCGTATTCGTCGCAACGCCGACGCCACATCGGACGGGCCGTTCATGAAATGAATTCTTGCAGCTGCGACGCTCGTCGCTGCCGCAAAGTTTTCCCGCCGGTCCGTAACCTTTCCCGTCATCCGCTCGAACCTTGGAGACGGTGACCCTTTAGAACACCGATCACAAAGAGAGAGTGTCATGACCAAAAAACGTCTCAATATCGCTACGACCGTTTTGATGAGCGCGGCCGGACTTGCGCTTGCCGCAAGCGTTTCCCCGGCTTCGGCGGCGATGAATTCCAAGATGGAGCAGAAGCTCGAGAACATGCTCAAGATGCATCCGGGCGCGAGCAAGGAAACCATCGAAGCGAATATGAAGCGCGTCGCCAAGAACCATCTGGTGCGCTGCTACGGCGTGAATGCGGCCAGCAAGAATGATTGCGCTTCGGGCGCTCATTCGTGCTCCGGCCAGTCCGCCATGCCGCGCAATCCGGCCGCCTTCGTTCTTCTGCCGGCCGGTGATTGCCAGAAGATCGCGGGCGGCAAGCTCAAAGGCCCGATGTAGGCCGGATCATGAGCGCAAAGTCGGCCATAGGCTCGCCTGTGCGGTTGACGCCGATCCCCGCCGAGGCGGGGATCGGCCTGCGCTTCCCGCATCATCAGGCCGTGCTGGAGACCAAGCCGTCCGTCGCCTGGCTCGAGATTCACACCGAGAATTACATGACCGGCGGGCCGCCGCGGCGCTATCTCGACGCCATCCGGCGCGATTACCCGATCTCGTGTCATGGCGTCGGCCTGTCTCTCGGGAGCGCCGAGGGATTGGATAAGGCTCATCTCGCTCGCGTATGCGAGACGATCGATCGCGTCGAGCCGGCGCTCGTGTCGGAACATCTGTCCTGGAGCGTGGTGGACGGGATCTATCTCGGCGACTTGTTGCCGCTGCCCATGACCGAAGAAGCGCTGGATGTCGTCCGCCGAAACATCGATGCGGTGCAGACGGCTTTGAAACGGCAGATTTTGGTCGAGAATCCGTCGAGTTATCTGCGCTATAGCCACTCGACCATTCCGGAATGGGAGTTCCTGGGCGAACTCGCCGCCCGCACCGGCTGCGGCATCCTGTGCGATGTGAACAACATTTATGTCAGCGCTCATAACCACGGTTGGGACGCGATTGCCTATCTGGATGCCTTGCCGATCGGTCCGATTGGAGAAATTCATCTTGCCGGTCATTCGGTGCGGACCCTGGAGAATGGCCGGACCGTTCTGATCGACGATCACGGGTCGCGCGTCATCCCCGAGGTCTGGGCGCTGTATGAGCAGGCCCTCAAGCGCTTCGGCGCGGTGCCGAGTCTGATCGAATGGGATACCGGCGTGCCCGCCCTCGACGTGCTTCTGGACGAGGCCGCCGGCGCCGCCGGGCGACTGACCGCTTTTGGAGAAAGGAACCGCGATGCCGACGCTGCTTGATGTCGAGCGCGCTTTCCGCGCGACCTTTCTGGAGCCCGAAAATGGGGATGCGGCGGAGCATGTAATCGCCGATGGCATCTCACCGGATGAGCGGCTGGACATCTATCGCAACACCTTTATCGCGGCTCTCACAAAGGCGCTGAGGCTGAATTTTCCGGCCGTGTTGCGGCTGGTCGGCGACGAGTTCTTAGACGCGGCCGCGCGGATTTTCATCGAGGCCCACCCGCCGAAAAGCGCCTGGCTCGACGCCTATGGCGGTGAGTTTTCGGCCTTCCTGGCGGCGTTCCCGGCGTCGTCGTCGCTGACCTATCTGGCCGACGTCGCGCGCCTCGAATGGGCCGTGGCAAGCGCCTTTCATGCTCCCGAGAGGACGGCCCTCGATCTTGGGCGGATGTCGAACATTCCGCCGGAAGACCATGGCCGACTGCGCTTCGTCCCCGATCCGTCCCTGAGCCTTGTGCCGGTCGATCATCCGGCGGACGAGATCTGGCAGGCGGTTCTGGACGAGGACGATGCGGCGATGGCCGCGATCGATTTGAGCGCCGGATCGCGGTGGCTTCAGGTGCGCCGGCTCGACGCGGGTGTCGATGTGACCCGTCTCGACGAGGCCGACGCGTTATTCCTCAGCGAGCTCTGCGAGGGCGTGCGGCTGGAGGATGCTTTGGAAACGTCCCCGGACATCGATGCGCCGACAGTGCTCGCCCGTTTCCTGGCGGACGGGCTTTTCGTGGATATTCAACAGCAGGGGGCCGTCCAATGACCACGCCGCAGACATCAACCGCTTTGCGTGCACCGCGTATGGACATGGCGCGGCGCGTACTCAACTGGCTCGACGCCATTCCTTACACGCTGCTGGCGATCCCGTTGCGGCTCGCGGTCGCGACGGTGTTCTGGAATTCGGCCCAGGCCCATCTCGCGAACTGGGATACGACCTTCTATCTTTTCGAGAACGATTACGCCCTGCCGTTCCTGCCGCCCCATCTGGCGGCCTATATGGCTGTATCGATCGAGGTGACGACGCCGATCCTCCTGGTGCTCGGTCTGCTCACACGGCCGGCGGCGGCCGTCCTGCTCGGCATGACGGCGGTGATCGAGATCTTCGTCTATCCGATGGCGTGGCCGACCCATATTCAGTGGGCCGCGATGCTGCTCGTCCTGATGGCGCGGGGCCCGGGCAAGCTGTCGGTGGACTGGCTCGTGCGGCGGAAGGTTTTAGGTGACGCCTAGGCAGGTCACTCAATCTCCGTTCGCCCTGAGCCTGTCGAAGGGCGGGCTTCGACACGCTCGGCCCGAAGGGAACCTAATTCTTCCCCGGCGGCGCGCCGTCGCGATAGAGCTTGTAGGTCAGGCTGTCGTTCATGGCCTGGAACGAGGCGTCGACGATATTCGGCGAGACGCCCACGGTGAACCAGCGCTCGCCCTTGCCATCGGCGCTTTCGATCATGACGCGAGTCACGGCATTGGTGCCGTCGCCGGTACCCTGGTTCAGGATGCGGACCTTGTAGTCGACCAGCCGCAAATCATCGATATAGGGCGAGAAGCGTCCCAAATCCTTGCGAAGAGCGGCGTCCAGTGCGTTGACCGGACCATTGCCTTCGCCCACCGACATGATCTCCTCGCCGTCGATCGTTAATTTCACCGTCGCTTCCGACATGGTGACCAGCTCGCCCTTCGCGTTGTAGCGGCGTTCGACCAGCGTGCGGAAACTGTCGATGTTAAAATAGATCGGGACCTCGTCCAGCGTGCGGCGCGCGAGCAGCTCGAAGCTCGCCGCGGCACCGTCATAGGAATAGCCGGCGAATTCCCGCTCCTTGACGATCTCCAGCAGCCGCTTGAGCTTGGGATTTTTCGGATCCACCTCGACGCCGATCTCTTTCAGGCGCGCGACGATATTGGCGACGCCGGACTGGTCCGAAACCAGGATCTGCCGTTCATTGCCGACCTTTTCCGGATCGATGTGTTCGTAGGTCCGGGGGTCTTTGAGCACGGCCGAGACATGCAGTCCGCCCTTATGGGCGAATGCCGAGGTTCCGACATAGGGCGCATTGCGCTGCGGCGCGCGATTCAGCGTCTCGTCCAGCAGGCGCGACAGGCCGGTGATGCGTTTCAGCGCGTCCTCGGAAATGCCCGTATCGACCAGATCGCGATAGGTCGGTTTCAAGACCAGCGAGGGGATCAGCGAGATCATATTGGCGTTGCCGCACCGCTCGCCGAGCCCGTTGATCGTGCCCTGCACCTGCCGCACGCCGGCCCGCACGGCCGCCAGACTATTGGCGACGGCGTTCTCGGTGTCGTTATGGGCATGGATGCCGAGCCTGGTGCCCGGGATCGTCCTGGTGACCTCGCCGACGATACGCTCGATCTCGTCGGGGAGCGTGCCGCCATTGGTGTCGCACAGCACCAGCCAGCGTGCGCCCGCATCATGGGCGGCCTTCAGGCAGTCCATCGCGTAGGTCGGGTTGGCCTTGAAGCCGTCGAAGAAATGCTCGGCGTCGAACAGCGGCTCGCGCTCGCGACGGGCGACTTCGGCGACGCTGTCCGAAATCAGGTCGATATTCTCGTTGAGCGGAATCTCCAGCGCCACCTCGACCTGAAAATCCCAGCTCTTTCCGACAAGACAGATCGCGCGCGTCTCGGCCTCGAACAGGGCGGCGAGGCCGGGATCATTGCCGACGCTGCGGCCCGGCCGCCGGGTCATGCCGAACGCGGTCAAGGTCGCGCAGCCGAGCTCGGGCGGATCGCCGAAAAAGGCCGTGTCGGTCGGGTTCGCACCCGGCCAGCCGCCCTCGATATAGTCGATGCCGATCTTGTCCAGCGCGGACGCCAGGACCTTCTTGTCCTCGACATTGAAGTCGACGCCCTGGGTCTGCGCGCCGTCCCTGAGCGTCGTGTCGAACAGATATAGGCGTTCGCGAGCCATCAGGCGCGTCTCCAGGTGGTCCCGTCCGGGCCATCCTCCAAGGTGATGCCCTGCGACTTGAGTTCGTCGCGGATGCGGTCGGATTCCGCAAAATCCCGCGCTTTTCTCGCAGCATTCCGGTCCTCGATCAAGCGCTCGATGTCGGTGTCGGAAAGGTCCTTGTCCGTCGCCGCGCCCTTGAGCCAGCCTTCCGGCGAGCTTTGCAGGATGCCCAGAAGCGATCCGCCGGTCAGCAGCTTGGCCTTCAGGATCGATTTCTCCTCTTCCGTTTCGGCCTTGTTTGCCTGGCGCGCCAGTTCGTGCAGCGCGGCGAAAGCCTCGGGCGTATTGAGATCGTCTTCGAGCGCGGCGATGACGGTTTCCGGCTCATAGGCCTCGTCCGCCTCGACACCCGCCAGCTTTTGCAGCGCGAGGTACAGGCGATCGAGCGAGCGCTTGGCCTGCTCGAGGCCTTCCTCGGTCCAGTTTAGCGGCGCGCGGTAATGGGTCGAGAGCATGAAATAGCGCACCACCTCCCCGGGCCAATGCTTCAGCACTTCATGGACCGTCGTGTAGTTGCCGAGACTCTTCGACATCTTCTCGCGATTGATCGTGAGAAAGCCGTTATGCATCCAGTAGTTGGCCAGCACCTTGCCGTGATGGGCGCAACTGCTCTGGGCGATTTCGTTTTCATGATGGGGGAAGACAAGATCCAGCCCGCCGCCATGAATGTCGAAGGTTTCGCCGAGATAAGTCTCGCTCATGGCCGAGCATTCGATATGCCATCCCGGCCGGCCCTTGCCCCAGGGGCTGTTCCAGCCGGCGTGATCGCCCGCCGGTTTCCACAGCACGAAGTCGGCCGGATCCTTCTTGTAAGGCGCGACCTCCACCCGCGCGCCCGCGATCATGTCGTCGCGGTTGCGGTGCGAGAGCTGACCGTAATTCGGCATCGAGGTAACGTCGAACAGCACATGGCCGTCCGCCACATAGGCGTGGCCGGACGCGACGAGCTTCTCGATCATCGCGATCATCTGCGGGATATGCTCGGTGGCCTTGGGCGTCACCGTCGGGTCCAGCGCCCCGAGAGCCGCCATGTCCTCGGCGTAGATCTTGGCGAAGCGCTCGGTCAGATCGGCCATCGGCTCGCCGGCCTTCTCATGGGCCGCGATGATCTTGTCGTCGACATCCGTGATGTTGCGGACATAGGTGACCGTGTAGTCCTGTTCGCGGAAATAGCGGTAGAGGACATCGAACACCACCACGGGCCGCGCGTTGCCGATATGAGCATAGTCCCAGACCGTCGGGCCGCAGACATACATGCCCACCGCGCCGGGGGTGATCGGCGTAAACGGATGCTTCTCGCGCGAGGCGGTATCGTACAGGACCAGGGCCACAGGCCACTCCAATTCGGCCAGAACTTTTGAATGCAGCCCGGTATTTAACGACTCAGGCCCGTGGTCACAAGAACGTCTGCGTTCTAGACCTCGACGATGTCCGCGTCGGGCGCATGCTTCATGACGGATTCGACGCCGGTCATGGCCCCCGCCAATGAGGCATAGCCCTGAGACTGAAGAATGGTCTCGCCATTCGGGGCCTTGAGATGAAAGTAGTGCCGGTCGTCGGTTCCCTTGAACGTCTGGAATTGCTTCGGATCCTGAGAATTCCGCTTCACCAATTCAATGCCGTTCATTACCCCGGCCCTAGCCTTGTAGCCTTCCGAGGCCCCGATCGTTTCTCCGTTCGACGCCTTCAGGCGAAACCGGTGCTCTCCCGTTTTGTCTTGAAACAATTCGAATTTGCCAGCCGCCATTGCTCTCTCCTGTCTGTGCCTGAACACCTCCAGGTAGCAAGGATACGCGCTGTGTCGTCCTTTATTGTTGATTAGGAACAAGACGGGATTTCGCCCGTTCCCGTCCGATCAGCGGCAGGAGATGTTTCATCTCGGGGCCGTGGTCGAGGCCGGTCAGCGCCATGCGGAGCGGGTGGAAGAGGGCTTTGCCCTTGCGGCCCGTGGCCTCCTTGATCGCCTGAATCCACGTGCCCCAGGTTTCGTCGCCCCAAGGCTCCGGCGGCAGCAAGTCGGCGGCCTGAGCGAGATAGTCGGCATCCTCGATGACCGGCTCGATGGGACCGTGCATGATTCTGGCCCAGGCCGAGACATCCGCGAAGGTCGTCAGGTTCGGCCGGACCGTTTCCCAGAAGCTTTCATCCGCATCGTCGAGGCCGAGCGCCTTCAGCCGTTCGGCGACATCCGCATAGGGCGTCGCGTGCAGAATGCGGGCGTTGAGATGCTTGACGTCTTCGGGATCGAATTTCGGCGCCGCGCGTCCGAAATGCGAGAGATCGAAATCGGGCACGCAGTCGTCGAGATGGATCCGCGCCTCGACCGGATCGGAGGAGCCCAGTCGGGCCAGCAGGCTGTTCAGGGCCATCGGCTCCAGACCCGCTTCGCGCTGGTCCCGAACCGCCAGCGAACCGAGGCGCTTGGAGAGCGGTTCGCCCTGCGGACCGGTGAAGAGCGCAAAATGAGCGTAGGCCGGGGCCGGATATCCCAGGGCCTCCGCGATCTGGATCTGAACAGCTGTGTTGGCGACGTGGTCCTCGCCGCGAATGACATGGGTGATTCCCATCTCGCCGTCGTCGACGACGGAGGGCAGCGTATAGAGCGGGGTGCCATCCTCCCGGATCAGCACCGGATCTGACAGGCTCGCGGCGTCGATCGTCACCGGTCCGCGGACGATGTCCTCCCAGTGAACCTCGGTCTGGTTCAACAGAAAGCGCCAATGCGGCTTGCGCCCTTCGGTCTCGAATTTGGCGCGTTCCTCATCCGTCAGCTTCAAAGCCGCGCGGTCATAGACCGGCGGCTGACGGCGGGCGAGTTGGAGCTTGCGCTTGATCTCGAGTTCTTCGGCCGTCTCGTAACAGGGGTATAACCGCCCGTCCGCGCGCAGCTTATCCGCCGCCGCGTCGTATAGCGCCTGGCGCTCGGACTGGCGGTAGGTCTCGTCCCAGTTGAGGCCGAGCCAGGTGAGATCCTCGCGGATCGCCTCGGCAAAGGTCTCGGTCGAGCGCTCGGTATCGGTGTCGTCGATACGCAGAACGAATTTGCCGCTGGTCTTGCGGGCGAACAGCCAGTTCAGCAGGGCGGCCCGCACATTGCCGACATGGAGATAGCCCGTGGGCGAGGGGGCGAATTGAAGTCTTGGTGGTCATGTGGCTTTAGCTGCGCCGGCGCGCGTCGCGGAAGGCGTTGGTGATCGGATAGCGCCGGTCGCGGCCGAAATTCCGGCGGGTTATCTTCACCCCCGGCGGGGCCTGACGGCGCTTGTATTCCGCGACATAGAGCATGTGCTCGATCCGCGCAACCGTCTCCCGGTCATGGCCCTGGGCGACGATTTCGTCGATCGGCATCTCCTTCTCGACGAGGCCCTGAAGGATGGCGTCGAGCTCGTCATAGGGCGGGAGAGAGTCCTGATCGGTCTGGTCCGCGCGCAACTCGGCGCTTGGCGGTTTGGTGATGGCGTTGGGCGGGATAACCTCGCCCTCGGGGCCAAGCGCCCAATCGAGCCGGTGGCCGTTGCGCCAGCGCGCCAGCGCGAACACGGTCGTTTTGTAGACATCCTTCAGCACGGAATAGCCGCCGCTCATATCGCCGTAAAGCGTGGCGTATCCCACCGAGAGTTCGGACTTATTGCCGGTGGTGACCAGCATATGGCCGAATTTGTTGCTCATCGCCATCAGGATCACGCCGCGGATCCGAGCCTGGATATTCTCCTCGGTCGTGTCCGGTTCCCGTCCGGCGAAGGTCTTCCTTCATCATGGTCTCGAAGGCCTCGACCGCCGGTTCGATCGCCACGCTTTCAATCTTCACGCCCAGGCGCTCCGCGCAACCCGCAGCGTCGTCGATGCTCGCCTGGCTGGTATAGCGCGACGGCATCATCACGAGCCGTACCTTGTCGGCCCCGAGCGCATCGACCGCGACGGCCGCCGTCAGCGCGCTGTCGATGCCGCCGGACATGCCGAGAATGACGCCGGGGAAGTGGTTCTTGGCGACGTAATCCTTGAGGCCGAGCGTCATGGCGCCGTAAATCGCCCGCAAACCTTCCCGAGACGGCGCCATCGGGCCCGGCTCGCACGCGAAGCGGCCATCCGGCTGGCGGCGCAGTCTGGCGAGCGTCACCGACTCCCGCCACGACGCGAGCCGGATCGCCGTCTTGCCGTCATGATTCAGCGCGAAGGACGAGCCGTCGAACACCAACTCGTCCTGACCGCCGACCTGATTGGCGTAGATGAGGGGCAATCCGGTCTCGCCCACGCGCTTTTCGGCGAGCGAGAGCCGCGTGCCTTCCTTGTCCATCTCGAAGGGGGAGCCGTTCGGCACCAGCAGGATCTCCGCGCCCTTTGCTTTCAGATTCCCGGCGGCTGCCGGCGCCCACATATCTTCGCAGATCATGACGCCGAGCCGGATCCCCAGAAACTCGATCGGATTGGGCAGGGGGCCCGGCCAGAACACGCGCTTTTCGTCGAAAACGCCGTAATTCGGCAGATCGTATTTATAGACGAGCGTCTTGATGTCGCCGTCTGCCAGCAGGGCAACCGCGTTGCGGACCTTACCATCCTGCCGCCAGGGAAGCCCCAGAAGAACCGCCGGCCCGCCATCGGACGTGTCGTTCGCGATGTCGCGGGCGGCGCTTTCGACACGATCCAGAAAGGCCGGCTTGAGGACCAGATCCTCGGGCGGATAGCCGCACAGCGCGAGTTCGGTCGTGAGCAGAAGATGAGCGCCGGCCTGGGCCGCTTCGGCGCGCGCGGCGCGAATCTTGGCGGCGTTCCCGGCGATATCGCCCACCGTCACATTGATCTGAGCCAGGGCGATGTCGAGTGCGTCGGTCATTCTGGCCGTTCAGGAGGAAGGAAGCCGGCCGAAATGGCCGGCTCGGTGACTTGGATCGGGCGTCAGGAAGCTTCCCGGGCCTTGGCTGCGTTCTCCACTCGCCTCTGCTTCAATCCTTCGGCGATCAGGAACGCGAGTTCGAGAGACTGGCTGGCGTTCAGCCGCGGATCGCAATGGGTGTGATAGCGGTCAGCCAGCGCGTGCTCGGTGATCTTCTGGGCGCCGCCGATACATTCGGTGACGTCCTGCCCGGTCATCTCGATATGGACGCCGCCGGCATAGGTTCCCTCGGCTTCATGGACCTGCCAAAACCGCCGGACCTCGGCGAGAACCTGATCGAACGGCCGGGTCTTGTATCCGGTGCTCGACTTGACCGTGTTGCCATGCATCGGATCGCAGGACCAGACCACCGACTTGCCCTCGCGTTTGACCGCGCGCACCAGCTTCGGCAACAGGCCTTCGATCTTGTCCGCGCCGAACCGGGTGATCAGCGTCAACCGGCCGGGATCATTGTCCGGGTTCAGGGCGTCGATCAGCCGCAGCAATTCGTCCGGCTCCATGGTCGGTCCGACCTTGGCGCCGACCGGGTTGCCGATGCCACGCAGGAATTCGATATGCGCGCCGTCCAGCTGACGGGTGCGCTCACCGACCCAGACGAAGTGAGCCGACGTGTCGTACCAGCGGCCGGTGGTGCTGTCGACGCGGGTCATCGCCTCTTCGTAGCCGAGCAGAAGGGCTTCGTGAGAGGTGTAGAACTCGGTCGTGCGCAGCGCCTGGGTCTCGGCGGGCGAGACGCCGCAGGCCTCCATGAAGGACAGCGCCTCGGAGATCCGGTCGGCCATGTCGCGGTAGCGCTCGCCGGCCGGGCTTTTCTCGACGAATCCCATGGTCCAGCCGTGCACGCGATGCAAATCGGCGTACCCGCCCTGAGCGAAAGCGCGCAGCAGGTTGAGCGTCGCGGCGGCCTGGCTATAGGCCTGAAGCAGGCGCTTCGGGTCCGGCACGCGGCCTTCGGGCGTGAAGTCCATGCTGTTCACGATATCGCCGCGATAGCTCGGCAGCGAAAGGCCGTCCTGGTCCTCCATCGGCGCGGAGCGCGGCTTGGCGAACTGACCGGCCATGCGGCCCACCTTCACCACCGGCGAACTGCCGGCAAAGGTCAGCGCCACCGCCATCTGCAGCATGACGCGGAACGTGTCGCGGATATTGTCCGGGTGGAATTCGGCGAAGCTTTCGGCGCAATCGCCGCCCTGCAGCAGGAAGGCCTTGCCCTGCGCGACCTCGCCGAGGTGGCGGCGCAATTCACGGGCCTCGCCGGCAAAAACGAGGGGCGGGAACCGATGCAGCGTCTGCTCGACAACCGTCAGTTCATTCTGATCCGGATAGTCCGGCACCTGCTTGATCGGCAGGTCCCGCCATGTATTCGGAGCCCAAGTCTTCGCCATTCTTCCAGCCTTCCAATCCGCTCGCTGAGCATACCAACAACGCCTCGGCGAGCGGCACAAACATCAAATCAGAGCCTGATATACGCACTAAAGCGCCGATTTTCCAGTCTGTAAGCGTAACAGATGGGCCTCAGCGCATGGTGACAAATTCTTCCGAAGCGGTGGGGTGTACGGCGATGGTGGCGTCGAACTGGGCCTTGGTCGCGCCGCATTTGATGGCCACCGCGAGCGACTGGATGATTTCCGGCGCATCCGCGCCGACCATATGAATACCGACGACGCGGTCGGTCGCGGTGTGGACCACAAGTTTCATGAACATCCGCTCGTCGCGGCCCGAAAGCGTATGTTTCATCGGCCGGAACGACGTCTTGAAGACGGAAACGTCGAAATATTCCTCGCGGGCGGCTTCCTCCGACAGGCCGACGCACGCGAGCGTCGGTTGCGAGAACACCGCGTGGGCCACGTTCTCGTAGTCCATCCTGCGCGGCGTCTTGCCGAACTGGGTGTCGGCGAAGATATGACCTTCCTTGATCGCCACCGGCGTGAGGTTGATGCGGTGGGTGCAGTCGCCGACCGCGAAGATATTCCGCTGGCTGGTGCGCATTTCCTCGTCCACGATCACCGCGCCGCTCTGGCCGAGCTTTATGCCGGCGGCTTCAAGCCCGAGGCCGTCCGTCTTCGGCGTCCGGCCCGTAGCGTAAAGCACGGTATCGGCTTCGAGTGTGCTGCCGTCCTTCAGCGTGACCGTCAATCCGCCGCCGGTCTTCTCGATCCGGGTAACATCGGCATGGAGCCGGATATCGATACCTTTCTTCTCCATTTCGCCCGCCAGAAAGTCGCGGCATTCCTGATCGAAGCCGCGCAGGATCTGATCGCCCCGGTACAGCAGCGAGACGTCCGAGCCCATGCCGTTGAAGATCCCGGCGAATTCGCAGGCAATATAGCCGCCCCCGACCACCAGAACGCGCTTCGGCAGCGCCGTCAGATGGAAGCACTCGTTGGAGGTGATGGCGTGCTCGATGCCGGGCACATCCGGCATGGAAGGCCAGCCGCCGACCGCAATGAGAATCTTGTCGGCGGTCACGGTCTTGTCGCCGAGATCGATCGTGTGCTCGTCCGTCAGGACCCCGCGCGAGAGGAAGAGTTCGACTCCGGCGGCTCTGAGATTCTTGATATAGATGTGGCTCAACCGCTCGATCTCTTTGTCTTTATTGGCGATAAGCCGGGCCCAATCGAATTTCGCCGGTCCGACGTTCCAGCCGAATCCGGCCGCATCCTCGAATTCCTCGGCGAAATGGGAGGCATAGACCAGCAGCTTCTTCGGCACGCAGCCCCGGATCACGCAGGTGCCGCCGACGCGGTATTCCTCGCAGATAGCGACGCGGGCCCCGTGCTGGGCTGCGATACGGCTCGCCCGGACGCCGCCTGAACCCGCGCCGAGCACAAAGAGGTCGTAATCATACGTGGCCAAGTCTTGCCTCCTTCGGTTGCCGCTTGGGCATGGCGGTCTTTCCGGGCCCTGTCAATATGGTCGCGACTAAATTGAGCGGTTCCGGCGACTCGTGGTAGAGTTTTTTTCTTCCGCTACCACCCCGCCGATCTCGTCTCACCTTTCTTCTCGTCCGGGCCATAATCGCATGAAGATTGTCTCGGTCTTCGGTACCCGTCCCGAAGCCATCAAGATGGCGCCGGTCATCCGGGAGATCGGGCGCCGTCCGGTCATCCGCCATGTCGTTTGCGTCACCGGCCAGCATCGGGAAATGCTCGATCAGGCGCTCGAGACGTTCGCGATCGAGCCGGACCATGATCTGCGGCTGATGACGGATGGCGGGCGGCTCGGCGATCTGGCCGGAGCGGGGCTCGCCGCGCTGACGGACTTGCTTGCGCGCGAATCGCCCGATCTCGTGCTGGTTCAGGGTGATACGGCGACGACACTGGCCGGGGCGCTTGCCGCTTTCTATCTGAACATTCCCGTTGGCCACATCGAAGCGGGGCTTCGAACGCACGATCTCGCGCGTCCGTGGCCGGAGGAGGGGAATCGAAAGCTCGTCTCCGGCATCGCCACGCTGCATTTCGCGCCGACGCCGGGCAACCGGGCAAATCTGTTGTCCGAGGGAGTGCCGCCAGGCCGAATTTATGTGACCGGCAATACCGTCGTCGACGCGCTCTACCAAACCCGGCGCCGGATCGCGGCGACCCCGCCCTGGCGGACGATTTTCACCGAGTTCGTTCCCGACGCACCATCCCGGCGGAAGCTGATCCTCGTCACCACGCATCGGCGCGAAAACTTCGCACGGCTCGAAGCGATCTGGTCGGCGATGCTGGAGATCGCCGGGCGCGGGGACTGCGACATCGTCTACCCGCTGCATCTCAATCCGAATCTCGGGGATGCCGGTCGGCATCTCGGTGGGGAGGCCGCCATTCGGCTCGTTCGTCCGCTCGATTTCGCGAGTTTCGTCTATTTGCTGGGGCGCGCCGATCTGATCCTCACGGATTCGGGCGGCATTCAGGAAGAAGCAGCGGCACTGGGCAAGCCGGTCCTGCTGATGCGGGACGTGACGGAACGCCCGGAAGCCGAGGCCACGGGCACTGTAAGGCTCGTCGGGACGGAGCCGGCCCGCATCTTGGCCGAGACGCACCGTTTGCTCGACGACGAGACGGCTCGCGCGGCCATGAGTTGCCCGTCAGCCGTGTTCGGCGACGGTTACGCCGCGCGGCGGATCGTCGACGCGATCGAGGAATTTGGAATGGGTGAGACGTCACCGCAAGACAGGTTCACGAATAGCCGCTAGTCTTTCGGCACCAGACAACGCACCTATATAGAGAGGGGATTTTCAATGGCAGATGACGTGAACGAGCGCGGCATGGAGCTGCGCCGCAAGATGTTCGGGCCGGAAGGCGCCGAGAAGCGTGTCGAGGCGGCAAGCGACTTCATCCGGCCCCTGGAGGATTACGTCACGCGCGAGTGCTTCGGCGACACCTGGAACCGCGGCGTGCTCGATCACAAGACCCGCAGCATGATCACCATCGCGATGCTCACCGCTCTCGGCGGCCAGGGCGGCCAGATCCGCAATCACGTCAAAGGCGCGATCGCGAACGGTGTTTCCAAGGACGAGATCCGCGAGATCCTGCGCCACGCGGCGATTTATTGCGGCGTTCCCCGGTCGGTCGACGCCTTCAAAAATGCCGAATCCATGCTGAAGGAAATGGGGCTGGAATAGATCCTGTTCTCACCCTTCGGGGTCGTAGGAGATCCCGTGTTCGACGGCGTTCCACATGGCTTCGCCGATCGGGCGTTCGGATTCTTCGAGCAAATGACCGGCGAGGCCGGCGCAGCGGGCGGTGAGCACGATGCCGCGCATGGCTTTGGCGGGCAGGCCCGCTTCGCCGAGCGCCGCGCCGATTGCCGCCGAGATGTTGGTCACCAGCTTACGGCCGATTTCCTCTTCGATGCAGGATTCGAGCAGTTCCAGCGTCTTGAGATAGGCGCCGCTGGTGCCGGCATTGCGGGTGATATCCATCAGCCGGGCGAAACGCGGGTCGCCGTCGCGGTGGATCGGATGGCCGAAACCCGGCACCGGCTTCTTGGCGGCCTTGAATTCGCGGAGCGCCGCCCGGCAGGCGGCCTCGCGTTCGTCTTCCGGCACGGCGACCAGCGGCTCCAGCATCTTGGCGCAGGCGCTGGCCGTGCCGGCGAAACGGTCGCCGACGCCGAGAAGGCCGGCCGCGATGGCGCCCTGATAGGATTCCGGAGCACCATAGATCGTCAGCCGCGCGGCGACCGCTGAGGGCACGAGACCGTGCTCCATGATGGTCACCATCACGGCATTCAGGATCTCGACCTGTGCCGGTTCGGGCGTCTTGCCCAGCATTTGCAGCAGGATCATCTCCGGGAAGCTGACCTTGCCCATCAATTCGGTGACGAGGTTCTTGCCCCGCACCATGATGTTGTCCTTGTCGTAGCCGCAGATGCTCGTGGTTTTGTGAATTTCTTTCGCCACTGTCTTCGCTCTCCGAGTTCGCCGCCGGGAGGCGGGGCTTAAAGGTCGATCTTCTTCAGTTCGTCGCGGATCTCCGCGCCATGCTCGTCAAGCGTCGGCGGCGCGAGCAGGTCTTCGCTGATCTCCTTGTCGAAGGACAGCGGGCTGCGCACGGTCGTGAACTCGCCCATTTCGGGATGGGTCGTCGAGACCTTGATCTTCAGATGCCTGGCCTGGGGATCTTCCAGCGCCTCGTTGGAGTCGTAGGCGGCCGAGTAGGGCATGTCGAAGGTGCTGAACCGCTCGCACCACTCGTCGCGGGTCCGCGTCTTGAAGATCGGCGTCATGATCTCGATGAGATCGTCCTGATGCGCGATGCGGCCCGGCCGTTCGGCAAAGCGTTCATCGGTCAAGAGGTCCGGCCGCTCTATTATTTTGGTCAGGTTCTCCCAGAACTTGACCGGCGACGACATGTGCAGCGCGACCCATTTGCCGTCCTTGCATTCGAACACATAGGACTGCGAGACGCTCGGACGGCTATACGGATTCATGATCTCGCCTACCGAGAAATAGTGGGTGAAGGAATCGAGATTGAAGTGGCACATGGCTTCCAGCATCGAGATATCGATGCGGCGGCCCTTGCCGGTCGTCTGGCGCTCGAATACCGCGCCGAGAATGCCGAGAGCGGAATAGAAGCCGGTCATGGAATCGGCCAGCGCCGGGCCCAGAACGCGCGGATGATCTGGCGGCGTCACCAGCCGCAGCCAGCCGCTGGCGGCCTGCGCCACCGTATCGAAGGCCGGTCGGTCCTTGGACGGGCCGCTCGTGCCGAAGCCCGAGATCGCGCAGTAGATCAGGCCCGGATTGATTTCGTGCAGTTCTTCCTCGCCGGCGCCGAGCTTTTCCGCCACGCCGGGACGGAAGTTCTGGATGAAGACGTCGGCGGTCTTGATCAGCTTGTGAAAGATCTCCCGGTCGCCTTCATCCTTCGTATCCAGCGCGATACTGCGCTTATTGCGGTTGTAGGTCTGATAATGGGGGCTGTAGAGGCCGCCCTTGAAGGCGCGGAACGGATCGCCGACGCCCGGGCGCTCAACCTTGATGACGTCCGCGCCAAGATCGGCGAGATGCATCGCGGCGGCAGGGCCCGTAATGAAGGTACCCATCTCGACCACGCGCAGATTCTTCAGAACTTTGACCATATTTCCCCACAACCCTTCAGCTTGTTTCTTGAGGTGCGCGCGATCATACGGAAAGCCCCAATGGCTATCAACCGGCTAACCACGCCTTCCCCTTCGCGCCGAGATGGGGCAGGATGCACGCCGAACATCGAATTCTTTCAGGTTGTGTGTTGCCACGGCGGCGCGGCCAAGCGATATTTTCGCAGCGGCCGATGCTAGCGGGCAGGATCCGACTAGTGGCTTGACGTAACTAAGGGGGGCTGAATGCCGAACAAACTTTTCCCGTGCACGCTCGTTGGCAGCTATGTGCAGCCGAACTGGCTCATGGACAAGCAGAAATTGAAGGGCCGGTTTCCGCCGCGCGTGCGGGCGAAGGAGTTGTGGCGCGTTCCGCCTGAAACTCTGGAAGAGGCGCAGGACGATGCGACCCGGCTGGCGATTCTCGATCAGGAAGAAGCCGGGCTCGATATCGTGACGGACGGCGAAATTCGCCGCGAGAGTTATTCCAACCTGTTTTCGAACGCGCTGGACGGTATCGATATCGACAATCCGGGCCAGGCCCTGGATCGCAGCGGCGAGCCCGTTTATGTGCCGCGCATCGTCGGGCCGATCAAGCGCACCAAGCCGATCTGCGTGAAGGATGTCGAGTTTCTCAAAGCGCACACGACGCGCCAGACCAAGATCACCGTGCCGGGCCCCTTCACCATGTCGGAGCAGGCGCAGGACGATTACTACGGTTCCGGCCCCGAACGGTCGATGGCCTATGCCGCGGCGCTGAACGAGGAGATCAAAGATCTGTTCAAGGCGGGCGTCGACGTCGTCTCGATCGATGAGCCCTATATGCAGGCCCGGTATGAAAAGGCCCGCGAATACGGCGTCGCTGCGATGAACCGTGCGCTCGAGGGAGTCGACGGCAAGACCGGCGTGCATATCTGCTTTGGCTATGCCGCGCTGATCCACGAGCGTCCCCAGGGCTATTTCTTCCTGCCCGAGTTCGAGGACACCCGCGTCGATCAGATCTCGATCGAGACCGCCCAGTCTAATCTCGATTGCACGATCCTGGAAAAACTGCCGACCAAGGAAATCGTTCTCGGCGTCATCGATCTCTCCACCGAAGAAGTCGAGAGCGTCGATACGGTGAAGTCGCGGGTGAAGCGGGCGCTGGACCACTTCCCGGCCGAACGGCTTACGCTCGCGCCGGATTGCGGCATGAAATACATCTCCCGCGAGTCGGCCATGGGCAAACTCAAGGCGATGACCCGGGCCGCCGCCGAACTGCGCGACGAATACGCCAAATAGATCGGTCGGTTAAGGCGGCGAAAACGAGTTAAGCCGCCTTGCCGCGCTGATACAGGAGCGTGCCGGCGATCTGTTCGCCGATGCGCCAGGCCGTGCGGGTTATGGCCGAGCGCACCGCCGGCGGGTTCGGTCCGAGGTCGGCTTCCCGCCAATCGGCCACGTCGTTGAAGCCCACGGTCTGGAACCGGTGGGTATTCTCGGCCAGGAACGTGCACAAGCCGGTAAACCGGGCCCGGGCGATCTTCTCGACCCGCATCATGTCCCGGCTCAGCAGCTCGAAGCTGTGCAGCACGACGGTGGCGGATCTTGCACCCGCCGCGTGAAGCGCGTTCAGCACATAGCGCATCTCGGCCAGCGAGCAGGCGCAGAGCTGCAACGCCCGGGTGTGGCCCGGACGGTCGTAGAAGAAGGTGACGGGAACCTCGACAAGGTCGCCGATATGCACCGGCCCGGTCAGGGCCTCCGGCCGGGAGATCCGGCAGGTATCGCCGAGATAGTCCCGATTATAGCTTGCATCGAAATGAATGCCGTTTCGGACGAGGGCGTCGAGCGTGTCGTTATTGGCGCCGTAATTGCCCGCGCGGTAGGCGGTCACGGCGGTGGCCCCGGCTTCCGACAGGTTGTTTTTGGCCGTGGCCAGCAGGTTCGCCTGCTCGTCGAGCGAAAATTCCGTGAGATTCTCGGCGCTGCGGCTCTCGAAAATCGCCGGAGCGTGCGCCATCCATTCGCAATGAAGATGGAGTTGGGCCTCGTGACCGTATGACTGGACCGCCTGGACGATTTCCTCGAGATGGCGCGATCCGAAGACGGAGGCGTGAAGCGCTTCGGTGAAGAAGACGGCCTTCAGGCCATGCTCGTGCAGGACGCGGGCGATATAGCGCGTGCCGAAATCGCCCTCGGCGCATTCGCCCCAGATGCCGCGGCCGATCAGGCGCTCGAAAGAAACGTCCGGGCCCGGCGCCGGGATCGCGGTTTCGGTATCGATGGTGATGAAGACCTGCACGATACGCCTCCCCAATCCGGCCTGGGCCCCAAAAGGCCGCTATTCGACCGTCACGGATTTGGCGAGATTGCGCGGCTGGTCCACGTCCGTGCCCTTGAAGACCGCGATGTGGTAGGCGAGCAGTTGCACCGGGATCGCGTAGAGGATGGGCGCGACGAAATCACCGACCTTGGGCAGCTCGATCGTCGCCCAGGCCTGATCGCCCTCGGCGGCGATGCCTTCATGATCGGCGATCAGGACGACCTTGCCGCCGCGCGCGATCACTTCCTGGGTATTCGATACGGTCTTCTCGAACAGCCGGCCGCTCGGCGCGATGACGACCACCGGAACCTTGTCGTCGATCAGCGCGATCGGCCCGTGCTTCATCTCGCCGGCGGCGTAGCCCTCGGCATGGATATAGGAAATTTCCTTGAGCTTCAGGGCGCCCTCCAGCGCGATCGGGAAATTCGCGCCGCGGCCGAGATAGAGAACATCCCGGACGCCTTCGAACTTCTTGGCCAGTTCTTCGATCGCGTCGTCGTTTTTCAGAATCTCCGCCGCGCGCGCGGGCACCTCGACGATCAGTTCGGACAGCCGGGCCTCGTCCTCGTCGCTGATGGTCTTGCGGGCGCTCGCCGTCGCGATGGCGAGACAGGCCAGTACCGTCAACTGGCAGGTAAAGGCCTTGGTCGAGGCGACGCCGATTTCCGGGCCGGCATGAGTCGGGAAAATCACATCGGCTTCGCGCGCGATCGTGCTCTCGGGCACGTTCACGATGGCGGCGATATGCTGCTTCTGGGCCTTGCAATAGCGCAGGGCGGCGAGGGTATCGGCGGTCTCGCCCGACTGGGAAATGAAGATCGCCAGCCCGCCTTCGGGCATGGCCGCCTCGCGATAACGGAACTCCGAGGCGATATCCACCTCGACCGGCACGCGGGCGATTCGTTCGAGCCAGACCTTCGCGACCAATCCGGCGTAATAGGATGTGCCGCAGGCGATGATCGTGACGCGCGATATCGCCGCGAGATCGAATGTCAGGTTCGGCAATCGGATCGACCGCTTCAGCGGATTGAAATAGGTATTCAGCGTGTCGCCGATCACGGTTGGCTGCTCGTGAATTTCCTTCAGCATGAAGTGGCGGTAGTTGCCCTTGTCGATCATGCCCGCATTGAGTTGTGTATGCTTCATCGGCGCGTTCGACGACCTTGTCTGTCTCGTCATGGACGACCAGGGAATCATGGGTCAACTCGACCCAGTCGCCTTCCTCGAGATAGGTGATCCTGTTGGTGAGCGGCGCGAGCGCCAGCGCGTCTGAGCCGAGATACATCTCGCCGTCGCCGTGGCCCACCGCCAGCGGACTGCCGCGCCTGGCGCCGATCATCAGATCGTCATGGCCACGGAAAATGATCGCGATGGCGAACGCGCCTTCGAGCCGCTTCAGGGTTCGGGCGGCCGCTTCCTGCGGACTCAGATTCTGGCGCAGGAAATCGGTCACCAGATGGGCTATGACCTCCGAATCGGTCTCGGTGCGCATCTCGTGGCCACGGGCGGAGAGTTCCTCGCGCAGCTCCCGGAAATTCTCGATGATGCCGTTATGGACGACGGCCGCCACGTCGGTCGCGTGAGGATGGGCGTTGATTTCGTTCGGGATGCCGTGGGTGGCCCAGCGCGTGTGGCCGATGCCGATCTTGCCGGGCAAAGGATCCTCATCGAGCAGGTGAGCGAGATTGGTGAGCTTGCCCTCGGCGCGGCGGCGCTCGATATGGCCGTTCACCAGCGTCGCGACGCCCGCTGAATCGTAGCCGCGATATTCGAGCCGCCGCAGGCCCTCGACAAGCAGTGGCGCGACGTCACGTTGTGCGATGATCCCGACTATGCCGCACATCTTGCCCTAATCCTTGTTGCGGTTCCGCTGGACCGATTTCGGGTCCGGCTTGGGCACCTTGCCCGAGGCTTTTTCGGCCGCCTTCTGCTTACGATACCGCGCAGCGGCTTCCGGCCGGTTAATTTGATCGGCCCGCGTGACGGCGAAGCCATCCCTGGGCACATCCTTGGTGACGACGCTGCCCGCGCCCGTGAAGGCCCCGTCCTCCACCGTGATCGGCGGCACCAGCGTCGAATTGGAGCCGATGAAGGCCCGCGCGCCGATAATGGTGAGGTGTTTGTTGAAGCCATCGTAATTGCAGGTGATCGTGCCCGCGCCGATATTCGCTTCCGGCCCCAGCCAGGCGTCGCCGATATAGCTGAGGTGATTGACCTTCGTACCCTCGCCGATGACCGCGTTCTTCACCTCGACGAAATTGCCGATATGGGCGTCCGCGCTGATATCCGCGCCGGGGCGCAGCCGGGCGAAGGGGCCGATGATCGCGCCGTCCGCGATGGTCGCGCCCTCGATATGGCAGAACGCGTTGATCGTGACATTGTCGCCGACCGTGACGCCGGGGCCGAAAACCACATTTGGCCCTACGGTCACGTCGCTGCCGAGCCTGGTGTCATAGCTGAAATAGACGCTCGAGGGGTCCTGAAGCGTCGCGCCGTCTTCCATGGCTTTCCGGCGCAGTCGCTTCTGCATCACGCCCTCGACCAAAGCGAGCTCGTCCCGGGAATTGACGCCCAGAACCTCTTCCTCCTCGCCCTCGACGA
This sequence comes from uncultured Alphaproteobacteria bacterium, assembly GCA_963821875.1. Classification (GTDB taxonomy): domain Bacteria; phylum Pseudomonadota; class Alphaproteobacteria; order CAVTAV01; family CAVTAV01; genus CAVTAV01. Next base: position 80,662 of record CAWGFE010000004.1, read on the forward strand.
CGACGGACGGCAGATTGCGCCGCCGCGCGATCGCGACGATATCGGTGAGGTAATATTCCTGCTTGGCGTTGTCGTTGTTCACCTCGCGCAGAAGATCGAACAGGATCGACCCGTCGACGACCATCACCCCCGAATTACACAGATCGATCGCCCGCTGGGCCTCACTGGCGTCCTTGAATTCGACGATCTCTTCCAGCACGCCGGCGTCGTTCACGATCAACCGGCCATATTGCGCCGGATCCTTCGGGCGGAAGCCGAGGACCACGACAGCCGGAGGCGCGCCGTCGGCCCCGGCGGGCTTGCGCCGGGCGTCCAGCATCCGCTCGATGGTTTCGGTGCGCACCAGCGGGTCGGCGGCGAACAGGATCACGACATCGCCGGAGAAGCCGTCCATCGCCTCCGCTGCCGCGAGAACCGCATGGCCGGTGCCCAGCGGCGGGTCCTGAATAGCGCTTGCGGCCGGGCCGATGGTGGCGCGAACGTCGTCCTGGGCGGGTGAGGTGACGACCACCACACGCTTCGGCGAGAGGCTTTGGCTCGTGGCCAGAACGTGATGCAGCATGGGCCGTCCGGCGACCGGATGCATGACCTTCGGCAGAGCTGATTTCATACGGGTGCCCTGGCCGGCGGCCAGAATGATCACACCGATGTCCGAGATTGACATATCGTTGATTTTAAACTAAAATTTCCAGCCTGGGGCAGTGACGGTAGAGGGAAATTTTCCAACCGGGATATTAATTTACCGATAATGCTGATGGGCGTGCGGACGCTTGTCAACAATGTCGGGTAACCATAAGCCGAGAGGACCGGGGACCCCGCCGATCGTTGCCGGAGGCGATAGACCGTCGGCGCCATCGGATAATGGACGGCTTAAATGGGGCAAGTATGTGTCAATTTGACACCATAAATTGCCGCCAACCGTTTTAAAGTCGAACGCCGGCACATATCCGAAACCGGAAATCCGGTAATCATCGGTAAATCGCTCTCTGGCATGATATCTGCTTTCGCGTCGGGTAAGGGATCCGCACGGGGCTGTTATTTCGAAGAGAGTGGTTTTCATGGTTTCGCAAAGTCAGCGCGTCGAAACGGCGAATGAACAGAATGGTCAGATCGGCGAGGTCGCCAATTCGAACATCGCGAACGATCCGGTATTCAAGAAGCGGTCGTTCCTCAAGCTGCCGGTCGAGATCGACGTAAAACGCCTTGTAGACGAATATAACAGCATCCCCGAAGAGGCTTGGGGCACGAGCTTCTGGGACGCCCATTGTTCGATCGATGTTCTAACCCTCCGCGCCGGCACAAACGGCGACGATACCGATTACATCACCGACAATGTCAGCGACAATCCGATCCTGAAGGATTATCCCTATATTTCCTGGCTGTTGAGCGAGGACAGCCCGTTCGGCCGGTCTCTCTATGTCGTGATGTTCCGGATGCGCCCCAACGGGATCACCCGCATCCATCCGGACAATCATGAAGCCTGGGAGACGACGCACCGCATCCATATTCCACTCACCACCAATGACGGCGCGTTTCTGCTGTCGGAAGGCCGCGCCAAGCACATCCCGGTCGGCGAGGTCTGGACCTTCGACAATCAGGCGCTTCACTCGGTCGTCAATGGCGACACAATGCGCTGCCACATGGTGATCGATGTGCGGCCCAATCCGAAGCTTCAGGCCCTGATGCGGGACGCCGTTTTCGATCCCGGCGAGGACAGCCCCGATTTGTGGGAAAAGACCGGCGGCCCCGGCACGCTCGACCGCGTGCTGCCGCTCGTCTATGGCTGGGCGCGTCCCCTGTCGGCCAAGGAAAAGCGGGAGAAAGGCCTGCCGATAGAAGGTTTCGGCTCCCTGATCACCGATCTCGGCAAGCGCGCCAAGCTGCTCGGCACGCCTCTCCAAGAGGGTGACATCATGACCGATGTGAACGGCGTGGATACCAACCCCGTCGCCCGCACCGCCTTCGACCAGATCGAACTGGAGCATCTTCCCGGCGAGACGGTAACCATCGGCGTGCTGCGCGACGACAAGCGGGTCGAGTGCAAGATCAAGCTCAAGCCGTCCAATTACTTCGATCCGATCGATCGGGTGCGGGTCGCGCTTGGCGGCAAGCCCAAAAAGCCCGATATGACCTATATCTAAACGATATCGCCATTGTTATGGTGACCCGGTCCCCGCGTCATGGCGCGGGGACCTGCTATTCGGGCCTGTTGCAAGGATAAGCTTTGACCAGCCGACGTCTCGTCGTCTTCGATCTCGACGGAACCCTGATCGATACCGCGCCGGATCTGACGGCCGCTCTCAACCACGTGCTGACCACGCTGGAGCGCCCGACCGTGCCCGAGGATTCCGTCCGCCATATGGTCGGGCACGGCGCGCGCATGCTGCTCCGGCGCGGGCTGGCGGCCTCCGGCCCCGAGCCGTCGGACGCGGATGTCGAAGCGCTCATGCCGGCCTTTCTGGACTATTACGGCACCCATGTCGCCGACCGCAGCATGCCGTTTCCCGGCATGGCCGAGGCGCTTGACGAGCTGGCGGCGGCCGGCGCCGGTTTCGGCATCTGCACCAACAAGCCGGAAGCCCTGTCGGTCAGCCTGATCCAGTCCCTGGGTCTCGCCGAGCGATTCCCGGTCATCGTCGGGGCGGACACATTGCCGGTCAGAAAGCCCGATCCGGCCCCGCTCGTCCATGCCATCGCCCGGCTTGGCGGCGCGCTGGGGCACACCGTCTATGTCGGAGACAGCGAGACCGACGTGAAAACCGCTCGGGCCGCGGGCGTGCCGGTCGTCGTGGTGAGCTGGGGCTATACGCCGATCCCCCCGGCCGAACTCGGCGGCGACACGCTGATCACACAATTTTCCGAACTTGCCGCGGCGGTGCGCGCCCTGTCTTGACAACCACGGGTCGAGGCCGTACCAGACGGCATCCCGCGCGGGCGATTAGCTCAGTTGGTAGAGCACTGTGTTCACATCGCAGGGGTCACTGGTTCGAGTCCAGTATCGCCCACCATGCTTCGCTTGCACTGCAGGCTTCGGCTCGGCTGGCCAGTTCACAGTCTTCTGTGCGGAGCAACCGAAGCCGGAGCGTATGACCGTCGGCGTCAACGGGTTTCGGGCGACAGATCCGCCGTTACCGGCGTCGAGATCAGGCCTTTCTCCTCGGCGACCTTTTCCGCGTCCTTGTTGTCGAGCGTGATGCCGCGAGCGAGGCCGAGCGGCTGCGCGCCGTCGCCGGTGTTCAGCGTGACCGATGTGCTGGTCTGGACGCGCAGGGGAAAATTCGTGTTGTCGTTCAGGACCAGAATCCGGACCGGCACGCGCTGGGTGACCTTCACCCAGTTGCCGGTCGCGTTTTCGGGCGGCAGAAGGGAGAACGCCGCGCCGCTGGCGGGGTCGAGGCTTTCCACGATGCCGTGGAATTTATGGCCCGGATACATGTCGACGCTGATGGTCGCCACCTGACCCGGGCGAATTCGGGTGATGTCGGTTTCCTTGTAATTGGCGTAGACCCAGAAGCGGTTGGTGCAGACCAGCACGCCGACGTTCTTGCCAATCTGCAGTACGTCGCCGGGTTGCACGGAAAAGCCGGAAATCTGCCCGTCGCAGTCGGCATCGATCTCGGTATGCGCAAGCTCGAACCGGGCTTTGCTCAGCGCGGCTTGCGCCTTGCGGATGCGCGTGTTGCCCGGACCGGTCTGGCCGAGCATCTTGCGCGCCGCCGTCAGTTGGGCGCGGGCCAGGTCGAGATTGGCGCGCGCGCTGCGAAGCGATGCCCGGTCGTCATCCAGCTTGGACTGGGGCGCGTTGCCCTGGGCGACCAGATCTTTCGTTCGCTTGTAAGTCGCCTCGGCATTGGTGAGCGTGGCTTTTCGCGCCCGGATGGACGCTTCGGCGGCTTTTACGGCCGCCGTTTCGGTCGCCACCATCTCCTTGGCGCTCTTGAGCTGAGCCTTGGCCTCGGCCACTTGATATCGATAGGGGCGCGGGTCGATCCTGAGCAGCAAGTCGCCCTTTTTCACGCGCTGCTGGTCGTCCAGCGGAGCCGCGACCACCTGACCGGCGACATCCGGCGCGACATGGACGGTATTCGCCTTGATATATGCGTCACTTGTGCTCGGATAATGTTTCTTGTGGAGGTAATACAGATATCCACCGACGCCGCAGGCGACGAACAAGACGAAAACCACGCCCCATTTGACCCAGCGCCAGCGGCCGGACTTCTTTTCAGGCCCGTTCGCCGTTCCGCGCTCGTCAGTTGCCATGGTTTCGTCTTTGTCCGTCATATTTCGACTTCTTGTGTCCGCGTTCGGGCCGGCGTCATATCTCGCCGAAGCCCGGAGTTTGATCGCCGCTTTCCCGGCCGACGCCTTTCTTCAGGAGCAGCAGGATGGGCAGTCCCGCGCCGGCGGCGGCGGTCAGCAGCAGGAAGGCGTCCATCATGCCCTGGAAGTGGGCCTGCTGGCCAAGCAGCTTGGTCAGAACCGGCCCGGTCAGGGGACTTTGTGCGCTGAGGTGAAGCTCGTTGAGACGTTGCGCCAAGGCATCGGACATGGATGTAAGGTGTCCGCCCATCTGATTCCAGGCCGTCTGTGTCTGATCGGCCACCACGGTACTCGCCATCGCAATGCCGAGGCCCGAGGCGATGGAGCGGGCGATCTGGCGAATGCCGGCGGCTTCGGCCGTCTGCTCGTCGGACAGGGTGGCGAAGGTGGCGGTCGCCAGCGGCACGAAAAACATGCCCAGACCGAAGCCCTGGACGATCACGGGCCATATGAACCACCACTCATTGGTCTGAAGGCTGTATTGCGTCATCACGTAGGACGACGAGACCGTGATAATGATCCCCGCCAGCATCAGGGGCCGCGCGCCGGTTCGGTTGATCAGATGGCCGGCAAGGAACATCGCCAGCATCGATCCCGCGCCGCGCGGCGCCTGAACCAGCCCGGTCGTAAAGGTCGGATATCCGAAGATCGTCTCCAGCATTTGCGGCTGCAGCGCCAGCATGCCGTACATGCAGAACATGAAGGTGGAGAGCAGCAGCGCCGCGCCGGCGAAATTCCGGTCCTTGAAGATCCTGAGGTCGAAGATGGCGTCCTTGCCCATCTCGAGGTTGCGCAGGATCAGGCAGATGAAGCCGAAGACGCTGAGCCCGGCCGCGATCTGGATCGTGTGGGACGAGAACCAACCCATTTGCTGGCCGCGATCGAACACGAATTGCATCGCGGAAATGGCGACGACCAGAAAGGCGAAGCCGATCCAGTCGGCCCGGCGTTCCTTCTTTTCGGTTTCCGGCACCAGCGCCCAGACGCCGATCAGCGCCAGAACGCCGACCGGCAGATTGATGAAGAAGGTCCAGCGCCAGCTCAGGATCTGAGTCAGATAGCCGCCGAGCGTCGGGCCCATGATCGGACCCACCATCGCGCCGACGCCGAAAATGGCCATGGCCTTGCCGCGTTCCTCGCGTGGATAGAGATTGATCAGGATCGCCTGGGCCGTCGGCAGGAGACCGGCGCCGGCGACGCCCTGCGCGAGCCGGAACAGCACGATCTGGTCGAGATTGGCGGCGAGACCGCACAGCATCGATGCGATCGTGAAGCCGATAATGCTCCAGACCAGATACGTCCGCTGTCCGAAGCGGTCCGTCATGAAGCCGGTGAGCGGCATGAAAATGCCGGCGGAAATCAGGTAGCTGGTGAGGACCCAGGAGATTTCGGTGGCATTGGTGCCGAGTTGACCCTGCATGTGGGGCAGGGCGACCGTAACGATCGTCGTGTCCAGAATCTGCATGATGGCGGCGCACATGACCGCCGCCGTTATGAGATACCGGGTCCCTTTGTCCTGTACGACCGTGCTCGCCATTCGCTCACCGGCAGCCTCTCTGCCGGAGACCGCAATAACCTCTCGTATCTGGTTTTTCTGTTAGACCTCTGCGCCACAGGAACGTCGGCGGGAGATGTTTGTTTCACGGTGAAGGAGGGCGCGGGCCCCCACCGCCAGTCTAGAACCAGCGGCGGACCTTGCCGGCGTATTCTTCATATGATTTTCCGAAGATCGCCCGGAGCCGGCGCTCTTCGAACGGGATCACGATGGAATTCATGATGAAGAACGGGATCAACAGCAGGATCAGGGGCCAAAGCGCAAGCTGCCAGATCGCCGCGCCCGCATAGATCAGCACCAGCGAGAGATACATCGGATTCCGCGAGATCAGGAACGGCCCCATGTCGACCAGATGCATCGGCTGGCCATGCGGAAGCAGCGTCGTGCCGCGATGGATGAACATCACGAAGCTGGCGATGGCGATCAGAAAGCCGACCACGACCAGGAAGCCGCCGAGGATCGCGGCTCCTAGGCCGATACCGGACGGAACGACGTCGAGCGGCACTTCGTGCCCGATGACCAGACCGATGAAATAGACGACGACAAAAAGAAAAGGCGGGGGAAATTTGGCGAAAATCGGCGCCCTCTCGCTCGGCTGGGAGGGTTCTTGTGGATCCTGATTTTGTGTCGTCATGGTCGGTGGCTCCGTCCTGCGGGGGGTGGCTGCGTTAGAGCAACGCGTAATAGCGGATGCGGTTTCCGCCCTCGGTGCGTTCGCCTATCCCGATGAAGACATAGCGTGTCAGCCAGTCATGCTTGCCTTGTTCGACTTCGAAAATCGGCGTGGTGCGGAAATAATATTCGGAAAAATCGACGACCGGGCCGCCCTCGGCGGTCCTCTTGTAGCGCGCCATGGTGTCGGATTTCCGGCCCCAGATATAGCCGCGATTGTAGAGCAGGATGAGCGTGCCGTCATCTTCCTGGAGCATATAGCGGGCGTCGAGGCCCAGTACATTGTCCGGCCGGAACAGGGCGTTGTCGCCACCTGAATTGGGCACCGCCTTGCCTTTGATCCTGGGGCCTTCGAAGGTTCCTGTCCCCAGATACACACCGCCGCGGCCGGCCCCGGAGGGCATATGTTCGATCACCTGGGTATGGCCGAATTGCAGCCGAACCTCGAACGCGAATTCGAATTTCGGCTCGTTCATGGTCGATGAATCGGGAAATACGGACGATATGTCGGTCACCCTGCGCCCCCCTCTGTTCTGGTGAAAACGGCGGTCTTCTGAAGAAAAATGCCGTTCCAAACGCCCTTTGCCACCCTGGTCGCGACCGTAACACAACTTACCGGAAGGCCTAAATCCTTAACACTACCGAAACCATTCAATGCTGTTATGCCGTCTTTGGGGCTTAAAACTTTCGATCTTGATGAGTAACAGCAAAATACTGATCGTCGACGCGGAGACGGATGATCGCAGTCAACTTGCGCGCAATTTCGAGCGTAAAGGCTATAAGGTCGTCTGTACTCATCAAGCCGAAGAGGCGCTGACGCTTCTCGCGCCGGGCGACGTCGATCTGGCGCTGATCGGGCTCAAGATTCCCGGCGTGAACGGCACCGAACTGGTGCGCAAGATACGCGCCGTGCCGGAACTGGCCGATCTGTCCATCCTGCTGATGGCGGAGTCCAAAAGTCGCCGCGCGTTGTTGCAGGCGCTCAAGGGCGACGTTCAGGACTATATTTCCAAGCCTGTCGACTTCCAGATCGCGCTGATCCGCGTCGGCCAGCAGATAGACCGCCGGGCGACCCTGCGCAAGCTGATGCACAGCGAGGATCGCTTCGCGCTCGCCGCGGCGGGATCGAACGACGGTTTGTGGGACTACGATCTCGCGGCCGGGACGCTGTTCGTCTCGGATCGCTGGCTGGATTTGCTCGGCCTGACCGGGCATCCCAACGAACAGGATCCGCAGACCTGGTTCGAGCGGATCCACGACGACGACCAATCGGATTTTCAGACCAAGCTCCGGGCGCTGATGATCGGGGCCGAGCCGGAACTGGTCGCCGACTTCCGGATGCGTCACAACGACGGCGGCTTTCGCTGGGTCCGGGCGCGCGGCGTGGCGCGCCGTAGCGAAGACGGCGACGCGTTGCGGGTGGCCGGCTCTCTGGCCGACATCACTCGCGAGCGGATGACCGATTCCCTGACACGTCTGCCCAACCGCCCCGCCACGGTCGAACTGTTCGAGCGCATTCTGACGCGCGCGGCGCGGACCAAGGCGACTCATCTGGTCGCGACCCTCACGATCGACCAGCTTCGCCAGGTCCAGGAAGGGCTCGGCCAGGCCAAGGCGCAGGAGCTCAGCCGTATCACGGCCGACCGTCTCGCCCGGGCGGTTCGTCCGACCGATATCATCGGCAGCTTCGGCGGCACCGAATTCTATGTGATGCTGACCAACGTCATGAGCATCGCGGATGGTCTGCGCGGCATGCAGCGCATCACCGATGCGATCTCCGAGCCGGTCATGCTCGCCGACATCACGCTGGTTCCCACCGTCTCGGCCGGTGTCGTGCTCACCTCGTCCAACACGCCGGCCGCTGAGCAGGTCCTGCAGCAATGCCATGCGGCGCTCAGCCAGGCGGGCTCCGGCGCGGGCGATCATATCCGGATCTATAACGCCACCATGGAAGTCCATGCGCGCGACAGCCTCGCCCGCGAAGCGGACATCCGGGAAGCGGTCAAGACGCACTCCTTCCTGTTCCATTATCAGCCGGTCGTCGATGCCGTGTCGGGCGGCATTCTGGCTTTCGAGAGCCTGCTGCGTCTGAAGAAGCCCGATGGAAGTCTGGCCTCGCCGCTGACCTTCGTGGAATATCTCGAACGTTCCGGCCTGATCCAGCCGGTGACGCTCGAATTGATGCACGGCGCTCTGGAATTTTCGAAAGAGCTGACGAAGAGACTTCCCGGACGCGGCCCTGTTCCCCTGTCGGTCAATATCAGCCCGGTACAGCTTCGCAGCCCGACGCTCGTGTCCGATATCAGCGCCTGCCTGCAGGATGCCAGCGTGCCGCCGAAGTCCTTGAAGATCGAAATCACCGAAAACGCGATGATCGCCGATTTCGAGACGATCAAGGGACGGCTCGACGCGCTTTCGAATCTCGGGCTCAAGCTGTCGATCGACGATTTCGGTACCGGGTATTCCTCGCTCGCCTATCTCGCGCAGCTTCCCTTCGACGAGTTGAAGATCGACCGGTCTTTCGTGTCGAGCATCCACAACGACCCGCATAAGAAGAAGCTTTTCGAAGTGATCATGTCGCTGTCCAAGCGTCTCGGTCTCTCGACGGTCGTCGAGGGCGTCGAAGATCGCGAGGAACTCGACGAGGTCATGCGGATGGGCGCGCGCTATGTGCAGGGCTATTTCTACTCCAAGCCGCTGCCACCCGAGGAAATCCTGGCCAATCTGGATCGCGATCCGAACTGGCTCGGCGAGCCGGCCAATCCACTGGCCGAACAGCCTCTTCGGTTGGCGCGGTGACCGCCGTCTGGCGGTCCGCATCCTGTCCCTTTTGTCGCACCCCGTTTGACTCCGTAGCCAATCCGTCTTCTTCTATCGACACCAGCGGTCGCCTTGACGAGCAGATCGGGCCGCGCTCTCCCCAGATTCCGAGCATGCGGGGCCGGATGACATGATTCCAGAGACGAGCGCCGCATCGCCGCGACGCCGGCGGAACAGCCTTCTGCTGATCCCGTGCCTGGCCATCGCGGCCACCGCTTTGCTCGGCGCCTGCTCGGATTCCCGCACGGCCAAGCTCATCTCGCTCTGTAAGGAGGACAGCCGGCGGTCCACCGCCGAATGCCGGTGCCAGGCCAGGGTGATGCAGTCGTCCCTGAGCAATGACGATCTCGACATGTTGCTGCGGATGGGAAGCGTCAAGACGGCCGAGGAACGCATGTCGATCATGCGGGAGGCCGGCCGGAACGAACAGCAGTTCATGGCGTGGGGCAAGGCGTTCCAGAAAGCGGTCGCCAAGGCCACCAAAGAGTGTCGTTTCTGAAACGGGCTTCTCTCGCGAACGCCTGAGATCGCTCACGGCCGGGTCTGGACATGAGGGCGGAATTTCCCCATATCCTTGTATGCCGTGCATGGTCCGCGCGGCGCTTGGATGAGGATAGGGGACATGGCGACAGCGACATTTGCAGCCGGTTGTTTCTGGGGCGTCGAGGCCACCTTCGGTCAGATCGACGGCGTGACCCGCACCGAGGTCGGCTATACCGGGGGTGCGACGGAGGATCCGACCTATCGGCAGGTCTGCAGCGACCGGACCGGTCATGCCGAGGCCGTACAAGTCGAATACGACCCTGAAAAAGTGTCATATGAGCAGTTGTTGGACGTTTTCTGGGCCAATCACGACCCGACGACGCTGAACCGCCAGGGACCGGATGTCGGCTCCCAATATCGCTCGGCGATCTTCTATCACACGTCGGATCAGGAACAGGCGGCGCGCAAATCCATGGAATCGCTGGATAAATCAGGGCGATTTGGCGGCCCGATCGTCACGCAGATCGTTCCGGCCGCCACGTTTTATCCAGCCGAGGACTATCATCAGAAATATCTCGAAAAACGCGGCATGGCGGCCTGCCATTTCTGAGGTCTGATTGCCGGCCCTGCCGGCACTGCCTTCAAACAGCAACAAATCCGTAATTCTCCGGCCACACGGCTCGGGCAGATAGGACGCAACCGGATGCGGGCTTTCCGCACGGATTGCGACTGTCTGGCGCGGCCATTGGCCGGAGGAGGATGACATTACCGAACCGTCGCACGCGCATCTCCAGGTGCGCCTGGCCAATTCGACCAGCGAGGTCGAGGCGGCCCAAGCTCTCCGTTACAAGGTATTCTATGAAGAGATGGGCGCCCGCCCGACTCCGCAGATGGAGACGTTACGGCGCGACTTCGACCATATCGACGAGCGGAGCGATCATCTGATCGTCCACGATCCGCTCCATCAGGATCCGGGCGGCTCGATCGTCGGCACGTATCGCCTGATCCGGGGCGACAAGATCAGGCAAATGGAAGAATTCTATTCCTCGGCCGAATACGACCTGAGCCCGATCATGCGGTTTTCCGGTCCGGTGCTCGAATTGGGCCGCTCTTGCGTGGCGCCGGCTTATCGCTGCCGGTCCGTCATGCAGCTTCTGTGGCGCGGCGTCGCGGAATATGTCTCGGCCAACGGCATCGGGCTGATGTTCGGCTGCGGCAGTCTGCCGGGCGCCGATCTGGAGCGTCATGCCGAAACGCTCTCCTATCTCCACGCCAAACACATGGCGCCGGAGACGCTTCGGGTGCGGGCCCGCGCCGACCGCTATGAGCCCATGACGCTTCGCGATCCGGCAATGCTGGACATCACGGCCGCGCGGGCCGGGCTGCCGCCGCTCATCAAGGGCTATTTGAGGCTCGGCGGTGTCGTCGGCGACGGCGCGGTGCTGGACCGGGAATTCAATACGACGGACATATGTATCATAGTCGAAACCTCGCGGATCACGGACAAATACGCCCGGAAGTTTATCCGGACGTCGCCGACGTCATCCGTGCTCCGGCCCGCTCTGGCCGCCTAGTTCCGGCGGGCGGCCCGTCGACGTCCATCCAGCCCCGGAAACGGCGTAGTCCGGCTCGCGCGATTCTGCGGATCGGGCTGGCGGCGCTTCTCACCATGGCCCTGATCGGACCTTACGCGCTGGCCGGACTGTTCGGCCGGTCGCGGGCCCGGCCTATCGCCTGGCTGTGGCATGCGGCCATGCTGAGGATCGTGGGGCTCAAGCTCCGCGTGGTCGGCGCGCCGCGCCGGCGGGGCACGACATTGTTCGTCGCCAATCACGTGTCCTATCTCGATATTCTGGCGCTCGGCCGCCGTCTCGATGGTCTGTTCGTCGCCAAGTCAGAGATCTCCGGTTGGCCCGGTATCGGCGGTCTCGCCCGCATGGGCGGTACGATCTTCATTCGCCGGGAGATGGAAGCGGTTCGCGAGCAATGCGAGCAGCTCACGGCCGTGCTGAACAACGGGAACGACGTCATCCTGTTTCCGGAAGGCACCAGCGGACTCGGCGACGGGGTTCTGCCGTTCAAGACCAGCCTGTTCGAAGTTTCCTACATGGTGCGGCCGGAGACCGATCTGATGGTCCAGCCGGTCGCGATCGCCTATCTTCAGGCCGATGGCCAACGTTGCGACAATCGCCGCGTCCGGTCGCTCGTGGCGTGGTATGGCCGGACCACCCTCGCGCCCCATCTCTGGCGCTTCGTCGGCGGCCGGGGCGCGGTCGTGGAGTTGCGCTTCCTCGATCCCGTGAAAGTGAGCGACTTCGCGTGGCGGCGGCCCCTGGCGAAGGCCTGCGAAGCGTCGATAGAGAGCAGTCTGACGGCGTAACCCTCTTGGGTCGCGTCCCGAGGGATGCTAGCTTCTTCCCGGTTGGTGCGGCACCGCGCATCGCTTGTGGGGAGATCGGGATCGCCATGTTTTCCGGGCGAGGGAAGCTGTTACGGATAGCGCTGTTGTTCGTTGCGCTGGTCATTCTGGGCGTCGTCCAGTGGGAGACCCAGAAGGCCAAGCGGGCGGGCCCGCTTTCCGGCGCCGTGCGCGTGCTCGTCGTGCCTCGGACCACCGAAACCAAGACCTGCGACGACTGGCGGGTCGACGTTTATCTCGAAAACAGCACGAATTACGAACTCAAACTGAACGGATTCACCGTCCATACCGCGTTCGACGGGAAGGACGAGGAGACGGCCAAGCGCGGCACCTTGTCGACCAAATCCAACAAGCCGATCTGGACGCTCTCCAAAGCGAAGCAGACCCGGATCTGGCATGCCGATAACGGGTGCAGCCAGTGGGCCAGCCACGGCAACTGGAAGACTCAGCCGACCCAGCTACGCTACCGGGTCACGGCCTATACCAGCGACGGCATCTTTTCCTCGACGGCCGATACCACAGTTGCCATCGCGAACCGGCCCTGACAGCCCCGGCCAAACATGCCGAGCGGCGCTATTAACGGAATCCTTATCTTAACGATCTGTTGAAGATCAGTACGTAAAGATTAGGTTTAATGGACATCCCTGGGTTGCGACTCCGGGGGCGCAACACGGTATTGCCCAGAGGCTCGGATGGCGAAAAAGAGGAAAAGAGGACGCGTGCTCGATTTCCTCGGCAATCTGCCGCTATGGTCGAGTCAGGGAGAAGCCGAGGAAACGGACAAGCTGGAGGAGGAGCGGCGGAAGCTCACGCTGATGCAGGGGCGGCTTCTGGAGATCCTGAATACCGAGCCGTTGATCAGCGCCGGCCGGGTTCAGATCATCGGCCTGGAAGACCTGAAGAAGGATCTCGGGGCGAAATGGGAAAGCCATCGCGATTCCGTTCACGCATCCCTCAAAACGATCCTTCGGCGCAAACTCGGATCCGCCGACGTCTATTTTCAGCACGGACAGGACGACTACATCATCGTCTTCGCGACATTGACGCTGGCCGCGGCCAAGCTCGTTTGCGCCAGCATCATGAAAGAACTCAACACCCTGCTTCTCGGCGACGACAACAACCGGACCGTCACCGTGCGAACCGCCGTTGGCGTCGCCGATGGCCGGCTGCTGATGGAAGAGAGCAATGTCGACGAGGTATTGAAGGGGCTGTCCGCCGTTTCCGAGGAAGATGGGGCGCCGGAAGAATATGCGGCCGAGGAGGGGCCTGTTCGCGCCTTGTCCCCCCAAGCCGGCGATCGCCCGCACACGAGCGTCGGTTGGGAGCGCATAGATTTCGAGGGCACGCTCGGCCGGCCTTCCGAACGGGTATGGTCGCCAATCAATGACGATGCGCTCGACGAAGACGTCGATCTGAACAACTTCCGGCTGATCTACCGGCCGATGTGGAGCCCGGCCAACGAGACCATTACCACCTATACCGCGAGTTTCGTGGGCGAGGGGCCGGACGGCCAATTAAAGAACGCCTATTCCTTCGTCCGGGGATCCAAGCTTGTTCGCCAGATGGACGCCAGTGTCCTGGCGCGAGCCAGCCGCAAGATCGTCGAATTGTTCAAGGCGGACCGTCGCTTCGTGATGGCCGTGCCGCACCATTACGAGTCGGTCACCAACTGGTCGCGGCTTCGCGAATACTCGGAATACTGCAAGGCCATTCCGGAGGAAATCCGGCAGTATCTGGCGTTGAGTTGCGACGACTTTCCGCCGGGCACGCCGGCGTCGAAGCTGCTGACGATCGGCAACGCGTTGAGTCCCTACTGCCGCGTTCTTGCGGCGAATGTGATGTGGACCATTCGCGATCTCTCGCCCTATCGGGACGCCGGCTTCAAACTGGTCGGCATGTTCGTCCCGCGGGATGTCTCGCTGCCTCTCATTCGAGCGCGAATAGAGGATTTCGCCGAATTCGGCCGCCGGAACGGTTTGAGCACCGCAATTCTGAATGTCCACAGCCCCGAACTTGCCGCGATCGTCCGGGATGCGGGGATCGGGTTCATCATGGGACGTTTTATCGGTGACTATCAGGACGAGCCGGCCTCGATGACCAGGATTTCCTGGGACGAGTTGCTGGCCGCCGATTTCGCCCGGACCTGACGCCAAAGAACTGGTTATGACAGCGCCCGGTTCAGTCGCTGACTGACCGGGCGCTGGCTCGTCTCAGACGGGGCTCGATCGAGCCCGCCGCATTCTAGAACAGGCCGAAAATCTCGCCCTTCTTGTCGACGCCGATACTGGCTGCCGCCGGAACGCGGGGCAGGCCCGGCATGGTCATGATCGAGCCGCAGACCACCACCAGGAATTCGGCGCCGGCCGAAAGCCTGACCTCGCGGACCGGCAGGGTATGGTTCGTCGGCGCGCCCTTCAGGCTGGGATCGCTCGTGAAGCTGTACTGGGTCTTGGCGATACAGACCGGATACTTGCCGTAACCCGCCGCCTCGTAATCCTCGAATTGCTTGCGGATCTTGGCGTCGACCACGATGTCATCGGCGCGGTAAAGCTTCTGGGCGATGGTGCGCACCTTGTCGATGAGCTTCATGTTGTCGGGATAGAGCGGCTTGAACTTGGCCTTGCCGCTTTCGACCATCTCGACGACTTTCTTGGCCAGCTTGGTCGTGCCCTTGCTGCCGTCGGCCCAGTGGGTGCACTCGATCGCCTCGGTGCCGAGCTCGGCGCAGGCCTTGCCGATGGCCTTCATTTCGGCGTCGGTGTCGGTGATGAAGCGGTTGATCGCCACGACGGCCGGAACGCCGAACTGGGCGACGTTCTCGATATGCCGCTGGAGATTGGCGAAGCCTTTCTCGACCGCCTTCACGTTCTCCTTGCCGAGATCTTCCTTCTTGGTCACGCCGCCATGGGACTTGAGCGCCCGGACGGTGGCCACGATCACGACAGCTTCCGGCTTCAACCCGGCCTTGCGGCACTTGATGTCGAAGAACTTCTCGGCCCCGAGATCGGCGCCGAAACCGGCTTCCGTGACCACATAATCGGCCAGCTTCAGCGCGGTCGTCGTGGCCATGACCGAGTTGCAGCCATGGGCGATATTGGCGAACGGACCGCCATGAATGAAGGCGGGATTGTTCTCCAGCGTCTGCACCATGTTCGGCATCAGCGCGTCCTTGAGGAGCGCCGTCATCGCGCCGTGCGCGTTGATCTGCTTGGCCAGGATCGGCTCGCGGTCGCGGGTGTAGCCGACAACGATATTGCCGAGCCGGGTCTGGAGATCGTCCAGGTCCTTGGACAGGCAAAAGATCGCCATGACTTCGGAGGCGACCGTGATGTCGAAACCGTCTTCGCGCGGGAAGCCGTTTGAGACGCCGCCCAGCGAATTGGTGATGGTGCGCAGCGCCCGGTCGTTCATGTCGACGACGCGGCGCCATGTCACGCGGCGGGAGTCGAAGCCGAGCTCGTTACCCCAATAAATGTGGTTGTCGATCATCGCGGCCAGCAGGTTGTTCGCGGCGCCGATCGCATGGAAATCGCCGGTGAAGTGAAGGTTGATATCCTCCATCGGCACGACCTGGGCATAACCGCCGCCGGCTGCACCACCCTTCACGCCGAAGCACGGGCCGAGGCTAGGTTCGCGCAGGCAGATCAGCGCCTTCTTGCCGATCTTGTTCAGGCCATCGCCGAGACCCACCGTCGTCGTGGTCTTGCCCTCGCCGGCGGGCGTCGGGTTGATGGCGGTCACAAGGATCAGCTTGCCGTCCTTGTTGCGCTTCAGCTTCTTGAGATAATCGAGCGACAGCTTCGCCTTGGTCGGTCCGTAATGGAGCAGGGCGCTTGCCGGAATATCGAGTTTTGCTGCGACGTCGTCGATTGGCTTGGTTTTGGCGGCGCGGGCGATATCGATATCGCTCTTCGGCGCCGTGGATTTTTTCTTCGTGGCCACGTGAACCTCTCAGTTAATGGATGTGCCGCATTGGAACCGCTGGCGGTTAATGGCAGGTTAGAGCACGAAAAGATGTAAGGGCGGCACTCTACAGCCTGACCGCGCGGGCGTCGAATCCTATGTAGTGAAAAGTATCGCGCGGGCGTTTTAACCCGCTTCCTTGCACAAAATCTAGGCGTGTTCGGCGGTTGCCCGGCGTTTATAGGCGGGAACGCCGATGATCAGAAGTCCGGCGCTGATCAGCGCCGCCACCGTGGAGACGGCGGAGATCGAGTGCCCGACCGCAGCGTCGTTCGCGAACACGAAATCCGTAATCGCCGAGACAGCGGACGGGCCAAGCCCGACGCCGAATATGGTGACCATGACCAGGTAAACGGCGATCACCTGCCCGCGCATTTCGTTCGGCGTCACCGCTTGCAGCGCCGCCTGAACCAGACCGACCGGAGCGCTCAGGAACAGCACCATCAGCGTCAGACAGCCGAGTGTCCAATACGGGCTCGGGACGGCGACGAACAGCAGCGCCGGGGGGACGGTTCCGCACATGGCGACGATCATGATCGTGCTGTAGGCGGCGATATGACCGCGTTTCAGCATGATCCCGGCGAGCCAGCCGCTGAACAACAACCCGAAGGTTCCGCAGACGATCGTGATCAGGCCGATATCGAGACCGATCTGGCCCATATTCCAACCATAGACGCGGCGGAAGGTTGTCGGCGCCCAGCTGAAGGCGCCATAGCCGGCCATGGCGGAAAATGCCGCACCAAGCATGAGCGTCGCATAGACGACCCAGTGCTTGCGGACGTAGCCGAGAGCCTCGCCAAGCGTCACGCCGCCCGTCGCGCTCCGCTTTTCACGGCGTACGGGCTCCCGGATGGTGAAGGTGAGCAGGACGACCAGGAAACCCGGCAGGGAGACGAGGATGAAGGCCAGCTGCCAAGGCTTCAGCGTGCCGAACATCAGAATTTCCTGTCCGCCGGCGGCCGCCGTGAGGGCGGCAATCGCGCCGCCGAATATATTCGCCAGACCGGCGCCGACCTGAACGCCGGCGGCATAGAGATTGATCGGCAGGCCGCGTTTTTCCTTGGGGAAATAGTCGGAGATCATCGAGATCGCCGACGGCGACAAGGCCGCTTCGCCGACGCCGACGCCAAGCCGGGCCATGAAGAGGTGCCAGAAGCTGCTGGCGAGTCCGCAAACGCCGGTCATGATGCTCCACAGGAACACGCCCGTCGCGATGATGTTCCGGCGGTTCCGGCTATCCGCCAGCCTGCCGATGGGAATGCCGAGCACACCGTAGAAGATCGCGAAGGCGAGACCTTGAAGCAGGCTGAATTCGAAATCCGTTATCGCGAGATCGTGGCGGATCGGATCGACCAGAAAGGCCATGATCTGCCGGTCGACGAAGGCGATCGTATAGGCGAAGAACAAGATGAAGACGACGTACCAGCCATAAGCACTCGACGGATAGCCGTCGTCCGCAGAGGGCGGGGGCGTGCCGATAACCGGTGGCTCGCTCATCGCGCCGGCCCCGCCTCTCGCCTAGACGCCGAGCGCGTCGGCGGAGCGCTTGTAGTATTTTATGCCGATAAACAGCGATGTGATGCCGACGATGGTCGCGGCGGTGCCGACAACGGCCACCGACTTGCCGACATCGGCCGGGTTCTTGAAGAAGAAGTCGGTGAAGGCGGCGACGACCTGGTTGAAGATGCCGTTGGCAGTGATGTTGAGGATCAGGAAGTAGATCGCGATCACCTGGCCGCGCATTTCATTGGGCGTCACCGATTGCAGCGCCACGGGCCCGAGCCCCACATGGAACGAGAGGCCCAGCATGAGAATCGCGAGGCAGCCCATCGTCCAATACGGATTGTGAACGGCGACGAGAAGGACAAAGCCGATCAGTACGAGGCATTCGGCGCCGATCATCATCTTGTGGAACACGGCTTTTTTCCCGGCGCGAAGAAGCTTGGTCGCCAGCCACCCGCTGAAGACCAGACCGATCGGGCCGCAGACGCCGATGATCGTGCCGAAATAGGAGCCGAGCTCGCCGCGGGTCCAGCCGAAATTACGGTCGTAATAGGCCGGAATCCAGTTGATCAGAGCGTAATTCGAGGTCGCGAACAGGGAGACACCGACAATCAGCGTCAGATAGGTGCCCTTGTGCTCGCCGATATAGCGCAGGGTTTCGGCAAATTTGGCGTCCGCACGCCGTTCGTGACGCGCCGGTTCCTTCAAGGTCAGCACCAGAAGCGCGATCAGAAGGCCCGGTATGCCGACCATCAGGAACGCGAACTGCCAGGCGTGAATCTCGCCGAGAACGGGGATCGTCTGCGGCCCCATAGAAAGTGCCGCCTGCGTCGCAAGACCGCCGAAGATATTGGCGAGACCGGCGCCCACCAGAATGCCTGCGGAATAAACGTTGAGCGGCAGGCTTCTCTTCTCGCGCGGGAAATTATCGGTGATCATCGAATAGGCGCAGGGCGACAGGGCCGCCTCGCCGACGCCGACGCCGAAACGGCCAAGGAAGAGCTGCCAGTAATTGGCGGCGACGCCGCACCAAGTCGTCATGACGCTCCAGACGGCGATGCCGGCCGAAATGATATTCCGGCGATTGTGGCTGTCCGCCAGACGGCCGATCGGAATGCCCAGGACGGTATAAATAATGACGAAGCCGAAGCCGCTCATGAACGCGAAAGCCGAATCCGAGATATGAAAATCGGCTTTGATGGGATCGACCAGGAAGGCGAAAATCTGCCGGTCCACGAAGGACAGCGTGTAGGCCAGAAACAGAACCGCGACCGCGTACCAGGCGCGCGCCGACGACGGATATGACGGCGTCGGCTGAGCGCCGCCAGTCTGCGAACTGTCACTCATATGGCTATTTCTCCCCCCGGATCGCAAGCCGCGTCCCACTGACCGAGGGAGCAGCTTTTGTGATCGATACCCTAAAGTCAAGGGAATCGGGGCCGCCCTGCGGAACCGGTCGTGGATGCGTGGCGGAGGGGCCGGAGAGGGATCAGGAAAAAATTCTGAGGAGCCCGCCGATCAGACGACAGGCCCCTGAAATCAGGACTTCTTGCGGACAGCACATAACGCACCGCACCAACGTTTCAAGGCCGGTCGGAGCGCTGCCCGATATAAGGACACTATGACAGGTTTCGCGAATCAGAATCCGGGATTCATGATATCGCGAAAATATCAGCCGTTATAAGGCCTTAGACCTTAGGCCGATAGGTTCTTCAGAGTCTCGGGATCGGCGAAATACACCAATTCGAGGCGGCGAGCATAGGTAATCGCCTCTTCGCGCGAAGAAAAACGCGCCTGAAGTTCCAGGTTATCCGGCAAGGTAAAGGGTGACACACGAACGAAATCGACGATCCGTGTCGCGGTGACCTCTCGCCGGTCATTTTTGACGAGCATAACGCCGTAGCGGTTCACAGTTTCATATCCTCTTTGGATCTTTAGACGCTCAATTCTTTAACTAATCATTTGGCGTCTTTGGGGTTTTTGGCGTCCAGACAGCCTACCCTGTGGACCATAACATAGGGCATTCAGCCGGGATCTCAAGTCGATATTGCAATTTCTTGACAATGAGCCGAGATCGCCGCTTTTTGGCCGCAATTCATTGATGTTCTTCATCATTAGTGAAATGATGCTTCGGAAGCCGGTTCCCACCCCGGGCACTTTCGCCCTTCCCGTGCCCACGGCTTTCAGGGGGCCGGGTTGCCCTGTCCAGAACCAATCAAGGGGAGACATTGGATGCAAAAGAATCTCCGTACAGTAGCCAAGGCGTTTGTTGTGATCGCTCCCGCCGTCTTGTTCGCGGGCTGCGCCACGCTCAGTGATCAGGATAAGGCCACGCTCGACAAGGCGAGCTCTGACGCCGCGACGGCGCAGCAGCAGGCCTCGAGCGCTCAGACGGCTGCTCAGCAGGCCGCTCAGCAGGCGCAACAGGCTGCGGACGCCGCCAAGTCCGCCCAGCAGGCTGCCGAACAGGCTGCCGCCGAAGCGCGGGCCGCGTCCGAAAAGGCGGAGCAGGTCTACAACCAGCGCCTTAAGAAGTAAGATTTCCAGGACAATCTGGCTTGATCTGGCCCGGCGGGGACGCAATGCCCTCGCCGGGCCAGTTATTTAAGCCCGGTCGATAGTCGCCGTGGCCGGCTGATTTTGCTTTATTCGGTAATCCGGACCGGAACGCCGTCCCGCACGCGGGAGGCTTCGAACACGGCATGCCAGTCGATATCGTCGGCCTTCGAGCCGGCGACCGCCATAACCTGCTGGCGCAAATTGGGAACCTCATCCTGGGTATAGTTTCCAGTGTTCTCGATCTGCTCGACCTGTTTCATGCTGGGCGAGATTTCGAGATAGAGCGCGCCGTTATGCCAGCCGAGCTTCACCGGCTGGGACACGACATTCACCGGCGTGCCCACTTTGGCCCATCCGAAGAGTTTTTCGATGTCTTCCGGATAGAGGCGCATGCAGCCGTGGCTGACGCGGCGCCCGACTCCCGGCGGCTTGTTGGTGCCATGGATGAGATATTCGTCCCAGCCGAGATCGAGCGCGTAATTGCCGAGCGGATTATCCGGCCCCGGCCTTACCGCTTTCGGTAAATCGGGATGTTCCTCGAACGAGCTTTTGGTCGGGAACCAGACCGGATGCCTGCGCTTGCGGGCGACGATGGTCTTGCCGAGCGGCGTTTCCAGGCCCTCGCGGCCGATGCCGACAGGGAAGGTCGCGACATGCTTGCCGTCGCGCGAATAGTAATAGAGCCGCATCTCGGCGATATTGACGACGATGCCTTTATGAGGCGCGGCGGGTAGAAGGTGGGCGCCCGGAACGACGATGGTCCGTCCGTCGCCCGGAATGAAGGTGTCGACGCCCGGATTGGCCGCCTTGAGCTCGTCGAAACCGACGTCGTAAAGCCGTGCGACGTCGATCAGTGTTTCCTTGCCCTCGATGATATGCAGCCTGGTCGAGCCGACCAGGTCGTCTTTCAGGTCGTAGACGGCGACGAAAGGCTTGTCGGGACCGCGCCCTATCTCGGAAATCGAGGGGACGGCGGCACTGGCGGAAACAGCCGCCGTGGCGAGACCGGCGACGAGGCCGGCGGTGGTAAGAAGTAAGGACAACCGCATCGGTGCTACCGCTTAATCGCGGACTCCAGACTGTTTCCGTTTGCTCGGATTCCGAGCGGGAAACAGAATAACCCGGGCCGGAACCGTTCGAAAAGGATAAGATACGACAAATTTCGGGGTCTTATTGCCGCACAATTGCGGTAAAAGTCGGGCAATGAAGCAATTAATCGAGACAAATGACCTGGTTCTGCTGTCCTGGGTGGAGGCGTTGCTGAGGGATTCGGGGATCGAATTTTTCATTTTCGATTCGTCCGCGGCCGTTTTCGGCAGCATGCCCATGGTGCAGCGGCGTGTGATGGTGGCCGACGAGGATCTCGACGCCGCGCGACGCCTGCTGGACGAGGCGAAGATCGAGTATGAAAAGAAGTGAGGCCGGTTTTACCGAGGACGGAATCCTCGGCAACCGGGTCCGTCTGCGCCAGCCCGTCACCGGTGAACGGGCCGCGATAGATCCGGTGCTCCTTGCCGCGGCGGTGCCGGTTCGGCCGGGTGAGACCGTCCTCGATGTCGGCGCGGGCTCCGGCGTCGCGGCGCTGTGCCTGGCGGCGCGCTTGCCGGATGTGGTCGTCGATGCGCTCGAAATACAGCCGGATTTGGCCGACCTGGCCCGCGAGAACGTCGAACTCAACGGCTTTGCGGCGCGAATGACCGTCTATAACGGCGATATCCTGGAGGCTGAGGCGCGTCTTCCTCGTCTCCCGTTCGATCATCTCATGACCAATCCGCCCTTCCTGGAGCCGGGCGAGGGGACGGAATCGCCGGAGCAGGGCCGCCGTCGGGCTCATGTTCACGGCGAAGCCGATCTCGCACGCTGGATCAGGGGCTGCCTTGGCCTGGTGCGGCACGGCGGCACGCTGACCCTCGTCCACCGCGCCGACCGCGTTGACGCCATTCTTGCGGCGCTGCACGGGCGAGCTGGAGGCGTCATCGTCTTTCCGCTCTGGCCCCATGCCGGCAAACCGGCCCGCCGGGTGATCGTTCAGGCGCGCAAAGGCCTTGCCGCGCCGGCGATGCTGCATCCGGGCCTCGCGCTCCACGATCCCGCCGGCGGCTATAGTGACGATGCCGAGCAGGTGCTGCGCCACGCGGCGGCGATACGCTTATGAGCACAATCTTGTTCGCACCGGACGCGAGGTCTATCTTGGCGCGATGAGCGATCCCACCGCAGTGAAACCCAGGAAACCGTCGCGGAGATTCGGCATTTTGCCGCGGCGGCCGACGGTATCCGTGCTGCCGCTGGTCGGTACGATCGCCACCGGCGGCGCGTTGCGCAGTACCTTCAGCTACCGCGATACGGTCGAGCGGATCGAGCGCGCCTTCGGCTATCGGGGCCTCGACGCCGTGGCGCTGCTGGTCAATTCGCCGGGCGGGTCTCCGGTCCAGTCGACGCTGATCTTCAAACGAATCCGGGCCTTGAGCGAAGAAAAGAAGGTCCCCGTCATTACCTTTGCCGAGGATGTCGCGGCGTCGGGCGGCTATATGCTGGCGATCGCCGGTGACGAGATCTTCGCCGACTCCTCGTCGATCATCGGCAGCATCGGCGTGATTTCGGCGGGATTCGGCTTCACCGGCCTCATGGAACGCCTCGGCGTAGAGCGGCGTTTGCTGACCGCGGGCAAGAACAAGGCGATCATGGATCCCTTCAGCCCGCTGAACGAGGAGGATGTGGTGCGCATCAAGGCGATCCAGGCCGATATCCATGAAACCTTCAAGGCGATGGTCCGCACCCGGCGCGGCGGCAGGCTGACGGAATCGGAAGACAAGCTGTTCAACGGCGATGTCTGGAGCGGGATCGAGGCCAAACGGCTCGGTATGATCGACGGCATCGGAGATGTCCGGAGCGTCATGCGGGACCGCTACGGCAAGCGCGTGCGGTTCCGCGTGGTGACGGAGCGGAAGTCCTGGCTGCGCCGCCGGTTCGGTCTTTCCTCCCTTGACGGCGGCAGCAGGGGCGGCTCTTTTGGGGTCGGCAGCGCCGCCGAAGATCTTATCGCCGTTCTCGATGCGCGCTCGCTCTGGGCGCGCTACGGACTATGAGCGCCGGTTTTAGGAATACGCTTAGATGCTGGGATTGAGCTTGCCGAAAGTCATTATTCTGGTCCTGATCGTGGCGATCATCTGGTACTGGTCGCGCGGGTTGCGGGACGACGCGCGCTCCAGCCGCGACGACAACCGGCGCGGCGGTGGCGGCGGCAATCAGCCCGGCACGGAAAACCTCGTGGCCTGTCCGGTCTGCAAGGCCTATGTCGTGGAGAAGGGGGCCAAGTCCTGCGGCCGCCCGGATTGCCCGTATAAGTGAGCCGTAAGGCGATGATAAGGCGCTGTATCGGATGGCTTCTGCGCCTTGACCATCAGCCACCCTCTGTTTACTTTCCGCCGCGATAATCCTCGCCTTCTGATTGATCGCGCATCCTCGGAGTTTTCCGTCCCATGGCGGCGAAGAACGCCTCATCGACCCCGAGTTTCCAGGACCTTATTCTGCGGCTGCAATCCTATTGGGCAGAACAGGGCTGTGTCGTCCTGCAACCATATGACATGGAGATGGGGGCCGGGACGTTTCATCCGGCCACGACCCTGCGCTCGCTCGGGCCCAAGCCCTGGAAGGCGGCTTATGTCCAGCCCAGCCGGAGACCGACCGACGGCCGTTACGGCGAAAATCCCAATCGGCTCCAGCACTATTATCAGTTTCAGGTCATCCTGAAGCCCGCGCCCGAGAATATTCTGGATCTTTACATCCAGAGCCTCGTGACGCTCGGCATCGATCCCGAGAAGCACGATATCCGCTTCGTCGAGGACGACTGGGAAAGCCCGACGCTCGGCGCTTGGGGGCTGGGTTGGGAAGTCTGGTGCGACGGCATGGAAGTCACCCAGTTCACCTATTTCCAGCAGGTCGGCGGCATCGACTGCGACCCTGTTTCGGGCGAGATCACCTACGGCCTCGAACGCCTGGCGATGTATATCCAGGGCGTCGACGATTTCCGGGATCTGGACTTCAACGGCGCCGGCGTCAGCTACGGCGACGTGTTTCTGGAAAACGAGCGGCAGTTCTCCGCCTTCAATTTCGAGCACGCCAATACCGAAGTCCTGTTCCGCCAATTCCGCGATGCGCAGGACCAGTGCCGGCACTTGCTCGACAAAGGTTTGCCGCTGCCGGCCTATGATCAGGCGATCAAGGCGAGCCATGTGTTCAATCTGCTCAACGCGCGCGGCGTGATTTCGGTGGCCGAGCGTCAGGCCTATATCGGCCGGGTGCGCGAGTTGACCAAGGGTTGCTGCGAGGGCTGGCTCGAGAAGGAAGGGGCGAACCGGTAATGGCCGAGCTTCTTCTCGAACTGTTCTCCGAGGAAATTCCCGCCCGCATGCAGCCGCAGGCGATGGCCGATCTCGATCGCCTGATGACGGCCAAGCTCAAGGACGCCGGGCTCGACTTCACCAGCATGAAGGGCTTCGCGACGCCGCGCCGGCTGACTTTCGTCGTGGACGGACTTCCCGACTCCCAGCCGGATGTGACGGAGGAACGCAAGGGCCCGCGCGCCGATGCGCCGGAAAAGGCCATCGAAGGTTTCCTTAAATCGGCCGGCCTGAAGCGCAAGGATGTCGAGATCCGCGAAACCGACAAGGGCGCGGTGCTGTTCGCCGTCATAGAACGCAAGGGCCGCCCGACGCCCGATGTCATCGCGGAAGCCGTGCCGGAGATCATCCGCAGCTTCCCGTGGCCGAAATCGATGCGGTTCGGCCGTGGCTCGCTGCGCTGGGTGAGGCCGCTGCATTCGATCCTGTGCCTGTTCGGCGGCAAGGTCGTTCCCTTCGAGATCGAGGGCATAAAGTCGGGCGATACGACGCGCGGCCACCGCTTCATGAGCGCAGGCGAGATCAAGATCAAATCCTTCGCCGATTACCGGGCGAAGCTTTCCGAAGCGCATGTCATTCTCGATACCGAGGAACGCAAGGAGATCATCCTCAGCGGCGCGGAGCGTCACGCCACGAAGGCGAAGCTGGACGTGATCCCCGACGATGCGCTGGCGCTGGAGAATGCCGGGCTGACCGAATGGCCGATCGTGCTGGCCGGGGCGTTCGAGGACGATTTCCTCGAAGTGCCGCAGGAAGTGCTGACGGCCACCATGCGGGCCAACCAGAAATACTTCTCGCTGCGCAACGCGAAGACCGGCAAGCTCGCGCCGAAATTCATCATCGTCGCCAACTGCGAGATGAAGGATGGCGGCAAGGCGGTCATCCACGGCAACGAACGGGTGCTGCGCGCCCGGCTGTCCGACGCCAAATTCTTCTGGGACCAGGATCTGAAGGTCCGGTTGGAAGACCGATTGCCGAAGCTCGAGGATATCGTCTTCCACGATAAGCTCGGCACTTTGGCGGCGAAAGTCGACCGTATCGCGAGACTGGCGGGCTATCTCGCCACGCATGGCCTCGATTGCGATGCGGCGCAGGCCGAGCGCGCGGGCCGTTTGGCGAAATGCGATCTCGTCAGCGGCATGGTCGGCGAATTTCCCGAGGTGCAGGGCGTGATGGGCGGTTATTATGCCGCACAGCAAGGCGAGCCCGCGGCGATAGCCGATGCGGTCCGCGATCATTACAGCCCGAAAGGGCCGGATGACGCCTGTCCGAGCGCGCCGGTCTCGATCGCGGTCGCGCTGGCCGACAAGCTGGACACGCTGGTCGGCTTTTTCGCGGCGAACGAGCGTCCGACCGGCTCCAAGGATCCCTATGCCCTGCGCCGCGCGGCTTTGGGGGCGATCCGCCTGATCGTCGAGAACGATGTGCGGCTCGATCTGCGCCAAGCCATCGACGCCGCCCTGCAGAACTATAAGGACGGCGGACTGGCGCTGACCGATCCGGGCGAGGATCTGCTCGCTTTCTTCGCCGACCGCCTGAAAGTCCAGCAGCGCGAGAAGGGCGTGCCGCATGATCTGATCGATGCGGTGTTCAGCCTGGGCGGCGAGGACGATCTCGTCCGGCTGCTGGCGCGGGTTTCCGCGCTTCAGACTTTCGTCAAATCCGACGACGGCGCGAATCTGCTGACCGGCTATCGCCGGGCGGCCAATATCGTGCGGATCGAGGAGAAGAAGGACGATCGCGCCTATGACGGGGTCGTCAAGACCGAGGCTTTGAGCCTTGCGGAAGAAAAAACGCTTTACGAAAATTTAGGCGCGGTCCGAGGAGAATTGCAGGCCGCGATAGCGTTGGAGGACTTTGGGGACGCGATGGCCTCGCTGGCGCGTCTGAGGGGGCCGGTCGACGCGTTTTTCGACAATGTCACTGTCAATGCCGAAGAACCAGTCGCCCGCGAAAATCGTTTGACTCTGTTGTCGGAAATTCGCCGCGTCATGCACACCGTCGCGGATTTCTCAAAGATCGAAGGATAAGCCGGCCGATGCCCAAATGGGTCTATACGTTTGGAGATGGCGCTGCCGAAGGCAGGGCGGACATGAAAAATCTTCTCGGCGGCAAGGGTGCGAACCTCGCCGAGATGAGCAGTCTCGGGCTCCCCGTTCCGCCCGGTTTTACGATCACCACGGAGGTTTGCACCGAATTCTACGCCAATGACCGGAACTATCCGGAGGGATTGCGCGAAGAGGTGAGCAAGGCCTTGCACGTCGTCGAGCGTCAGGTCGGCCGTAAATTCGGCGATCCGGACGATCCGCTCCTCGTGTCGGTCCGCTCCGGCGCTCGGGCTTCCATGCCCGGTATGATGGATACGGTGCTCAATCTCGGCTTGACCGAGGCCACGGTAGAGGGGCTGGCCGAGAAGAGCGGCGATCCGCGCTTCGCTTATGACAGCTACCGCCGCTTCATCCAGATGTATTCCGATGTCGTGCTCGGCGTCGATCACTATCACTTCGAGGAAATCCTCGACGTCTACAAAGAAGAGCACGGCTACACGCTCGATCCCGAACTGACGGCCGACGACTGGCGGACGCTGATCGTCTCCTACAAGGAGAAGGTGCAAGAGCAGCTCGACCAGCCGTTCCCGGACGATGTCGACGAGCAGCTGTGGGGCGCGATCGCGGCGGTGTTCAATTCCTGGCATAACGACCGCGCCAAGACCTATCGCCGGCTTCACGGCATTCCCGAATCCTGGGGTACGGCTGTGAACGTCCAATCGATGGTGTTCGGCAATATGGGCGACACCAGCGCCACCGGCGTGGCTTTCACCCGCAATCCCTCGACCGGCGAAAAGGCGATCTACGGCGAGTTCCTGATCAACGCCCAGGGCGAGGACGTGGTTGCGGGCATCCGGACGCCGCAAAGCCTGACGGAAGCCGCGCGGATGGAGGCGAAATCCGACCTGCCGTCCATGGAAACCGCGCTACCGGATATCTACGCCGAGCTGATCGAGATCTTCGACAAACTCGAGAAGCATTACCGCGATATGCAGGACATCGAGTTCACGGTTCAGGAAGGCAAACTGTGGTTGCTGCAGACCAGAAACGGCAAGCGCACAGCGAAGGCCTCGCTCAAGATCGCTACCGAGATGGCCAAGGACGGGCTGATCACCGAGGAAGAAGCGATCTTGCGGGTCGAGCCGGCGTCGCTGGATCAGCTTCTGCATCCGACGCTTGATCCGAGCGCCAAGCGCGATGTGGTCGCCAAAGGCCTGCCGGCCTCTCCGGGGGCGGCGAGCGGCGTCGTCGTCTTCGATGCCGACGAGGCCGAACGTCTGGCCCATACCGGTGTCGACGTGATCCTGACCCGGGTTGAAACCAGCCCGGAAGATATTCACGGCATGCATGCGGCGCGCGGCATCCTCACGACGCGCGGCGGCATGACCAGCCACGCGGCCGTCGTCGCGCGCGGCATGGGCCGGCCCTGCGTGTCGGGCGCCGGTGCGATTCATATCGACATGGCGGCGGGCACGCTGGCCGTCGGCAAGCGTGTTCTAAAGGCCGGCGACCGGATTACGCTGGACGGCTCGACCGGCGAAGTGATCGCGGGGGCTGTGCCGACGGTTCAGCCGGAGCTTTCCGGCGATTTCGGCACGTTGATGGAATGGGCGGACAAGATCCGCCGGATGAAAGTGCGCACCAATGCGGAAACGCCGCTCGATGCGCGCACGGCGCGCCGGTTCGGCGCCGAGGGCATCGGGCTGTGCCGCACCGAGCATATGTTCTTCGATGCGGATCGCATCCTCGCGGTGCGCGAGATGATCCTGTCCGAGACGGTCGAGCAGAGACGCGCTGCGCTCGCCAAGATCCTGCCGATGCAGCGCAAGGATTTCATCGAATTGTTCGAGATCATGGCCGGACTGCCGCTCACCATACGGCTGCTGGATCCGCCGCTTCATGAATTCCTGCCCCACTCCGAGGACGATCTGAAGGAGGTCGCTTCGGCGGCGGGCGTCGGCATGGCGACGATCCGCAAGCGCGCCGACGACTTGAAGGAATTCAACCCGATGCTCGGTCATCGCGGCTGCCGGCTCGGGATCTCCTATCCGGAGATCTATGAGATGCAGGCCCGCGCGATTTTCGAGGCGGCCCACGAGATCGCGCTCCGCGGCGATCCGGTCGTGCCCGAAATCATGGTGCCGCTGGTGGCGACCGCGCAGGAACTGGCGATCCTCAAAGGCCGTATCGACGAGGTCGCGCATCAGGTCGCCGAGGAAAAGAATCGCGAGATCGAGTATCACGTCGGCACGATGATCGAGTTGCCGCGCGCCGCGCTGCGTGCCGGTGATATCGCCCATGTCGCCGAGTTTTTCAGCTTCGGGACTAACGATCTGACCCAGACCACGTTCGGCATCAGCCGTGACGATGCGGCGCGTTTCCTCGACGATTATCTCCGCGCCGGGATCTTCGAGAAGGATCCGTTCGTCTCGCTCGATATCGAGGGCGTTGGCGAACTGGTGGCGATCGCCGCCGAACGGGGCCGCGAGACCCGCTCCGACATCAAGCTCGGCATTTGCGGCGAACATGGCGGTGATCCGGCGTCGATCGCGTTCTGCGAGAAGGTCGGACTGGACTATGTCTCGTGCTCGCCCTATCGCGTGCCCATCGCCCGGCTGGCGGCGGCGCAAGCGGCTCTCGACAAGGATTAGCGCGGGCGGGACCGCGGCATGGCAGGCACTCTGGACCCTCGCTGCCTTTCCGACATCAGCGCCGAACAGGCCACGCACTGGCTTCGGGATCCGATTCGCCGGCGCCTCGGATCGGAGGACGGGATCCGTCGCGCCGGAGACGGGCTGAGTCTAAATCCCGGTGAGTCGGCGTTTTGGAAGGTGAGTCGGCGCTTCGGAGGGAGGCCGATCTCGTCGATTATCTGGGCTTGAGGCCGAAGGGATCGGCCGTCGCCGGAGAATTCGGGTCGATCTCGTAATTCCGCTTGCCGCAGTTCGCCATGGCGCCCGGCTTGGACGATTCCCGGCACTTCTCCATCTTGTCTTCCTGTTCCATACGCGACATTGCGGCGTGGACGCGGCGATATTCCGCGACATCCGCATCGGTGTGTTTGGCGCAGGTCGCGGCGTCTTTCTGCGCGATTTCCGTGCACCATCTCTCGAAGGTAAAGTCGCTCAGGGCATCGGCATAACTCGGGATCGCGGTCAGACTGATAGACATCAGGATGCCGGCGAAGCTGAACAGGAGGAGTTTTGTCATTGACTGAAACTGATCACCAAAATGACCGCCACAATGACGGCCGCTAACAATATATATGTGGTGGCCGCGCTTTTTTTCAGCTTCTTACGCTTCAAAACCCGCCTCCCCGCGAATCTTCAGAAGCCGATTGTCTCCAAGCGGGTAAATCCGCTCGGCGTTTACAGCCCGTGAACCCAAGAATACTATGCTTCGCCCGGGCCCGATGGCAACCATTGCCAATCATTGTGGCTCCCCCCGATCCCCTCGGGAACTGAATCCGGCCACCGACCGTTTGTGAGTACGATATGCTAAAGGACAAACCCGCTGCGATCCTCCGCACGGATTATCGACCGCCGCCCTTTTCCATCGAGCAGGCCGAGCTCGATTTTGAGCTGGAGAAAGCTGCAACGAGGGTCAAGGCCCGGCTGGACGTCGCGCGCGCGGCCGATCCGTCGGCTGTCGGAAAGCCGTTGCGGCTCGATGGCGAGGGACTGGACCTGCAGCGCGTCCGTATCGACGGTCGTCTGCTCAACCCCAACGAATTCCAGGTCGATGCCGAAAGCCTGACGATCGCGAGCGTGCCCGACAAGTTCGTGCTCGAAACGGACGTGATCATCAAACCGCAGGATAATACCGAGCTTTCGGGCCTGTATGTCTCGAACGACGTGTTCTGCACCCAATGCGAGGCCGAAGGCTTCCGCCGCATTACCTATTTTCTGGACCGGCCCGATGTGATGTCGCGCTACCGGGTCCGCATCACGGCGGATGCCGCGAAATTCCCGGTGCTGCTGTCGAACGGCAATAATGTCGATAACGGGACGTTGGCGGATGGCCGGCACTGGGCCGAGTGGGAGGATCCGTTCCCCAAGCCCTGCTATCTGTTTGCGCTCGTCGCCGGCCGGCTGGAGCATCTCGAAGACCGCTTCACGACCAGGTCGGGCCGGAACGTCACGCTCCGGATCTATACGCGCGAGGCCGATGTCGATAAATGCGGCCACGCCATGGAATCGCTGAAAAAGGCGATGACATGGGACGAGCAGGTTTTCGGGCTCGAATACGATCTCGACGTGTTCAACATCGTCGCCGTCGGCGACTTCAACATGGGCGCGATGGAGAACAAGAGCCTCAACATCTTCAACACCAGCTATATTCTCGCCCGGCCGGAAACCGCGACCGACGGCAATTTCGCCAATGTCGAGAGCGTCGTGGCGCACGAATATTTCCATAACTGGACCGGCAACAGGGTGACCTGTCGCGACTGGTTCCAGCTCAGCCTGAAGGAAGGGCTGACGGTGTTCCGCGACCAGCAGTTCTCGGCGGACATGGGCTCGCGCGCGGTGACCCGGATTGCCGACGTCCGTGGCCTGCGCTCATCGCAGTTCGCCGAGGATTCGAGCCCTATGGCGCATCCCGTCCGGCCGGAATCCTATATAGAGATCAATAACTTCTATACGGCGACCGTCTATAACAAGGGCGCCGAGGTCATCCGCATGATGCACCGGCTGCTCGGTGCGGACGGATTCCGCCAGGGCATGGATCTCTATTTCGAGCGGCACGACGGCCAGGCCGTCACCTGCGACGATTTCGCCTCCGCAATGGAGGACGCGAGCGGTGTGGATCTTGGCCAGTTCCGCCTCTGGTACTCCCAGGCCGGGACGCCCCAGCTGAAAGTCTCCGGCCATTATGACGAGACGGCGAAGAGTTTCGAGCTGTCGGTGGAACAGACCGTGCCGGATACGCCGGGCCAGACGAACAAGAAGCCGATGCATATTCCGTTCGCGGTCGGCCTGCTGGACGAGTCCGGCGAGGATATTCCGCTCAAACTCGAAGGCGAGAACAGCGCCGGGGATACGACGCGCGTGCTCGATGTGACCAAGGAGAAACAGACTTTCCGCTTCGTCGACGTGCCCGGGAAGCCGGTTCCCTCGCTGCTTCGCGACTTCTCGGCGCCGGTGCGGCTCAAGGCCGATCTCGACGACGATGCCCTGATCTTCCTGATGGGACATGACAGCGATCCCTTCAATCGCTGGGAGGCCGGACAGCAACTTGGCGTCCGCCTGATGCTCGGGCTCGTGGAGCGCTATCGCCGCCAGGAAAAACTCTCGCTCGAGCCGGGCTATGTCGAGGCTCTGCGCAAGACGCTCACCGATCCGTCGCTCGACAAGGCCTTCATCGCCAATGTGCTGTCGCTTCCCTCCGAGATGTATCTCGGACAGAACATGGAGCAGATCGACGTCGACGCGATCCACGCGGTTCGGACTTTCGTCCGTGCCGAGATCGCGCACGCGTTGAAATCCGAATTCGAGGCGGCCTATCGCGACAATGCGGTGGATGAGCCCTATGCGTTCGAGCCGAAAGCGGTTGGCCGGCGCAGCCTCAAGAACAGCGCGCTTTCCTATCTTGTCGCCGGCGATCCGGACGGGGCGGGCGAGGGGAGCCCGGTGGCGCAATGCCTCGCGCAGTTCCGCGCCGCCGACAATATGACCGATGAGATCGGGGCGCTGGGCGTGCTGTCTCACGTCGACCGGCCCGAGCGGGTGACGGCCATGGAGGAATTCTACGACAAGTGGCGCAACGACGCGCTGGCGGTCGACAAATGGTTCGCGCTCCAGGCCATGTCGGAGCGTTCCGGCATCATCCAGGACGTGAAGAAACTGCTGGATCATCCGGCCTATGACGGGCGCAATCCGAACAAGGTGCGTGCGCTGGTCGGCGCCTTCTGCTTCAACAATCCGGCCGGATTCCATGATGTCAGCGGGGAGGGGTATGAGTTCCTCGCCTCCCGCGTCCTGGCGCTCGATCCGGTCAATCCGCAGGTCGCGGCCCGGCTGGCCGGCGCGCTCGGGCGCTGGCGCAAATACGATCCGGCGCGGCAGGATCTCATGAAAGCGGCACTGGAGCGGATCGTGGCCAACCCCAATCTTTCCAAGGACGTTTACGAAATCGTCTCGAAAAGCCTCGCGTAAGGCTTCTTTTCGGCCTATATGGACCGGCGCGATTTTATGTTGACGGGGCAATTCCCTTCGGGGCGCCCTGAGCATAGGATGCGCGGCGGCCGGCGATGGCCGCATCATTTTACAAGTTGGCTGGTAACTAATTCCGTTTGGGGCTTTCCCCTGGCTCTCGGCGCCCGAATGGGCGTGCGGCGTCCGACGCCTGAGAGTGCGACGGTGAAGGACAGGGGATGAACGACCTACTCGAACAGAAGACCAGGCAGATCACCGAAGGATCGCTGCTCAAGGCGCTGCTTCGCCTGGCTCTGCCGATCATCATCGCCCAGTCGCTCTCGACCTCCTACCAGCTCGTCAACACGTTCTGGGTCGGCCGGCTCGGGGCCGCCGCCGTCGCGGCCGTCTCTCTGAGTGGCCCGCTGGTCTTCGTCCTGATTTCCCTCGGCGGCGGGTTGTCCATCGCCGGCGCGGTGTTCGTCGCGCAATATTCGGGCGCGCGGCAGACCGAAAAGGTCAATCATGTCGCGGCGCAGACGATCCTGATGGTGGCTGGCGTCGGCCTCTCCTTCACCCTTATCGGCCTGTTGTCGGCTCATGCCGTGCTCACCTTCATGGGAGTCGGCCCGGATCTGATGCCCAAGGCCTTGGCCTATCTCCATATTTCCTATCTGGGGGTGCCGCTGTTTTTCGGCTTCATGATCTTTCAGTCGGTGTTGCAGGGCGTCGGCGAGGTGCGCTATCCGCTCTATGTCATCGCCGGGAGCGTGGCGCTCAACGCCGTGCTCGACCCGCTCCTGATCTTCGGATGGGGCCCGGTCGACGGACGCGGCGTGGTCGGCGCGGCGCTCGCCACCCTTTGCTCGCAGGCCTTTACCGCGATCGTCGGCATGAGCGTGCTCTTTACCGGCCGGTACGGCGTGCATCTGAAGATGACCCACTTCACGCCCGATTTCCCGTTCATGAAACGGGCTTTCATGCTGGGCGTGCCCGCGTCGGTCGAACAATCGGCGCGGTCCCTGGGAGCGCTCTTCCTGACCAGCCTGGCGACCGGCTTCGGCACTGTGCCTCTCGCGGCTTACGGTCTCGGCACGCGGATCCTGATGTTCTTCTTCCTGCCGATGATGGGTCTGTCGGCCTCGACCGCGACGGTCGTCGCGCAGAATATCGGCGCCGGCCGGATGGACCGGGCGGAGCAGACCGCGAAAGTGGCCGGATGGCTCGGCTTTCTGTCGCTCACCGGCCTGGGCCTGCTGATCTTCCCGGTCGTGGGGCCGTTCAGCCGGTTTCTCGTTCCGGCCGACCTGCATGTCGCCAATCTCGGGGCGCAATTCGTTCATGTCGTCGCGCCGGCTTTCGGCATCCTGGCGGTGCAGCAGGTCTTTTCCGGCGTGTTCCGGGGCGCCGGGCGCACGATGCAGGCCATGATCCTGTCGATCATGGGCCAGTGGCTGCTGCAGATCCCGATCTCCTATATGCTGTCCATACACGACAAGATCGGGGTTGCGGGCATCTGGTGGGGCTATCCCGTGGCGGGCGTCATCTCACTGGTGATCACGATCTGGTGGTTCTCGCGCGGCGCCTGGAAGAACCGGAGCCTGGCGGACGACAAGTCGTTCCCGCCGCATATGCCGGAAAGCGTCCGAATCGAGGAAGGCGGCTTCTAGGCCACCCGCCGAGTCTTCGTCGGCCGCTGCATCCTTTTGGTTGCTCTATCAACCGTTCCGCCTGTAAGATTTCCCCGGGGACGCCGAGTGCTTCTTGTGCCAGCAATAACCCGGTCCACTGGAGGTCGTGTGATCGTCCGGTCACGATATGTTGACTTAACCATCACCGAATCAAGGCGGAATGCGTGTTAATTCTGTTGGCCGGAATTGTGAATGCGCTATCTTAAAGTTGCAGGGCTCGGCAAAGGATTGTCGCTTTTCGTCCGTGAAACTACAGATGAGACTGTAACTGATTTGCGGTACCGGTCGTCTGTGGTACTGGGACGCTCTCAAGGGGCAATCACATTCGCGGCACCCGCAGCTGGTGCAGAGGGTCATCTGTTTTATGGCTGGCAGACTTAGCAAGCATCCCATCCTCGGCGTGGCGATCGTCTTCGTGATCGCCGTGGTTGGCGCGTTCGGATACCGTTTCTATACGGCTCAACAGCAGCATTTCGGCCGCAAGCAGGGCCCGACCCCGGTTGTGATCGCGCCCGTGCAGAACGTCATGTTCGTCGATCGGATCAGTTCGGTCGGCACGGCCGAGGCGAATGAGTTCGTGACGTTGACGGCCAAGGTGACCGAGACGGTGAGTAAAGTCCGGTTCGACGACGGCGATTTCGTCGACAAGGGCGATATCCTGGTCGAGATGACCAATGCGCAGGAAAGCGCGCTGTTGGCCGAGGCCGAAGCCAATCTGCAGCAGGCCCAGCGCGAATATGACCGGACCTCGGATCTGGTGAAGCAGGGCGTGGCGACGCGGTCCCGTATGGATACGGCGACCGCCGGGCTGAAATCGGCCAAGGCGAAGGTCGACGGCATTCTCGCCCAGTTGAACGATCGCCTCATTCGCGCGCCGTTCTCCGGCATTCTGGGATTCCGTAACGTCAGCGATGGCACATTGCTGACGCCGACCACGCCGATCACGACGCTCGACGACATCAGCGTCATCAAGCTCGATTTTGCGGTGCCCGAAATTGATCTTGCGGCTCTGCATCCGGGCCTCGAGATCGAGGCGACGAGTTCGGCCTATCCCGGCAAGGTTTTCAAGGGCGTCGTGCGGACGGTCAATTCCCGCGTCGATCCCGCCACCCGCGCGGTCACCGTGCGGGCCGAGGTCAAGAACAAGGACCGCTCGCTGCGCCCCGGCATGTTGCTGAACGTCAATCTGATCAGGAGCCGCGGCACCGTCCTCGCAATCCCCGAGGGCGCGCTCGTTCCGGTTCAGGACAAGCAGTATGTCTATGTTCTGAGCGGCGACGCTACGGCTCATCGCCGCGAAGTGACGATCGGCCGGCGGCGTCCGGGCATGGTCGAGATCAAGGACGGATTGAAGCTCGGCGACAAGGTCATTTCGCAGGGCACTCTGGATGTTCGGGATGGCGACAAGGTGGAAGTGGTGTCTCAGGAGAAGCCCCTCGTAGGGGACGGTCAGCACGCGCCGACCGAACAGGCGACACCCAAACAAACGTCGGCCGCGCAACTCGGCGGATAACGCGGTCAGCACGGGGAGCGAGGGGCAGGCATGGTCTTATCCGACGTGTCCGTGAAGCGGCCTGTCCTTGCAGCCGTGATCAGCCTTTTGCTCGTCGTGTTCGGCATCATGGCGTTCCGCGCCCTGCCGTTGCGTGAATATCCGGACATCTCGCCGCCGGTCGTTTCCATCTCCACGAATTATCCCGGCGCCTCCGCCGATGTCGTCGAAAGCCAGATCACCGAGGTGATCGAGGATCAGATCAGCGGCGTCGAGGGCGTCCGGACGATCGAAGTCCACGAGTCGGCAGGGCCAGTCGCATATCACGATTGAATTCAATCTCGACCGCGATGTCGACGTCGCCGCGAATGACGTGCGCGACCGCGTCTCGCGGCTGCTGAATAATCTGCCCGACGACGCCGATCCGCCGGAAATCGTGAAGGCGGATACCGAGAGCGACGTCCAGATGTGGATCCACATGACGTCGACGACGATGTCGCCGATGGCGCTGACCGATTATGCCAAGCGCAATATCGCCGATCAGCTCAGCGTGATCGATGGCGTCGCGGCCGTCCGTGTGATGGGCCAACAACCCTCGATGCGCATCTGGCTCAACAAGGTGGCGATGGCGGCGCGGGGGCTCACCGTGCAGGATGTCGAGCAGGCGCTCCGGACCCAGAATGTCGAGTTCCCGGCGGGCCGCGTCGAATCCACCGAACGGGAATTCACGGTCCGCGTCATCCGCTCTTATTCGACGCCCCAGGAATTCTCCAATCTGGTTCTGAAGCGTGGCGACGACGGCCATCTCATAAGGTTGGGCGAAATCGCCAAGGTCGAGGTCGCGCCGGACAATGTCCGTACCGTGTTCCGCGGTAACGGCAACAACATGATCGGCATCGGCATCATCAAGCAATCCAAGGCCAATGCACTGGATGTTTCGCGCCGGGTCACGGCCGAAGCTGAGCGGATCAAATCCACGCTGCCGGAGGGCATGGAACTCGTCATCAACGTCGATGACTCGGTCTTTATCCGTGAGGCGCTGAAGGAAGTATTCAAGACCCTCGGGATCGCCATGATCCTGGTGGTCGGCGTGATCTACCTGTTCCTGGGCACGCTGCGCGCGACCCTCATTCCGGCCGTTACGGTCCCGGTTTGTCTGATCTCCTCCTTCATCCTGATCGCCGCGCTCGGCTACTCGGTGAATTTGTTGACGCTTCTGGCGCTCGTTCTGGCGATCGGGCTCGTCGTCGACGACGCCATCGTGGTGCTGGAGAATATTCACCGGCGCATCGAACTCGGAGAGTCCCGGCTCGTCGCCGCCTATCGCGGCGCCCGGCAGGTCTCCTTTGCCGTCATCGCGACGACGCTCGTCCTCGTGTCGGTGTTCGTGCCGATCATGTTCCTCGGTGGCAATATAGGCCGGATGTTCGCCGAACTGGCTGCGGCTTTGGGCGCGTCCGTTCTGTGTTCGGCGCTTGTTGCGCTGTCGCTGACGCCGATGATGTGTTCCAAGCTGTTGAACGAGTCGACCGAGCGCCAGTGGCTCGCCCGGCATGTCGACAATGTCTTCGGAAAACTGGCCAAAGCGTATCGCCAGACCCTGTCTGCCTGTCTGCCTCATCCCAAGATGGTCGGTGCCGGTCTTCTGCTGGCGGTCGGCGCGTCGGTCCTGCTCTATCGGGCGGTGCCGCAGGAATATGTGCCGAACGAGGACAAGGGATTGTTCCGGCTTCAGTTCGAGGCCCCGCAGGGTTCCAGTTTCGAATATGCCAAACAGAAGCTTCTGGAGATCGAGAAGATCCTGATGGGCTATGTCGGCAAGGGTGAGATCCACCGGATCATCGCCCGGGTGCCCGGCTTCAACGGCGGAGAGTCGGTGAATTCCGGGCAGTTCACGGTATCCATGAAGCCCTGGAACGAGCGCCACCGCACGACTGCGGAATTCGCCCAGGAGATCAACGAGAAGGTCCGGGCCATTCCGGGCGTCGAGGCGCGAGCCTTCGCGCCGGGCGGCATCGCGACGCGCGGCGGCGGGCAGCCGGTGCAGTTCGTGCTCGAAGGCCCGAGCTACGATCAGCTCGCCAAATGGCGCGATATCATCATGGCCAAGGCCCGCGAAAATCCGGGCCTCGTCGGCTTGAACGCCGATTACAAGGAAACCAAGCCTGAGCTCGTCGTCACTATCGACAAGAACCGCGCGGCCGATCTCGGCGTGTCGATCTCGAATATCGGCCGGACCCTTGAGACGATGCTCAATTCGCGCCGGGTCACCACCTATAGCGATCGCGGCGAGGAATATGACGTGATCCTTCAGGGGCGCGACGAGGACCGTCAAACGCCGCGCGATCTCTCCAATATTTATGTCAGATCCGAGAAAACCGGCCAGCTCATCCCGATGGCGAACCTGATCACGTTCGTCGACCGGGCCGGGCCGGAATCGCTGAACCGGTACAACCGTTACCGCGAGATCACGATATCGGCGGGCCTCGCGCCCGGCTATCGCCTCGGCGATGCGCTGAATTATCTCAACGGACTTGTGAAGGCGGATCTGCCACCCAGCGCCCGTGTCGATTACAAGGGCGAATCCAAGGAGTTTCAGGACTCCTCCAACGCCGCGATCTTCTCCTTCGGCATGGCGTTGCTCGTGGTGTTCCTTGTTCTGGCGGCGCAGTTCGAAAGTTTCGTTCATCCGCTGGTGATCATTCTCACCGTGCCGCTGGCTGTCGCGGGCGCGCTCGGGGGCCTCTATCTGTTCAACAATTCGTTGAATGTGTACAGTCAGATCGGCATCGTTATGCTGGTCGGGATCGCCGCGAAGAACGGCATTCTGATTGTCGAATTCGCCAATCAGTTGCGCGATCAGGGCCGGGAGATTCGAGAAGCCCTGCTCGAAGCCGCCGGCATCCGGTTGCGCCCGATCCTGATGACGGCGGTCGCGACCATGTTCGGCGCGATCCCGCTGGCGATGGCCACGGGCGCCGGTGCGGCCGCGAGGGTGAGCCTCGGTATTGTCGTTTTCTCGGGTGTTCTATGTACGACCGCACTGACGCTTTTCGTGGTGCCGGTGTTTTACAATCTTTTGGCGCGATATACCTCGTCGCCAAAGGCCGTGGAGCACGAATTGGAGCGAGGGCTGCAACAGCAGCCCGCGGAATAACGAGACGGGGCGCGAAACGGAATTCGGCTCCAGGGGTTGTTTGGTAGATGCTTTTATCCGACGTATCGGTGAAACGGCCGGTGTTCGCCGCGGTCATCAGCCTGCTGCTGGTGTCCTTCGGCCTGCTGTCTTTCATGGAGACCCCGCTTCGCGAGTATCCTGACGTTTCAGTGCCGATCGTCTCGATCAATACGAATTACGCCGGCGCGTCGGCGGATGTCGTCGAAAGCAAGATCACCCAGGTCATCGAAGACCGCATCAGCGGCATCGAGGGCATCAAGACCATTGAGTTGACCAGCCAGGAAGGCCGGTCGAGCATCAAGATCGAATTCAATCTCAGCCGCAATATCGACGCCGCCGCCAATGATGTCCGGGATCGAGTATCGCGGCTTCTGAACAACATACCCGATGACGCCGATCCGCCGGAGATCTCCAAGGCGGATACCGACAGCAACAGCCTGATGTGGCTCCATCTGACCGACTCCAACATGTCGCAGATGGATCTGACCGACTACGCCAAGCGCTATCTGGTCGATCAGTTCAGCATTCTGCCGGGCGTCGCCAGCGTCCGGTTCGGCGGGCGTCAGATCGCCATGCGCATCTGGCTCAACCGCAATGCTCTCGCGGCCCGTCAGCTCACCGTGCAGGACGTCGAGAGCGCGCTTCGTTCCGAGAATGTCGAATTCCCGGCCGGCCGGGTCGATTCCGTCGATCGCGAATTCACCGTCCGCGTTTTGCGTAATTACAAAACCGCGCAGGATTTCTCGAGCCTGGTGCTGAAGCGCGGCGACGACGGTCATCTGATCCGGCTTGGCGAAGTGGCGAAGGTCGAGATCGCGCCGGCCGATACCCGCAACGAGTTCCGCGGCAATGGCAAGCCGATGATCGGCATGGGCATCATCAAGCAGTCCAAGGCCAACGAACTCGAGGTCGCGCGGGCGGTCTACGCCGAGATCGCCAAGATCCAGAAGACGCTGCCCGAGGGCATGGATCTCGGGATCAATAACGACAATACGGTCTTCATTCAGGAGGCTATCAAGGAGGTCTACAAGACACTCGGAGTCGCCGTCATACTCGTCGTCGCGGTGATCTATCTGTTCCTGGGATCGGTGCGCGCCACGATCATTCCGGCGGTTACGGTGCCGGTGTGTCTGATCGCGTCTTTCATCCTCATCAAGGCGCTCGGCTTCTCCGTCAATCTGATGACTTTGCTGGCGTTGGTGCTGGCGATCGGACTCGTGGTCGACGACGCCATTGTGGTGCTGGAGAATATTCACAGACGGATCGAGCTCGGGGAGCCGCCCTTGCTGGCGGCTTATCGCGGCGCGCGTCAGGTCGGCTTTGCCGTCGTCTCCACGACGCTTGTACTG
The DNA here is from genome assembly GCA_963821875.1 of uncultured Alphaproteobacteria bacterium. Lineage (GTDB taxonomy): Bacteria > Pseudomonadota > Alphaproteobacteria > CAVTAV01 > CAVTAV01 > CAVTAV01. The sequence goes on from CAWGFE010000004.1 coordinate 121,248, forward strand.
ATCTCCGTCTTCGTGCCGATCATGTTCCTCACCGGCACGACCGGTCGGATGTTCGCAGAGCTTGCCGCCGCTTTGGGGGCGGCGGTCGCGTTCTCGGGGCTCATTGCGCTCACTCTCACGCCGATGATGTGCTCCAAGATTCTCAAGCACGACACCGAGCGGCGCGGGCTGGCCTATCACGTGGATCGCATTTTCGAGAAACTCTCGAGCGGTTATCAGAGCGCGCTGGCCGCCTGTCTGCCGCACCCCGCTCTCGTTGGCGGCGGCGTGATTGCGATCGCCGTCTTCGCCCTGTTCCTGTTCAACATCGTGCCGCGCGAATTCACGCCGCCCGAAGATCAGGGGCGCGTGATGATCCAGTTCGAAACGCCGCAGGGCGCGAGTTACGATTACACGCGGAACAAGCTGCATGTGATCGAGAGCATCGTCCTGCCTTATCTGGACAACGGCCCGGTGCAGAATACCACCGCGCGCGTCCCCGGATGGGGCGGGGGTGACGCGGTCAATCAGGGCAACCTCTTCGTCGCGATGAAGCCCTGGGGCGAACGCAAGATGTCCACGTCAGAGTTCGCCGCGAAGATCCGCAAGCAAATCGATCAGGTGCCGGGAGTCAAAGCCTTCGTGATGGTGCCGCAAGGCATTCGAGGCAGCGGCGGGCAGCCGGTGCAGTTCGTGGTCGGCGGCAACACCTATGAGCAACTCGCGCGGTGGCGCGACATCATTCTGAAAAAAGCGCGGGAAAATCCCGGCCTTGTCGGCGTCAATGCGGATTATGAGGAGAGAAAGCCCGAACTGGTCGTCGATATCGACCGTAATCGTGCCGCCGATCTCGGGGTTTCCATCGCCAATATCGGCCAGACGCTGGAGACGATGCTGAATTCCAGCAAGGTGACGACCTTCACGGATCGCGGCGAGGAATATGACGTGATCGTTCAGGGACGTGATCAGGATCGCCGCTCGCCGCGCGATCTGGACAACATCTATGTACGTTCGAGCACGACCGGCCAGCTGATTCCGATCTCGAATCTGGTGAAGTTTACCGACCGGGCGACGGCCGATACGCTGCGGCGGTTCAACCGCTATCGCGCGGTGACCATCACGGCGGGGCTCGCGCCGGGCTACAAACTCGGCGATGCCCTGAACTACCTCGAAAAGGTCGTGCGGTCCGATCCCCGCATGGCGGACGCGCGGATCGACTACAAGGGAGATTCCCGCGAGTTCAAGGATTCGACCAATCAGGTCTATTTCTTCTTCGGTCTGGCGCTGCTCGTCGTGTTCCTTGTGCTCTCGGCACAATTCGAGAGCTTCGTGCATCCGCTGGTCATCATGTTGACGGTGCCGCTCGCCGTGACGGGCGCTTTGTTGGGGCTCTATATCTTCAACAATTCGCTCAATATCTACAGTCAGATCGGCATTATCATGCTGATAGGCATCGCGGCCAAGAACGGCATTCTGATCGTGGAATTCGCCAATCAGATCCGCGACGAAGGCCGATCGGTCAAGGATGCTCTGTTGCAGGCGTCCGCGATCCGGCTGCGGCCGATCCTGATGACGGCGATCGCCACCATGTTCGGCGCCTTGCCGCTCGCTTTGGCGTCAGGGGCGGGCGCGGCGAGCCGCGTGAGCCTCGGCATCGTCGTGTTCTGCGGCGTCCTGCTCGCGACGCTCCTCACGCTGTTCGTGATCCCGGTGTTCTACAACCAGCTCGCCCGCTTCACCTCCTCGCCCGAGGCGGTGGCACATGAACTGGAGAGCATGCAGAACCAGCCGGCAGAGTGAAGACATCCAGTGTTGGTTTTCGTCTGAGCCGGCCTATGATGGTCGCGTGATCAGGGAAGCGACAAAGGATGATGTGTGGGCCGTCCGGCTGCTCTATTCCTATGTCCAGGAACATCACGCCGCCGGCCTGCCGCATCTCTTCAAGAAACCGAAGCCCAATGCCGATCCGGGCTGGAGCATCACGGAATATCTCCGCCATCGCGGGGCGTTCATCGCGCTTTATTTCGATGAAGAGGAGGCGGTCGGCTATGTCGCCGCGCGCCGCGTCGACCGGCGGGAGGATACCGTCCGTTTCGCCCAGTCCATGCTCTATATCGATCAGATCGGCGTCGCGCCCGCCTTTCGCCGCCGTGCCTATGGCCGCGCGCTGGTCGACTATGTCAAGGAACGTGCGGCGTTGGCCGGCAAGGTAACGGTGGCCCTCGATGTGTGGAATTTCAACGACCGGGCCCACGCCTTCTTCCAATCCTGCGGCTTCACGACCTACCGCGAGCAGATGTGGATCGAGCCGTAACAACACTAGCCACCGACTTGGAAGCCGGTTCGGCATAGAGCGTTCAGGTTAATGCCTTGTCCGCATCCCGTCTCAGGAGTTTTTGTTCTTCGGCCAGGGGATCGGCGCGCAGGCGACGCCTTCTTCCTTTAATTCCTTGACCTCTTCGGCGCTCGCTTCGCCGTAGATTCCGCGGGGCTCGGCATCGCCGTAATGGATTTTCCGGGCTTCTTCCGGGAACTTGTTCCCGACATAGTCGCAATTCTGCTCGACGAAACTGCGGAATTCCTTGAAAGCCTTCACTGTGTTGGCGGCATCGTCGGTATATTCTTTCGCGGCCTCGTCTTTCGATTTTCCGGAGGCGATGCTCGGCGCCATCAGCGCCTTCGAAACGTCGGCGCCGCCACAAACCGGGCAGGCGATACGGCTGGCCTTTGCCTGCCGGTCAAAGGTCTTGCTGTCCTTGAACCACGCCTCGAAGGCATGGCCGTTCGCGCAATTCAAATCATACAGAATCATGCAACCACACCATGGAGTCGCCGACGCTCCTCGCGGCCCGAACATGGCTGTGACGGCGGCTCAGAAGGTCAAACACCTCATGATAGATGGCACGCGGCGAGGGTAATCACAAGACTTATGGTGCGGCGAAGATCCGGTCGTGTTGCAGGGACGGCACCCTTCCATGGGCTTCGTCGACCTTCGCAGGGTCTATTTCCGCGATGATAACGCCGGGTTCAGTGCCGCCCTCGGCCAGAATACCGCCCCAGGGATCGATGATCAGGGAATGACCGTAGGTCGTGCGGCCGTCCGCGTGCTTGCCGCATTGGGCGGGGGCGAAAATGAAGCAGCCATTTTCGATCGCCCGCGCGCGCTGCAGCACATGCCAATGAGCCTCGCCGGTGACCTTGGTGAAGGCGGCCGGAATGGACAGGAAGCGTGCACCGGCTTGGCCATAAGCCCGGTAGAGATGAGGGAAGCGCAGGTCGTAGCAGACCGACATGCCGAGCTTGCCCCAAGGCGTCTCGGCCAGCGTCGCCTTGCCGCCCGGTACGTAATTCTTGGATTCCCGGTAACGCTCCCCGTTCGGCAGATCGACATCGAACAGATGGATCTTGTCGTAAGTGGCGGCGATGTCGCCGGATGCGTTTAGCAGGAAAGACCGGTTGGCGACCTTGCCTTCCTCGATCAGGATCGGCAGGGAGCCGACCAGGATCCAGGTGGAAAGCTCGTCGGCCAGCGCGCGGTAGGCGGCCAGCGCCTTGTCGTCCTCTTGGCGCGCGACGCGGGCGAACATCTTTTTCGGGTTCATCTCGAGCAGCGAGACCATCTCCGGCATCAGCACCAGATCGGCTCCCTGGTTCACGGCCTCCCGGACGAGGCTGCCGGATGTCCGGATATTGGGCTCGACCTCGTTTTCCGAGGTGAGCTGTACGCACGCCGCTTTGAACATTCGGGCGGTATCGGTCATGGGCCGAGTTTTAGGCCGGGTTCAGCAGTTTGTCGAGTTGACCGGCAGCTTCCAGAGCGTCGAGATCGGTGAATCCGCCGACATGGGTTTCGCCGATGAAGATCTGCGGCACCGTATGCTGGCCGCCGGCGCGCTCGGTCATGACCCGGCGGGTATCGGCGTCCGCCGTGACATCGATCTCGTTGTAAGCGACGCCTTTCGCGTCCAGCAAGCGCTTGGCCCGAAAGCAATAGCCGCAAAAGGGAGAGGTATAGATCGTCACCTCGGCCATACTAAATCCTCACACCAGACAAACGGCCCACCCCAAGAATACCTCGAAACAATCATATAAGATGTTGTATGGACGGTTAAAGATGTTGAACCACCCGGGCGAGCGTAATAACGGACACGCGGGCCGCGCCCGCCCTTAAGATCGCCCGGGCGCAGCCGTCCACGGTGGCGCCCGTCGTCATGACATCGTCGACCAGAATGATGTGGCGATCCCGGATCGCCGCGCGGTGGCGGGGCCGGATCGCGAAGGCACCCCGTACGTTGCGGAAACGCCCGGACCGGCTCAGGCCAGCCTGGCTCGGCGTGGCGCGGGTCCGCATCAGACCGTCCGAAAGAACCTGAACTTGTGCTGTTTTGCCGACTGAATGGGCCAAAACGGCCGCTTGATTGAACCGCCGGGTAAAAAGCCGGCGGCGATGCAGCGGCACGGGCATGATGAAATCCGCGCCTTCCAGCAGGTGTCCGCCGCTGCGCGCCATCCACTGACCGAAGGCGGGGGCGCCTTCCAGCCGATCGCCCCGCTTGAAGCCGAGAACGAGATCGCGGCTGTGATCGTCATAAACCATGACGGCGCGGGCCCGCGAGAAGGACGGCTCGCGCGCCGCGCAATCGCCACACAGCGTCTCCGGCCCCGAGTTCGAATTCGAACGGTCGTCCGCAGACGCTGCAGAAAGGCGCTTCGATAAAGCGGATCTCCTGCCAGCAATCGGCGCAGAGCTGGCCCGGCTCGGCCACGAGCGTGCGGCAGGAGAGGCATTGCGGGGGAAGGATGGCGTCCAGCACATGGCGTCCGGCCATGCGCAGCGCCGGCCGGAAGGGCCGGAGAAATCCCGAAGCGCGAAAGCCGTGATCGATGCTGGCCATTGAGTGGGGCGGATGTCTCGCCGGGAAGAGGGTGCCGAGATCGTTTACCGACTCTAACGCCGCATGCCATAACAGCCAAATGAACTCTGGCGGATCATCCGACATTATCGTGTTCGACCGCGCGGCGGTGCGCCGGCATCGCAATCGCATGGCCACGCGCCTGCCGCTGCATGATTTCCTGCTTGCCGAAGTCGCGGAGCGATTGCGTGACCGGCTGGCGGATGTTCAGCGCCGGTTTTCCTCGGCGCTGCTGATCGGCGGGGCGGGCTATGAGGATGTGGTGTTCGAGCGCCGCCCCGAACGGCTGGTCGTCGGCGATATCGCCGCGCGCCGGATCGGAGAGGACCGGCGTGACGCCGTGGTCTTCGACGAGGAGGCCATACCCTTCGCCGGGCAGGGCTTCGATCTGGTCGTCGGCCTGCTGACCCTGCACTGGGTCAACGACCTTCCCGGGGCCCTCATTCAGATCAACCGCGCGCTGAAGCCCGACGGATTGTTTCTTGCGGTCATGCTCGGGGCGGGCACGTTGGACGAACTGCGCTCGGCCTGGATGAAGGCGGAGTTGGAGGTTCACGGAGGCGCGAGCCCGCGCGTCTCGCCTTTCGCCGATGTCCGCAGTCTCGGCGGCCTTCTCCAGCGTGCCGGATTCGCGCTTCCCGTGATCGACACCGACCGCGTCACGGCCACCTATTCGGATGCCATCCGCCTGATGCGGGAGGTGAGGGGCATGGGCGAGGCGAATGCGCTGGTCGGGCGGACCAAGAGCTTTACCCGGCGCGAAACCCTCTTTCGCATGACCGAAATCTACCAGGCCGAATTCGGCGACGAGGATGGCCGGATCCCGGCGAGCTTCGACCTCGTGACCCTCACCGGCTGGGCCCCCGACGCTTCCCAGCCCAAACCCTTGAAGCCGGGCAGCGGCAAGACGAGCCTGGCGGACGTATTGGGGAAAAAGGCCGGTCACAACTAGCCTGTGCCGCCGGTACCTTCCGCTACCACATCTTTAACGTGACCAGATGCCTGAATTGCTCTACCCTATAGAGAGGGGAATCTAGTCAAGGGGGGCTAATCATGAGCCAGGCATCTGTGCCTGCGGCAGGGGCGAAGCTGCCGGTTTGGGCCACCATCGGGAATGGCGCGCAGCTGGGTTTCAAACATTTCTGGGCTTTCGTCGTCATATTGATCGCCTGCTACGGGCTGATGCTGCTTCTGTATTTGCCGTTCATGGAGCCGCTATTCAGGTCTGTCGCCGTGTCCCGGCGTTTGGCGGCGACCGCAGCGCCCGGCGACCCACATGCCGTGATGGAGCAATTTCGTCAGATGGCGGTGATCATGACGTCACCGTCGATGCTGGTCGTGATGCTGATCTCCATCCTTATCGGCGCCGTGATGATCTTGCTGCTGTTCAGAGTCGTGGCTTTGGGACCAAGGGACGCTTTTCGCGGTAGCGCAAGCACGTGGGCCTGGCGGTTCCTTCTTATCCTTTGGCGACAAATCTGCACGCTGGTGATGGCGATCATCGTCTTTGGCGCCTTCATCCTGGCTTGCGCGCTGCTGGCGGGGGCCGGCGCGATCCTCGCCAAGATCTTGCCGGGATTTGTGATGGGGCTGCTGGGTTTCTTTTATGCTCTCGCAGTCATCGTGGTGGGCGCGATGCTCTTCGCCACGTTTTACGCGATCATTATGCTCAGCTACATGGGAACGAGCTGTGACGAGAGGGTGACGCTGCGCGGCGCCTTCTCCCTTCTCAAAGGCAACCGTCTGCGCGCCGGTGGCGTGCACCTTCTGATCTACGCGATCCTGGTGTTCACCATCTTCCTGCTGCTGATGATCCTGAGCGTTGCCGGGATCATGAGTGTGTTCTCCACCGGAATTCCGCGAACACCTGAAGCGGGCGCGGCCATGGCGGGCACCATGATGCTTGGAACGGCCTTGGTGGAAGTAATCGTTCTGGTTCCTGGAATGGCCTGGTGGTTCGGCGTTGTCGGAGCGGTTTACAAGTTCGTGAGCGAACATAAGCCGTCAGCAATAGCCGCCGCGCCCGTCTGAGCAGGCCGGTCGTCGGGGGGCGTTGACCGAAATCATTCGCTTCCGGTCCAAAAAGTGTTTTCTCGGACGGGTGATTGTCCTTGGAGGGGCTTATGATTTCTCGGCATTTTCTGCTGCTCGGCGTCATTCTGTCCGGTCTCTTCGCTGCGCCGGTTGTGGCCGCCGAAAAGGCGCTGCCGCCGATCAAGGGCGTGCCGAGCGCGGCCAAGGGCAAGGCGCTTTCCGAACGCTGGTGCAAGAGCTGCCATCTGGTCGAGCCGGGCCAGACCAGCGCGCCCAACGATATGCCGCCGCCTTTCGCCGTTCTGGCCAGGGACATCGGCAAGCGGGAGGCCGAGTATCGGGGCTTTCTGCAGGTGCCGCATACGCCCATGACGGAAATTTCCCTCTCGCGCCTCGATATCGAGGACATCATCGCCTATCTCCACGCGCTGGCCCCGAAAAAGGCCCGATAGGACGGCCTGAAAAAGGTTGTCGGTCGGAGTGCCGGAAGGGGTGGCGTCCGGCAAATCTCTTTGCTATAAAGCGCCGCCTAAAGGCGTTCCACTTGGAAGCGCGGCCCGTTCTAAAGCCTTTTTTCAGGCCTGTCGGGTTAGCCTTCCCGGCGTGATCCCCGGTAGCTCAGTTGGTAGAGCAGGCGGCTGTTAACCGCCCGGTCGCTGGTTCGAGTCCGGCCCGGGGAGCCAATCTCCATTAAAACGATAGTGGCGCGCGAAAAATCCGCATTCCGGCGTTAGCGGCGCAACAGGTGCGGAATCTCCGCCCTTCGATTCCACCGCATGTCCACCAGCCGGGCCCGAGGGGCAATCGCCTTTCGGTTCAGACCGCCGGATAGCGGCCGTCGTCGAGAACGCAGGAGATGAGGAGGGTCTCGATATCGAGCGCCTGCGGATCGGTCAGCGCCGGCTTATGACGAACGGCCAGGCGCCAGTCCTCGGACGGCAGGATCAGCTCGACGTCCTGGCGCTTCTCGGCTTTGATAAAAGACTCGCATATATAGCTGGCGCCGACACCGCGCTCTACCAATTTGGCCAACACATCGTAGAAATGCGCGCGCTGGACGATGCGCGGGTGATCGATCCCGACGGCGGCGAGCTGGCTGATCGGATCGGGCTCCTCCTTGTCGGGGTGCACCATCACATAGGGCAACTCGCCCACTTCCTCGATCGACATTTTTTTGTGGGCGACGGGCAGCAGTTCGCGATGTGCAAAAATGCCGGCCCGGCACCGCGCGATAACCCGGCAATGTTCGTCAAGCGTCAGGCCGCGCGGCGCATGGAATAGCGCGACGTCGAATTTGTCGCCCAATATCTGGCGCAGTTTCTCGGAACTGGGAACGCCGGAGACGAAGTCGATCTCGATATCCGGATAGGCGATGTAGAACCGATCGAGCTTCGGCCGGACGTATTCCTCGAGCAAATGAAGGCCGACATAGATCTTGAAGGCGCGCCCGCCGGTGGTCTGGATTGCCGAGCGACGATGCGCGGCAAGTTTCTGTGCCGTCTCCAGGAACGGATGCAGGTCGCGCGTAAAGGCGAGCCCTTCCAGGCTGAGCTCCGGCGCCTTGCCGGCCCGACGGATGAAGAGCGGCACGCCGAGGTGCCGTTCGAGCGCCTTGATATGGTTGCTGACGGCCGCCTGCGAGATTGCAAACTGCTCAGCAGTAAGCCGGAAACTTCGAGTCGTGCTGAGAATCTCGAAGATTTCGAGCTGTCGTAAGGTAAATGGAAGACCGGTCATGCTCCCCCCGCATTGTCCGTCTGTCCTTCTGACTATAACTCATAGCTAAAAGATTATGACTTGTCATCATTTTGTAATGCGTTGCTCCGCCTCGGGGAACGGTCGGATAATCGACATGAACTGACAAATGAAGGGGGAAACGAACATGACGAGACATCATCTCGCACGCTTTTTGCTCGCCTGCGGGACGAGCACTGCCGCGCTGTGTCTGGCTGTATCCGTTGCGGAGGCTCAAGATACGGCCGCCTCCAAAGCCGATTCCGGTGCGCTAAAAGAGGTCGTCGTTACCGGCTCGCGCATCCAGCAACCCGGCATGGAAAGTCCGGTTCCGGTAACCTCTGTCCCGGCTGCCCAGCTTACGAAGATGGCGCCCGACACAGTGGTCTCGGGCCTGACCCAGCTGCCTGAATTCTATCAGAGCCAGACTCCGAATTCGGCCGTCAGCTGGTTTACGCGCGGCGGGTACGGCAATCTTGATCTGCGCGGTCTCGGCATCAACCGCACGCTGACATTGGTTGACGGTCGGCGGGTCGTTTCGTCCACTGTCTTCGGCGGCGTTGACGTCAACGCCATTCCCGAGGTCATGATTTCCCGGGTCGAAACCGTAACCGGCGGCGCTTCGGCGGCCTATGGCACCGATGCGGTGGCCGGTGTGGTCAATTTCATCTTGAACACCGACTACACCGGAATGGAAGTCAACGCCCAGGGTGGTATCACGTCGCGCGGAGATGGGGCCAACTACAAATTCTCCGCCGCGTTCGGCACCGACATCGGCGAGCACGCCCATATCCAGCTGTCGGCCGAACGATTCCATCAGGATGGCATCTTCAGCTATAAGGGCCGCGATTGGTACAAAGCCTGGGGCACGATACCCGACTCGAACGGCATGCTGCTTATCCGGCCCCATGTCGTTTCGAATGCTGCGACCTTAGGTGGGCTAATTAGTACGGCTCCCAACTTCGGCAGCCCGATCAATGGTCTGCAATTCAATCCGGACGGCAGCTACACGCCGCTCAACCGGGGCAGCCTCTCGGCTTACCCGGCCGGCATTCCGCCGGCGCGCAGCGTTGGCGGCAGTGCCGATGATTTCGGTACTAAGAATCCGACCCTCTACCCGGATTTCTCACGCCAAAACTTCTTCGGCTACGCCGATTACGACGTGACGCCCAACTTCAAGGTCTACACGCAATACATTCACGGCGAGGATTTGTCGTTCCGTTACAACACCCCGATGGGCTCGCTGCAGGGCACTCCAACGCAGGTCACGATCTTCCAGGACAACGCGTTTCTCCCGGACTCGCTTCGGCAGATCATGATTAATAACGGCATTCAGTCATTCAAGCTTCATACGCAACTCGCCAGCCCTGACGTGACCTTGAGGGACGACAGCAAGATGGACTCGATCACGGGCGGGTTCAAATACACGGTGGATAACGACGGTCTGTTCAACCAATGGATCGTCAACGGCTACTACCAATACGGTCACAACAAGAGAACCTGGGACCAGGTCGGCATGCGGGTTGACCGGATTTTCGCGGCTGCCGACGCGGTGCGAGATCCGACCACGGGCGCAATTGTTTGCCGCGTATCGGAGTACGGCAACGCGTTTCCGGGATGTCAGCCGATAAATCTGTTTGGCCAGGGAAACGCGTCGGCGGCAGCGCTCGATTATGTCATCGGTAACGATGTCGGCAAGAAGATCACGACGCCGCTCTACTTTGCAGGGTCCGGATTTTCGCTCGGTCGGACCGATTCCTATACCGCACAAGAGGCGAAGGTGAATCGGACCACGCTCACTCAACACGTCGCCGAGGTGTCCGCCAGCGGCACGGTCCTGGATGGCTGGGCCGGTCCGATCTCCGCGGCTTTCGGCGGATCTTATCGTCGCGAACATGTCCTTCAGATCGTTCGCGATTCGACTAACCAGTCGTCGAATCATGACACCGGCCATCCCGTGCTCTGCGATGGCGAGGCGCCGGGCCTGCGTGGCGTCAACCCGCCCGATTGCGCCAACACGGTCGGAATTCAATATTCGAAAGTGTCGAACATTATCGGTACGATCGACGTGAAGGAGCTTTTCGCCGAAACCCAGATCCCTCTCGTCAACCGCGCGGGGATTATCGATTCAGCAGCGGTAAATCTCGCTGGTCGCTGGGCGCGGTATTCCGGTAGCGGTTCCGTATGGGCATACAAAGGCGGGCTTGACGTTCAGTTCGTCGGTGGCTTGCGCCTGCGCGGCACCTATTCACGCGACGTGCGCGCCGCAAACCTGTCGGAGCGGTTCGACAAGACGGGCGGCGTGAACACGGTCACCGATCCGCGCTATCCGGGCGATGGCCCGATAAACGTCACGATCTTTTCGGGCGGAAACCCGAACGTAAGCCCCGAAAGCGGCGATACCTTTACCGCCGGCGCAGTATTTCGTCCGGACTTCGTTCCCGGGCTCTCCGCTTCCGTCGATTGGTATCATATCAAGATCAAAGACGAGATTGGACAGCTTTCGCCGCAGTCGGTCGTCGATGGCTGCGCTCAAGGCGCGACAAACCTGTGCTCGTTTATCACGCGCGATGCGGCGACCGATCGCATCATTCTGGTAGGCGCGCAATACATCAACATTACCAAGGCCGTTGTGAGTGGCGTTGACTTCGAGGTCGACTACACCAGGGACGTTTCGATCCTCGGCGGAGGCGCCGAGACACTCGGTGGGCGGCTCCTGACGAGCTTCCTGAACAAGAACACGCAGGGTATCGGCAGTGCCGTAAACATCGATCGTGCGGGCCAGACCGGCATTCAACAGTCGGACGGCGTGGCCTATTCGTTGCCGGACTTCAAGGCTACCGGTAATCTCACCTATCAAAACGGGGGCTTCACGGCCTTCCTGCAAGGGCGTTACATCGGTTCGGGTACGATCGAGAACGCCTTGGTCGTCGGCCAGGACATCGAGAGCAACCATGTCGGCTCTGCCTTCTATCTCGATCTTCGGCTGTCTCAGGACATCAAGATGTCGAACGGTCAGACGTTCCAGATCTACGCGTCCGTAACCAACCTGAACGACAAAAGTCCGCCGATCACCCCGTATTACAGCGTATTCCTCGGCTATTCGCAGCAATACAATCCGTCGCTGTTCGACGTGCTGGGACGGCGGTTTAGCTTCGGGGTGACGTTCAAGATGTGACGGACTTTGCGGTATGAGCACGGAGATCGGCGTTAGCCGATCTCCAACTCCCGTCCCAAGGCGGCTCCTTGAGAGGGGCCGCCGTTCTTTTTTCGACTTCTATGCAGGTATCTTTGAATCATGACGAACACCCTCAAATTCCTGCGCATCGCCCTTCGGTTGGGAGTTGCGACACTGGCATCGGCCTTCCTTTATTCGGCAACAGCGTCCGCCGCGCCCACGGCTACGGGCAATGGTACGCAGTTGATCATGCTTGGAACCAATGGCGGCCCGGTGATCGCAAAGGCGCGGTCCGAGCCGTCGACACTGCTCGTCGTCGACGGGACGACCTATTTGATCGACTGCGGAGTGGGTGCGGTTCGGCGGATTGTCGAAGCGGGATTTGAGCCGCAAACCATCCGCACAATCTTCATCACCCACCATCATCCGGACCACGATCTCGGGCTCGCCAGCATCATGGCCAGCGACTTCTTCAGCATCGGCGGGAGCAAGACCAAAGGCGCCTGGAATATCTATGGGCCGCCGGGAACCAACAAGTTCGTCGATGCGGCTGTGGCCTATCTCAAGGTGCCGTTCGACACCTTCGCCGCCGAGAAATTGGCCGGCACGGATATTAAATCGCACTTTACCGCGCATGACATTGCCGGGGACGGTCTGGTTTATCAGGACGACAAGATCCGCGTCACAGCCATGGAAAACGCGCATTATTCCTTAATGACTGCCAAACAGCGCAAGCATTTCAAGTCTTACTCTTACCGCATCGAGACGCCGCATGGAGTCATCGTCTTCACCGGCGATACCGGGCCGTCCGAAGCGGTCGCGAAGTTCGCGAAAGGCGCGGACCTGCTCGTTTCCGAGGTTATCGATTTGGAAACGGTATTGAAGGGCCGAGGCACCTCCGCCTCGACCGGCCAATGGTCGGCGGATCGTCGCGCCGCGCTCGAGAAGCATTTGACGCGTGAACATCTGATTCCCTCCGCGGTCGCTCATATCGCAAAGGAAGCGCAGGTCCGCTCGGTGTTGCTGCATCACTTCGTTCCGTCGTCTGACAGCGAGCAGGCGGCAAAGGACGTCGCTGGCGTCAAGGCGGGCTATGCCGGTCAAGTGATCGCGTCTCACGATCTCGCGCGTTATTGCGTCGATGCGAGCGCCAGCGACGGTCACGTATTGTCGACCTGCCCCTGACTATTCGCATTCAATCGCGGAAGAGCGTGCCTTGTTCAAGGTGATTTGCGCCTTGCCCAAATGGCGTCGTGGACGATGATGCGATCATCATAACCGGGATGTTGGCGGCAGACGTCGTGTGCCATAGTAAAGGGGGAAAAGGGGGCGCACATGACGGCGGAAACCCATGCAGGCCGCACCGGTCTTGTCTCGGCGGTCGAGCAATATCTCGATGCGGTCGCGGCGCGTGATCCGTCGCGCGCTCCATTATCGCCGCATGTGAGATTCACGGAGAACAGTCAGCTCTTGCGGGTCGGCGACGGCTTCTGGGCCACGTGCAACCGGCGCGGCGTCTACTCCCATGTCGCCGCCGATCCATCCACGCAGCAAGCGGGCGTCATTGGCGTCATGCGCGAGAACGATGTGGCGGTGATCTTCGGCCTGAGGATCAAGCTCGAGGATGGGCTGATTTCGGAAGCCGAGACGGTCGTTTCGCGCGATCCCATCCTGTTCTACAAGGACGGCCCTCAAAAGCTGGAGGCAATGGGAAAGCCGTTGCCGATCTGGTTGGAGACCGTGCCGCAGGCTGAAAGCCGGCCACGTGAGGAGCTAATTGCCGTGGCAGACGCCTATTTTCAAACGCTGGAGCGTAATGACGGGATGGTCCGCGCGCCCTTCGCGCCCGAATGCGACCGGATGGACAACGGTGTGATGGCCACACACGCCCCCGAGTTCGACAAAGCGGGTGATCCGCCGTTCTATGCACTTGGACCGGCCGAGCAGTTCGCCACGGGCTATTTTCGATTTGTGACGCGCGTCCGCGACCGGCGCTTTCCGGTCGTCGATGAAGAGTACGGTGTCGTCTTCAGCCTTTGCTTTCTCGATCACGCCGGCGCGATACATCAGCTCGAACTGACGGATGGGCGGATAGTCCCGATTGGTGTGAAGCGGCCGTTCGCATGGCAGATCATGGAAATGTTCAAGATCACCGGCGGGCAAATCCGTCAGATCGAGGTCTTGCTCAACCAGTCTTTCTACGGTATGCGCCCCGGATGGCCGGCGGCCGCGTCCGAACAGGCCCCGTCAATTTCCACCTGACCTACTAAATTTGGATGTTTGCGTAATGGACCAGGCTTTCGAACGGGTACTTCATCGGTATAACAAGCGTGCGGCAGAAGAAGCCGAATTGTTTCGCGATTCGAATTTCGACGGCTTTAAGCATCGCGATGAATTGCTGCTTCACGTCGGTGAAAAGGTCGCTCGGGTCCTGCGTGATCTGGCCGTTGCACGCGGGGCGAAGCGGATCGTGGAGCTTGGCACGTCATATGGCTATTCCACACTGTTTCTTGCCGATGCGGCGAGGGCGACAGGCGGACGGCTCGTAACACTCGACGTTTCCGAAAAGAAGCAGGCTTATGCGCGGTCGCAGCTCGAAGAGGCCGGGTTGAACGACCATGTGGACTGGCTTCTCGGGGATGCGTTGACGCTCCTGGACGAACTTGCGGGCGATATCGATTTCGTTTTGATCGATATTTGGAAAGATCTTTATGTGCCTTGTTTCGAAAAGCTCTATCCAAAGCTCGCCGACAATGCGCTGATCGCCGCCGACAACATCCTCTATCCCGAAGAGGCCCGGCCGGACGTGGCCCGCTATCAAGCTGCGGTTCGCGACAAACTGGATCTTCAATCCGTCCTTCTTCCCATCGGCAGTGGCATCGAACTCTCTTGTGTGTGGCGGGAAGAGCCGCGCTAGGCGGGTTTCGCATCTGGAATTTTGGCTCATAATGACCGACAGGCTTGCGCGGGCGGCGCTGCCTTGCAGAATTTCCGTAACGGTCGCCCGACCCTCGATGCTCCCCGCCCAGGACCCTGACCGCGATGACATTACTTCCCACCACTCTTGTCGGCAGCTATCCCCAGCCGGGTTGGCTCGTTGATCGGTCGGCTCTGAGCAACCAGGCGCCGCCGCGCGTGCGGGCTCAATCGCTGTGGCGAATTCCCGACGCATGGCTCGAGGACGCACAGAACGATGCGACGCTGCTGGCGATTTCCGATCAGGAGCGGGTCGGACTCGACATCATCGGTGACGGGGAAATGCGTCGCGAGAGCTATTCGAATCGCTTCGCAACGGCGCTTGAGGGCGTCGATCTCGGTAATCCAGGACAAGCCCTGACGCGCCGGTCGGGCATAACACAGCCGGTGCCGCGGATCGTGGGGAAGATCAGGCGCCGAAAGCCCGTTCAGGTCAGGGACGTCGAATTCCTAAGACGCAATACCGAGCGTCCCATCAAGATAACAGTGCCGGGACCGTTCACGATGTCGCAGCAGGCTCAGGACGATTTCTATGGTGACGAAGCTGCGCTGGCGATGGATTACGCCGTGGCCGTGAACGACGAGATCAAGGATCTGTTCGCGGCAGGAGCGGACATCGTCCAGATCGACGAGCCCTATCTGCAAGCGCGACCTGAAAAGGCCAAGCGTTTTGCGGTCGACGTCATCGATCGCGCGCTTGAAGGAGTCGACGGCGTAACCGCTCTGCATCTGTGTTTCGGCTACGCCGCGTTCGGCCACGTCAAACTGGAGGGCTATTCCTTTTTGCCGGAGTTGCGGCGATCCAGGGTGAAGCAGATCTCTATCGAGGCCGCGCAACCTGATCTGGATTGCGCCATACTGACGGAACTTGATGGCAAGACGATTATTCTGGGCGTCCTCGATCTGTCGACCGAAACCGCCGAAGATCCTGACCTCGTCGCCGCCAGGATTCGCCGCGCGCTTCGCTATGTCGATGCTGATCGTCTGGTCATCGCGCCGGATTGCGGCATGAAATACATGGCGCGCGATCTCGCCTTTGCGAAATTGAAGGCGATGGTTGCCGGGGCGGACATCGTTCGCACGGAACTGCAGCCGTCGGCGGTTTGACCCTTTCCCCGGCATGATCCGAAAATGGCGAAGGGCTTCGGGCTTCGCGGTCCGACAGCCCCGGGCTTACGGCTCGATGGTCTCGATTGGGTCGGTCGCTGGCGCCGCACCCGGTTCATAGAGGGCGGCCCGGTCGGAATAGGCCTTCAGTCCGAACCAGAGCACGATGGCGCCCAGAGCGCCGGCCAGGGACATGGCGATCGCCAGGGATGAGCCGACGGCCGCGTCCGACTTGAAGACGAAGTCCGTTATCGCCGCGACCGCCGGTGGTCCGCCGGCGAGGCCCACGATGCCCACGACGGCGACATACACCGCAACAATCTGAGCCCGCATTTCGTTGGGTGTGATCGCCTGCAGCGCAGCGGGAGACAGGCCGATTGGCGCGCCGAGAAAAAATACGACAATGGCGAGACAGCCGAGCGTCCATACCGGCGAGTCGACGACGATCAGGAAGGGCGAGACGACCGCCGTGGCGAGTATCGCAAGGATCAGCATCTTCATCTGTGCCGCGTGATCGCCGACCTTGTTCAGCCGGCCGGCGATCAGGCCGCTGAGCACGAGACCCGACGTGCCAAATACCAGCGTGATAAGCCCGAAGGAAGTGCCGACTTCGGCGGCGTGCCATCCGTATTTGCGCATGAACAGAGCCGGCACCCAGCCATACATCGCGTAACTCGCGAGCGCGCCGAAAGCCGAGCCGACTATCAGCGTCACATAGATTCTGGCATGGCGGCCCATGAAGCGGAGCGTCTCTCGGAGGGGGACGCCCTCATGCGCCGCCACGTCGCGTTCCTGACGCTCCGGTTCGCGGAGAAAAAGAAAGAGGGCCGCGACGATCACGCCCGGCGCGCCGACGACCACAAAGGTCGCCTGCCATGGTTCCAGTCCCCCGAGAGCGTCGAGCAATCCGCGGGCGCCGGCGGTGGTCAACGCGGCTACGACTACGCCGCCCAGGATATTGCTGAGTCCTAGGCCGCCATGGACGCCGGAGGCGAATATGTTGATCGCAACATGCCGACGCTCGCGTGGGAAGGTGTCGGAGATGAGGGACACGCCGGACGGCGTCAAAGACGCCTCGCCGACACCGACGCCGACGCGGGCCAGAAACAGCTGCCAGAAAGTTCCGGCATAGCCGCAGGCCATGGTCGTGATGCTCCACAGCGCAATACAGGCGGAGATGATCCTGACGCGGCTGACGCGGTCCGCCAACTGCCCGAGCGGGATTCCGAAAACAACGAAGAATACCGCGAAAGCCGGGCCGGTTATCATGCTGAGCTGAAAATCGCTGATGTTCATCGTGTGCCGGATCGGCGCGACGAGATAGGCGATGATCTGGCGGTCCACGAAGGACAGCACATAGCCGACATACAGCAGCGCCACCATGACCCAGGCGCGGCTCGTAGACGGATAGCGTGAAACAGCCAAGTCGCTCATATGGCCCCCCTCGACTCGTGAACAGATCGCACTAACTTCGCGAATTTCCGCCGTTCGGCGGGAATTAGCGCCACCCGGGCTTATTGGCCCGGACGCCGCCGCGTCGAAGCCACTGTTTCTTGGATTCCCCTCCAACCTGCATACCGCCTTCCGGGCAGCCTGTCATTAGAGAAGGTCCGGCCTCGTCATCGCCTAGTGGCTTGCAAGGAGTGGGGACGGGTGGGACCGGATAGCGGCCATGACCGGGTCGAAAATGCTCGAAATTCTCATGGCGCCGTGAACCGACAGGTGATCGTCGTCGATATAGAGCGGATGACCGTCCTTTATGATCTCGCAGTTTTCCCTGCCGCATAAGACACGATGTGGATAAACGATCGCGACGCCTCGGTGGCCTTTAAGATCGGAGAGTTCACGCAGAACCGGTTCTTGGCGTTCAAGGAATGCTGCGTATCTTGGAGCAATCCTATGTGGGCTATGCGCTATATTCTCAATCGCGAGCCATTTGGGAACGTTCCACCCAACCTCCGGCACTGGTCCTACCAGCACCACTCGCTTGCCCGCCTTTTGGAGCGACAACACCGTCTTCTCGAGTGCGTGGCGGAACAGATTGAAATAGTCATTGCGACTGACCGAGCCTTTCGTGCTGTCACGGAGTGTTATCGGCAACATCGATTCCGGACCGTATGCGGTTCCTTCGGCATAGATGGCCCAGCGGCCGGCAAGGATCACTGTATCGATCGTAGATGTGCGGCGGATATAGTCTAGGACTTGGGTGTTCACTTTGCGGCATTGTTGCTTCTGGCCCGGAAAGGTGACTTCGAGCCCGATGAGTGGGGGGCAACCTGGATCGGTCGCTATCACCCCGGTGATGCCGGCCCGCTTTGCGGCATCATCTACACCCGGCATCTCGGCATTCGCGTGAGAGTCCCCCCACAATACGAAAGTCGGCGACACGGCGCTCGCGTTCCCGATCCGGCAGAGTTTGTCGGCCTCTATAGATTTGGCACTGATCGCCGAACAATGCGCGTCGCGCGGATCGATGTCGTGGGCAGCGTCGGCGAGCGCTGCCATGCCGCTAGACAACCGGAGTGGGATGCCTCCCAGCATAATTACCGATCCCGCAAGAGCGAACGTAAGGGTTGCCGCAATACCTGCGGCGGAAAACGCACGCTTCGGACTAACAAGGGGTGATCGTCGAGCCGGTTGCTCCACGAACAGCCAAGTCAGCCACGACAGAGCGACGGATAATAGAAGTGCGACAACGGTGACTGTCCGGCCTAGATCCAAAGTTGCAAAGTACTGGCGGCAGAACACGAGGATGGGCCAGTGCCAGAGATAAAGAGAATAGGAGATCAGGCCAATTCCTCTCATCGGTCGGAACGATAGAAATCGGCCTACCACCGTTGTGCTATGGAGGCCGGCATAGAGAATGAGTGCTGTGCCGATACAGGGATAGAGGGCATTAGCGCCCGGGAAGGTGGTCTCGGGAGAGAAGGCGAAGATCGACCAGAGAACCAGGGCGGCTCCAGTTGTCGCCGCCGCTTCGCTCATAACAGCGGCCTTGGGTCCCGGGATAATTCTGAAGGCCAGTATCGCCCCTGACATGAATTCCCAAGCTCGAAGCGACGTCCGATAGAACGCTCCATTGGGGTGGCCGCCGACAATTAGTGCCGCGCTAAAGAAAGAGACGAACATTAAGGCGACGATGGCTATCCAAGCGCGCCGTCTAAGCAGGCGAACTGCCAGATAGAGTGCCAGTGGATAAAAGATATAGAGCTGTTCTTCGACCGCGAGCGACCATGTGTGCAAGAGTGGACTCAGTTCCAGAGAAGACGCGAAATAGCCTTCCGATTTGGTGCGAAAAAAGATGTTCGAAACGAATAGAACTGTCGCCATCGCCGAATGGGCGAAGCTTTCGAACTGGCCGGGGAGAAACAGCCACCACGCCGCGATGAAACACGCTGCCATAACAGTGAACAGCGCCGGCAGGATTCGGCGGATCCGCCGCTCGTAAAAATGGCCCAGCCGAAATCGGCGGGCCTGGATGTCGGGCAGGATGATCGAGGTGATCAGGAAACCCGAAATGACGAAAAAGACGTCGACACCTATATAGCCTCCGCTAAAGGGCGCTATATGGGCGTGATACAGAACGACCGCAATCACCGCGATCGCACGCAGTCCGTCGATGTCTCTGCGATAGGTCAGGGCGCGACTGTGATTTCAAAAGGAGAGGGCCAAACGCGGTGGGATACTGGTTCAAATTTTTGGGGATTGCGTCGGCGATGTCCAACAAAAACTTCGAAAGAGAATAAGGTGTTGGAGACGATGTGAGCCAATCAAGATGGCAGAGACCTGATCAATGAATTACTGTAGCAAGAGCGCTTTGGTCCCTAATCAGCTGTATGGCCGGATTGAAAATCCATGAGATCTCGTTAGCGCCATGGACGGACAGGTGATTATCGTCGATGTATAGAACTTTTTTGTTCTCTACGACGTGGCAGATCATGTGGTCGCAAAGTGCTTTGTGAGGATAGACGATCTTCACGTTAAGTTGCCGGAATCGTTCCATCTGATTCAATACAAAAGCGTTCCGAGCCATGAAGTCAGCGATGGTCGGCGTGATCGTACGTTGTATGCCCGTCAATTTTTCCATCGCGAGAGATTTAGGAACATCCCAGCCAATTTCCGGGACGGGACCCACAATGACAACTTGCTTCCCCGCGTGTTCTATGGCCGCGACTGTTCGCTCTAGAGCGCGAGAGAAGACGCGATGATTTTCCGCCGGGGTGAGTGACGAAGACTGATCGTCCTCAATGAGCACGTGGCCCCATCGACTTTCTTTATATCTTTCCCATTCAGCATAAGCAGCCCATCGCCCAGCGATTAAAACCGTATTGATGGATGGAGTTTTGCGAAGGTATTCAATGACCAAGTTGTTGAAATCACGGCAATCTACCCCATCCTTTCGCTCGGCGATTATGATGCCGAGAAGCGGCGGACACGCTGACCGGCCTACAAAGTCACCGGTCAGACCATATCTTTTTGCGGAATCCTCCACTGCCAGCATCAGTGCCCCGGCATGGGAATCTCCCCATAAAGCAAAGCTCGGGGTGTCGGTTTTTGATGCGCCAAATTTGCAGATCTGTCGGTTCTTGATGCGTGTATCGCTGAGTTCAAGACAATTTGAGCGCCTAGGATCGTAGTCTTTGGCGTCATTTGCAATTTGCGCAATATATTTGGGAATGCGATTGGGAAGTCCCGCGCGCAATACAACGAATACAGCCACGATAATTGCTGCGCTGGCAGCTGATGCACCAAGAGAAAAGACAGTTTTCCGCTGCAAGCGTTGCGGTCGCCGGAAGGGTTGTTCGATGAAACGCCACGATAGCGCTGACACGCAAAGTGAAATTAAAACAATGCTTGTTGTTATTTCAGCTCCAAGATTTAATGTCCCAAAATATTGACGAAAGAAGACCAAAGACGGCCAATGCCAGAGATAGAGCGAATAGGAGATCAAACCGATCCAAACTAGCGGTCTAAACTGCAGAGCACGTGTCACAAGGGTCGGACCAGTCGTGCCGACGTAGATAATGAATGTCGCGCCTAGGCACGGGAATAAGGCATTTGCGCCCGGAAACGGCGTATCTGGTGTGAACGTAAAGATCGGCCAGAGTATAAGAAATGCGCCGACAACGGCGATTATTTCGCGGGGACTTCTGGATTTGAGTGTAGGGATCGTTTCAAGAGCCAGAAGCGTCCCTAGAAGAAATTCCCATGCACGTGCCGGCGCCAGATAGAAGGCTCCTTTCGGGTGCTCGCCCATTGCCCATTGAGCGATGGCAAAAGATACGACAATGCCGGCGATGATGACGGCCGTGACGTGCTTCCGAAAGAAACGAAAAGTGAGATAGAGTAACGCGGGAAAGACAATATAGAACTGCTCCTCGACGGCTAAAGACCATGTATGTAGCAAAGGGCTGAGGGTCGTCGTCGGCGCAAAATAGTTTTCTGTCTGAGCTCTAAAGAAAAAATTAGAGACGAATAGGACAGCGGCGATTGCCGATTTGCCTAAGGACTCTAATTGGTCCGGAAAGAATAAGAACCACGCAGCACCGAAACTGGTACCAATAACCGCGAATAAAGCCGGAAAAATTCTGCGTATACGCCGGTCATAAAAATGACTTAGCCGGAGCCGACCGTTTCTCGCGTCGTCCAGTAGAATTGAAGTTATTAAGAATCCGGAGATTACGAAAAAGATATCGACGCCGACGTACCCACCGGCGAAGACAGACCCGTGACCATGATAAGATGGAGAGACGGTGGCGTGATAAAAGACAACTGCCAAAACAGCGATCCCACGCAAGCCATCTATGTCGCGACGGTATCGTAATTCGCGTGGCATGATCGCTGGGTTGTATTCTGATTTACTAATTTCTTATCTGGTTGAATTTTGGGCAAGCGCGCCGGCGATGTCTACTACAAAAGTGCGGGTTTTCGGCCTAACGCCCGTGATTGCGCGCGATCATCAGGGCGCCGAGGACGCCGACCGTCGTGAAGGTCGCGCCGGCGAAGAAGGTGGCCGAGGGGCCGACGACGTCCCACAATATGCCAGCGATCAGGCTGGCGAACAGGATGGCGATGCCGGTGACGAGGTGGAATACGCCGAAGCCGGTGCCGCGCAACTCCTGCGGTGTCCGGTCGGCGACAAGCGTAGTGAGCAGGCCCTGGGTCATGCCCATGTGAAGGCCCCAGAGCGCGATGCCGATGGCGCCCTGCCAGAGCGTGGTGGCCATTCCGAGCACGAGGTCGGCCAGAATGAGAACGGCGAAGCCGAGGCCGACGATCCAGCGCCGGCCCATGCGGTCCGATATCGCGCCCATCGGATAGGCCGAGGCGGCGTAGACGATGTTCATGATAACGAGGACCAGCGGCACCAGCGTCAGGGACAGGCCGAGATTGGTCGCGCGCAGAATGAGGAACGCCTCGCTGAACCGGGCGAGGGTGAGTACGCTGCCGACGGCCACTACGGCCCAGAACGGACGACCAAGATGCTTCAACTGGCTCCAGTCGATCGGGGCTCGGGCGACGCGCTCGCGTCTCGGCGCCGGCTCCCTGACCGTGAGCACCAGAATGGCGACGGCGATAGCGCCGGGGATCAGCGAGACCCAGAAGACCAGACGGAAATTGTCGGCGAACAGCGCCATGAGCGCGAGGCCGAGCAGGGGGCCCAGAAACGCGCCGACGGTGTCGAGAGATTGGCGCAATCCGTAAGCCGCGCCTCTCATTTCCGGCGGGGCGATGTCGCCGACCAACGCATCACGGGGCGCGCCGCGTATTCCTTTACCCACCCGATCGGAGAAACGGGCGAACAGAACCCAGTCGGCCGTCGGCGCGAGCGCGAAGAGCGGCTTGGACAGCGTCGCGAGGCCGTAGCCGATTACGGTCAGGACCTTGCGCTTGCCGATCCGGTCGCTGAGCCATCCGGAGAACAGCTTGGAGATTGCAGCGGTTGCTTCGCCGACACCTTCGATCAGGCCGACCATCGTCGTGCCCGCGCCGAGTACGGTAACCAGGAAGACCGGCAGAAGCGCGTGGATCATCTCGGACGAGATATCCATGAACATGCTGACGAAGCCGAGCGCCCAGATGCCGCGCGGCAGGCGGCGCAGCGCCGATGTTTGATCCGCTTTGGGTTCTGTCGTCACCGGCAAGACGTCCCCGCTATACCTGTCGTCGCAAGGGCCGGATCGTGAAGATGCCCACGCCCAGCAGGACCAGCGCCGTGCCGACCGCATCGGTCAGCGCAAAAGGTTCGCCGAGGACGACGATTGCCATGGCGATCGTCGCGATCGGGCTCACCGTGCCGATCATGGAGACGGCTTGCGGGCCGACCCGCTCGATCGCCGCGTTCAGCATGAAAGAGGGCAGGATTGTCGAGAAGAAAGCCAGCGCAGCCGCGAGCCACAACACATGGTTCGGCACATGCAGCGCGGCGAAGGAACCGTCGTGGACCGTCCGCACCACGAAATGAGTCAGCACGCCGACCGCCGCCCCGCTCATCGCGATACAGGTGAAGATCCGGCTGCCGATCAGATTGAGCCAGCCCTTGGCGAAAAGCTGGTAGAGCGCGAAGGAGAACGCCGCAAGCAGCACCAGCCCAGCGCCGAACGTGATTTCGGGGCCGGTGGCGATCTCGCCCTTGAAATAGATGAAGGCGATTCCGGAATAGGCGAGGCATAGGGCCGCAATTCCTCGGCGAGTGATATGACCGCCGAAGAATAGCGCGCCGAGCACCATTACGAAAATCGGATATGTGAACAGGATCAGCCGTTCGAACTCGGCGGTGATATAGGTGAGTGCGAGGAAATCGCTGTAGCTCGCCACATAGTAGCCGAGCGTTCCCGTCAGGCCGATCAGGATGAATTCCCGGCCCTTGGGCAGCCGGCGGCCTTCGCGTGCGTGACGCCGCCAGGACCACACGCCGATCCCGACATAAACCGGCAGCGAGAAGGCCATCCTGAGCGCCAGCATGGTGATCGCGTCCACGGGCGGCCCGGCGTCCGGCATACCCGCGCCGTAAGCGAGCTTGATGATGATCGCCTTCATCGAAAACAGAACGGCGCCGACGCCGGCCAGAATATAGCCGAGCACGTGCTGCTCCGTGGGTGACGCGTGCGGCGTCGGCAGGATTGAAGGACGATCAGCCATGATGTTTCCAATTCATGGCCCGTGGCTCTGTCGAGGAAGTCTGGGAAGGATCCACCGCCTCGCATTTGCTACGAGCCGGTTCGAGATCCTTAGACGTGAGTCATCTACCCGGCGATGTGGCCAGGAATTCGAATGAGCCGGAGTTTGATCGCGAGGTGAGACATGGCGCCGTCTTATCATGGGATGCCGGAAAAGGCGACGGCGATTTTAGGGCGGGGGCGTTTGCCCCGACAGTTCGGCCAATGTCTGCTTGTAGGCGGCCTTGTCGTCGGGCGCCGCCGCGACGGCCCGGCGCGCCGCTTCAATCGCGTCTGTTTTGCGGCCCTGTCGGGCCAGCGCATAAGCGAGATTGTTCCAGACGCCGGCTTCGTCGGGTTTTATGGCAAGGGCATGCCGGTAGGCTTGCTCGGCGGCGGCGAATTGCTTCTCGGCGAACCGGACATTCCCAAGGCCGAAATAGGCCGCCCAGTCCATCGGCCAGCGCCCGACGATCGCCCGATAGGCGCTGGCGGCCGACTTGTAGGATTTGACGCGTTCAAGTCCAGCGGCGGCGTCCAGCACGTCCGATTCCCGGGCGTCGACCGGCAGCATGCCGGGCGGCAGAACGGCGAGGGCCCAGTTGTCGGCGCGGTTCCATGTTCGCTCGAACAGCTTGATGCCGAGGATCTCGTTCTTGTCCTTGCCGGAATTGAGGATGACTTCCTTGTGGTTGAGGTCGTAGCCGACCAGCACGGCATAGTGCCAGACGTGCCAGATGCTGAGGCCCAGATTCTGGAACACGATGACGGGCCGTCCGGCGGCGACTTCCTTCAGCACGGATTGGAGATTGCGCAGCCTGACGGCGAGGCGTCCGTAGCGATACGCCGCCGTCTGCATGTCGGTACGGAAGGTGCCGTCGCGTCCGGGCGTGAAGGTCAGTGCCGCGACGTCGTCCTGCGTCACCGGCTTGCCCGCCCAGGTCACCGCCATGGCGAGCGAGGCCGGGCCGCAATATTTTTCCTTCTGCGGATAGAAGGGGACGCCCGCCACGCTTGCCTTTTTCGGCATTGGTGGCAGCGTGGAGAGATCTGTCGTGTGAAGGCTGGCGCAGCCCGACAGTCCGCAGCCCAGAAGGACGGCGGCGAGAACCGCCGTCCGTCTAAGCATGATCGCGACCAATTAGTCCGCACACCGGGTGAATTTGAACACGTGCGTTACGCACAGGATGTCGGTGGCGAGAAGCACCAGGAACACGATCAGAGCCGCGCCGATCAGCGCCCCGGCCGCGCCCTGGCCCGCGGGTTCCTTGTCGATCTTGTTGACGATGTCCGCCACCTGCTGGTCGGACATCGCGCCGACACGGGCTTTGGCTTCGGCCGGGCTGACGCCGTAAGCCTTGAATTCCTTCTGAACATCCTTGCGTTGGATCAGGTTTTCCAAGCGGTCGCGCGCAAGCGTCGAATTGTATTTGTGAACCGCGCTCGACGTGCCGACTATCGCGGCGTTGGCCGTCGTGGCCATCACCGTCGACGCCAGGATCGAGACAATGAGCGGAAATACAATGCCGCGCGAAAGCCGTTTAAAACCAACCATGGGTTTGTTTCCTTTCCGATTTTGCTCTGCCGAACCAAATGCCCCCGGGCAGGACAATCGTCCCATACTGCCGACCTAAACGCGGTTTTGTGGCAAAAGTTTGCGTCCGATGTGAATTTTCGTCCTTATCCGCCGCCTTTTTCAGCAAGAAGGCGGCGTCATGACGTCACGACCGCCATGGAACGGTCCGTTATCGCGGAACGTTGGTGAAGCGAACACGATCAACAGAGGAAGGTTATGGCGATACTGATTACCGGTGCGACAGGCGAAATGGGCCGGATGGTGACCGACTGCCTGCTCGAGGATGTTGCGGCGTCGGAGTTGATCCTGGTAACGCGCCGGCCGGAAAAGCTCGCCGACATGGCGTCGAAGGGTGCCGAGATCCGACGTGCCGACTTCGACGATCCCGAAAGCCTCGTGCCCGCCTTCGAGGGCGCGGACCAGATGCTGCTGATCAGCACCGCCCGAGTCGGCGGGCGCGTCCGGCAGCACGAGAACGCCGTCAACGCCGCCGAGAAAGCGGGCGTGAAGCATCTGGTCTACACCTCATCGGTCGGGATCAATCCTCAAACGCCAGCGATCGTCATTTCCGACCATCTTGAAACCGAGGAAAAGATCCGCGCGTCGGGGCTTGTCCATACGATCATGCGCGATAGTCAGTACGCGGAGGCGCTTGCGCTTTTCGCCGCGCCGAGCGCGATCGAGACGGGCGTGTGGTATTCGTCTTCCGGGGACGGCCGGATCGCGCTCGTTTCCGAAAAGGACTGTGCTGCCTGCGTGGCGAAAGTGCTTACGACCCCCGCTCACGACAACAAGATCTATACGATCACGGGACCGGAGCTTCTGTCCTACCGCGACGTCGCGGCGCTCGCCGCCGAGATCGGCGGCAGCCCCGTGGAATATCGCGTGGCCTCCGATGACGAGCGGCGGACGCAATTTGCCGATATGGGCGTGCCCGCCGAGTATACCGAGGACATGGTCATCGTGGGGGCCGGCAAGTGGTCCAGCGAGGATATGGTGACGTATGAGATGTCCATCCGCGAAGGCTATTTCGCGGAAATCAGTAATGACGTCGAGAAACTGCTCGGCCGTCCGCCGCGCTCCGCGCGCGACGTCTTCCTCGATCATGCCGATCGCATCCGCGCGGCGCGCCCCGAGGCCGGGGCGCTATAACGCGGCTATTCGCAGAACACGCGGACCTTCGTGTTGTTCTCGGCCTGATCGACGTCGATGGTCAGGTCGTTCAACTGATCGATCAGTTCCTCGAGATTGTCCGGATTCAGGCGATTGACGTCGAAGTTCACGCCCTGCTCGCGCATGGCCTCGTTCATGTGATCGCGAGCCTGCGCCGGGATGAGGCCGGTCAGCTTCACGCCGGCCCGGAGGAGCTGGACCGGCACCCGGATATTCACTTTGGTCGGTCCCTCCTTGGGATCGATCGTGTCGACCAGCACCCGGAGATATTTCGGATCCTTGCGGGCCAGCGCGCCATTGCCGGCGCTGCCGGGTTCCGCGTCTTCTCCGAGCGCCGCGATCAGGCGCTCGGCCTCGTCGACCGAGATCTTCTTCTCGGCCAGCATGTCCAAAATTTGGCGGCGGTCTTCGGTCATGATCATCCTCCTTAAGAGATGCGGACCAGAACGGCGTTGCGGGCGGAATCGACTTCGATATGCGTGCCTCTAAGCGCCGTCAGCAGGCTCCAGATGGCGCCGATCGCGCGGAACGGATTGACGCGAAAGACGAGGCACGCCGCTATGAAGATTGGCAGAAGCACCAGCACCAGCGGCGCGAGCAGCAGCCAGATCAGAAACAGCGGCAGCCACAGGCGAAAGCCGGATCGTTTGCCGGATCCGTGGTGGCGGACGCGGATTGTGGCGAACAACGGGATCATTTGAGCGCCTCCATTTCATGGACCGCCTCGTCGGCGGTGATTTCGCCACGCTTCAGCCGATTGAGAATTTCGCCGCGCGACGGCGTCGGATTGACCTCGACGAAAGCGAGACTCTGCGCGATTCGGTTGAGCCGGGATTTGATCGTCGGATAGCTCACGCCGAAAATCCGCTCCATCTCCTTGATCGAGCCGTGGCTACAGACGAAGGCGGTTACGAAAACCTGGTCCTCCGCGCTCAGCCGCGCGAGTTCGGGCAGGCCGAAGCGGCCCTCTATCGCGATATCCTGATCGGCCAGCGTCACCCGCTCGATCACGAAATCCCGTCCCTGTGTCAGCCGGGTTAGTTCCTGCCAGTCGCTCAGTGTTTTGCGCTTATCCGCCATACCAGTCAGCCTGAGGATAAATTTTCTTAATACTGATATTAAATAAATTAATTTATATGAGTCAAGGGCAATAGAATATGAAGTTCTCTTAGGGCAGACTTTGAATTCTCCAAAGCTGCCATCCCGGACGCCGTCTTGCCCAGCATCTTGGATGCCGTCGGCAAAGCGCGCGATCCGGCATCCACCGTCATTAGCCTGAGCGCATGACAGTGGATGCCGGCTCAAGGCCGCCGGGATGACATTTGGACGAGCCGTATGTGGGGGCTAAAGCGCCGGTTCGGCGTCCAGGCGCACGACGATGCCCTCGAGATCCGGCCCTGGCGGACTGTAGCGCCGCATGACCAACGGGTCGTGGCCGGCAATGATGTAGTGGGGATTGTCGACGAGTTCCCGCATGCGCTTCCAGCCATCGACCATTTGGGTGACATTCGCGACGACGGGGAAGGGGCGGCCGTCCTCCATGTTGCGGTAATAGTGGCTGGCATCCGAGGCCAGCACGAGCCAGCCGAGCCTGGTCCAGATCCGCACGACCTGAAGGCCGAGCGTATGGCCTCCGACGAAATGGACCGACAGACCGGGCGCGATGTCCGCGTCACCGTCATGGAAGGTGACACGGCCGGCATAGACGTTACGAACCATGGCGACGATCTCGTCCAGCTCGAAGGCGTGGGAAAAGAACGGTGTCGCCATGTGACGGCCGGTGGCATAGGCCATCTCGCGGTCCTGGAGATGGAACTGCGCGGCCGGGAAAAGATCGAAATTGCCGATGTGATCGTAATGCAGATGAGTGACGATCACGTCCTTGACGCTCGCGGCGTCGACGCCGAGCAGCTCCAGTCCCTCGGCGGGAGAGCGTAGGAAGTCCCGTTTGCGGCGCTTGGCTGCGTCTTCGTTGAAGCCGGTGTCGATGACGTAGGTGTGCCGCGAGTTGCGGGCGAGCCAGACGAAGTAGTCCATCCGGTCTCCCGCTTCATGCGGATCGCCGCCGATGAAGTTCTCCGCGCCCTTGCGGGCGACCGTCGCATAGCGGATTGCAAAGACGTCGTAGGGTTCGGGCTCAGTCATCGTGGCCTTCCGCCAACTCTTCGAGATAGCGCACGACCTCGACGCTGTCCGACTTGAAGCCGTACTTATCCTCGGCCCGTTCCCAGAGGGTCTTGGTGTCGTCCAGTAGTTTATGCGGTGAGCCGGTCGATTCCGCGAGTTCCAGCGCGAGCCGCAGATCCTTCGCCATCAGGCCCATGAAGAAGCCCGAGTTGAACGTACGCGTCAGGATAAAGGCCGGATATTTGCCCTCGGTGGCGCTGTTCTTGCCCGTCGAGGCGTTGAGGATTTCAATCATCACCTTGGGGTCGAGCCCGAAGCGCTCGCCCGCGATCACCGCCTCGGCGGCGCTGGCGAGATTGATCGCCGAGAGAAAATTGTTGAGTGACTTCATCGCGTGGCCGCAGCCCGTGCCGCCGGCGACGAAGACTTTGCCCATCGTGGAAAGTAGATCGCGGCAGTCCTCGATCAGCGCCGCATCGCCGCCCGCCATGATCGCGAGCGTGCCGTCGACCGCCTTCTTGACGCCGCCGGAGACCGGCGCATCGATCAGCGGGAAGCCGAGCTTGGCAAGATCCGCCGCCGTCCCCCGCGTGCCGACGGGCGAAGAAGATGACATATCGATCAGGATCGAACCGTCCGAGAGACCGGACGCGACGCCGTCGTCGCCCAAGAGCACGTCGCGCACGATATGTCCGTTGGGTAGCATGGTGATGACGACACGGCAGGATTTCGCGAGATCGGCCAGTGTCGCGGGCGTTTCGCACTCCGTGTCGGCGGCGAATTTCTTCACCGCGTCGGCGGAGGCGTCGAAGACCGAAAGCTTGTATCCCGCTCCGGCCAGACGACGGGCCATCGGCCCGCCCATATTGCCGAGACCGATAAAGCCGATCCGTTCCGGTGGCGCGATCTTATTTGCCATCTTCGGCGAGGACCTTGTTCGCGGCGCGGAAACTGTCGACGGCGGCGGGAACGCCACAATAAATAGCGGTGTGCAACAGAATCTCGGAGATCTGCTCCTTGCTGAGGCCGTTGTTCAGCGCACCGCGCACATGGGTTTCGACCTCATGGGTGCGGCCGAGCGCGGTCAGCATGGCTAGGTTGATCATGCTGCGCTCCTGGCGGCTCAGCACGCCCCGGCCCCAGGCGCCGCCCCAGCAGAATTCGTTCAGCAGATCCTGCAGCGGCTGGTTGAACTCGTTCGCATTGCCCAGAGCCGCGTCGACATATTTCGCGCCAAGCACTTCGCGGCGGATCTTCAGGCCCTTTTCGCGGAGTTCCTTGCGGGTTTCTTCGGCCATGTAACTGTCCTTCCTCTTTTTTTCTCTTTGGATTATCCCATGTCCAGCGTGCTGACGTAGTAGCTGTCCATATATTCGCGAATCTCGAAGACCTTGCCGTCCTTCACGATCACGATCCAGCAGTAGTTGTTCTTGTATTCGGTGCCGTTCTTGAACTGCCCGCTGCCGTGAGATTCCACCGCGACCACATCGCCCTTGCCGAGCACGCGGTCGATATTGACCTTGGGGTCGCCCGGTTTGAACTGGCCGCGGATGGGGCCCAGGAAATCGATGATTGCATCGCGGCCCTTATAGGAGCCAGCGCCCGGTACGGTGACCATCACGTTCCAGGTTGCGTCCGGATGAAGACATTCCTTTATCCGGTCCAGATCGCCTGTGCTCAGCGTGTCGAAGAAGTTGATGACAATTCGTTCGGCGTCGGTATCGGCCTGTACCATTGGTGTCCCCCTCAATGAGTCGCTCGGTGCGTTCGAAACTCATACCGCGAAACGGCGTTTGTGTGAAAGGCTTAGCTCGCTCTTGCTGGCGCCCTTTCGCGAGACGCGGAAAGGTTTATGCTGGATGAGTACCTAACGGTTGAGAACAGAGACCCAAAAGGGTCCGGCATGTACGATAAGGAGAAGCGACGATGAGCGGTTTACCGAGAGCCACGCTTGGCCGCACCGGCCTGGAAGTCACCAAACTCGGATATGGAGCGATGGAGCTTCGCTCCGTCGATCACTTCCCCAAGCTCAGCCCCGAACAGGCCAGCGGGATTCTGAACGCGGTACTCGACAACGGCATCAACTATATCGATACGTCGCCGGATTACGGATTTTCCGAGCAGCTGATCGGCGAGCATATCTCCCATCGCCGCGACGAATTCTATCTCGCCAGCAAATGCGGCTGCCCGATCGAGGCGCCGGATACCGATAACCGGAAACATCGCGAGCACTCCTTCACGCGCGACAACGTCCGCGCCGGCGTCGAGCAGAGCCTGCGGCGGATGAAGACCGATTATCTCGACGTGGTGCAGTTTCATGTCAGCCCGTCGCGGGCAACGCTCGAAGAGAACGATTCGGTCGCGGAACTGATCAAGATGAAGGACGAGGGCAAGCTCCGCTTCATCGGCATATCGGGCACGATTCCCAATCTCAAGGATCACATCGAGATGGGCGTGTTCGACGTGTTCCAGATCCCCTATTCCGTGGTCGAGCGCGAGCACGAGGATCTGATTCGCAAGGCCGCGCAAACCGGCGCCGGAATCGTCATTCGGGGCGGTGTCGCTCGCGCGATCATCATCAAGGACGAGTCGGTGATCGACCAGTATCCGCCGTTTCTTCAGGCCGGCTTCCGGGCTCGGCGCAAACTGTGGCGCGAGACCAAGATCGACGATCTGCTGGACGGTATGACGCCGATGGAATTCATGCTCCGTTTCACGATCAGCAATCCCGACATGACGACGACTATTGTGGGAACGGCCAACCCGGCTCATGTGAAGGATAACGTCAAGGTCGCCGAAAACGGGCCGCTGCCGTCCGATCTCTACCGCGAGGCCTGCGCCCGGTTCCCGAAGGAGGCGGCTGAAACGGTAGTCTAGCGAAGGGTGGACGAGATGACCGTCGCAACGTCGATTGAACAGGCCCCGGATGTGATCGAAGCCCGGCTCACCTTCACGGACAAGGCGGGCGGCAAGCCGGTCTCCGAATCCCGTGTGCTGAACGGCCCCGTATATCAGATCTCTGGCCGCTACGAAGACCGGACCGTTGAGATCCACAACGCCTGGCGCATCCGGAGCAAATTGAGGCTGGAGCAGGAAGGTTTCATGCTCGCCAGTCATCCGACCCGGATGAAAAACTTTCTGGACGAGAATGAGCTGAAGTCCGTCTATTACCCTGAGATCGAGCAGCTCGTGCGGCGCGAGAGCGGGGCGTCACGCGTCGTGATCTTCGATCACACCATTCGGTCCGGCGACGGGTCGCGGCAGGAATCGCTCAAGCTGCGCGAGCCCGTGAAGGTGACCCATAACGACTATACCGAACGCTCCGGTCCGCAGCGGGTACGGGACATGCTGCCCGATCAGGCGGAGGAATTGCTCAAGTCCCGTGTCGCGATCATTCAGGTCTGGCAGCCGATCGGCCGGCCCGTCGCGCGGGATCCCCTGGCGATCTGCGATGCGCAAAGCATAGCGCCGGACGATCTCGTCACGGCGGAGCGGCGGCATCCGAACCGTGTCGGCGAGATCTATCACCTTGCCTATAACGCCGCGCAGAGCTGGTATTATTTTCCGTTGTTGGGGCCGGAAAACGCGCTGGTCTTCAAATGCTACAACTCGATGGCCGATGGCCGCTCGCGCTTCACCGCCCACACCAGCTTCGACGATCCGGCCTCGCCGCCCGATGCGCCTCCGCGAGAAAGCATCGAGATGAGGACGCTGGCGTTTTTTCAAGACTGAGAGCGGGAGCTTCGGGCGGCTAATCGAGTGAGACCGTCCAACTCCCCGGCTCAGCCAACTCACCGGCCTCGAATCGAACCGTGAGTTCGTCGCCGGCCTCCACTTTCCGTCTTGGTAATCGATAAAAAACCCGGTCCCAGTGGGTCCGGGTGCTCATCAGCGATGTATCGAACCGGGTCTCGTCATCGAAGATGACGTCGAAATACAGGCTCAACCCGTCAACAGACCCGCTTCGTGCGGCTATTTTTGTCTTCGTCGCGGCGTGGGGTATCTCGTCCGCTGATTTTATTGTGTTGAGATCAAAGCTTATGAGTGGATCGGGCTGGCAGACGAGATATTCGGCGCTGCGGCTTTCCAGCATGATGGTGTCGTCCCCGTCGCCCCGGTATTTGCCCGCGATTTCGGCACTCTTAAGAAACGAAAAATCGACGCCGTGAATAGGTTCTTCCCAGACAAACGGTATACGGTGTTCGTCCGTCAGGCATACTGGTTCCAGATAGAACTGGAATTTGCCGGGCAGGATCTTGCCGTCTTCCTTGAGAAGGCGGCTTTTGAGATCCAACAGGTTGTGAACCATGTTCTCTTCAAACAGATAGTCGCCGATCTGTTCGTGAATGATCCAATCCAGCCTTTCGTCAGCGGAGAATTCGCGACTGTTCTTTTGGATGAATTCTATACAGTCAAATTGATTATGCGCGGCGATTGAACTGGCCAGTTCGACGATCCCTGAGTGGTCCAGTGCATAAATCTTTTTTGGTTTCTGTTGCGCGGCGAACATTGCGAGGACGCCGGTGCCTGTTCCGAGATCCAGGACAAGGTCGCCGGGTTTCACGCTTCGGCTTATGCCAGCGTGATAGGCATCGAGCCTCACCCGGTCCGCCAGCATGACTTCATGATAGCCGAGGCCGGCGAAGGCATCCATATTCTCGCTGTCGTAAAGCAGAGTGCGAAGGGTATTGTTCGATCTGATCTGTTGTTTCAGGAAAGCAAACGTCGACCGCAGTAAACTCTGTACTTTGGGGTGCATGGAAAACTCGAATATGACAAAGGGACGTTCTCGCGACGCACGTCGCTATTAGGTAGCTAATTTGTCGTTGGTTCGTTTCCTAAAGATGAAAATAGATCGCGGTTTATCTTGATTTTTTCCGAAATATACTCGTTATAAGAGTATTTTTTGTAAAGTTGACCACTATTCGTCATGGCGCTAGACTTGGTTCAGCTGTCTTTTCGGGGGAGACACCAAAATGTTTTCTAGAATATACGCGCTGTTCGCCTATCTCGGCGTCATGACAATTCCGGCGTCCTTCATCATGGGGTTCAAATACGATCCGACGGCCCCGGTTGCGAATTACGGCTACAACCTTGCGCTTTACGCGGCCTATATCGCGATCCATTTCGTGATGACGCTGCCCAGGTTTAAGAAAACCGTTTACGGCAGGCCGCAAGGCGCATCTTCGGAGCGCCGTATCTATGTCACCGTTGCGATCGTCACCTGGATCATCCTCTATGCGTTGCACAAACCGGTGCCCGGTTTCGCGGTCGTGCCCGATTACTGGGTGCAGTACTTCGGATTGTGCATGGTGCTGGTCGGCGTCTTCGCCTTCTTCGAATTCGCCACCTTCGACGCGCTCAACTCCCTGTTCGGGGTGCATGGTTCCGAGATGAGCCACTCGGCCGGTGGAGAGACGAAGCTTCAAACCGAGGGTTCCTACAGCAAGGTGCGTCACCCGATGTACCGTGCGGCGGTCATCCTCTATCTATCCTCTCTGATCATCCATCCGAACTCGGCCCAGCTTCTCTTTGCCGTCCTGGTGACGCTTTCCTTCGTCCTCTTCATTCCGTTTGAGGAAGCCGCGCTGATCAGAGGGCGGGGCGAGGAGTATCGCGAATACCAGAAGATGGTGAAGTGGCGGGTGATCCCGGGCGTTTGGTGATTGCGGCAACGCCTACAGAAAATTCCACAGCATCGCGATGAGCGGCTTGTCGGCGGGGGGCATGGGGTAGTCGTTGAGGCTCGTCGGCGGGACCCATTTGAGTTCCTGGCCCTCCTTGCCCGTGACGAAGCCCTCCCAGACCCGGCAGACGAAGAGCGGCATGAAGAGATGGAAGTCTTCATACGCATGTGATGCGAAGGTGAGGGGGTAGAGGCAGGCGGGCTTGATGGTGATCCCGAGCTCTTCCTTCATCTCTCGGACGAGAGCGGCCTCCGGCGTCTCGCCCGGCTCGATCTTGCCGCCGGGAAATTCCCACAAACCGGACATGGACTTTCCGGGCGGGCGCTGCGCGATCAGCACGCGGCCGTCGCGGTCGACAAGCGCCACGGCGGAAACCTGAACGACGGGTTTTTCGGTGTTATGGGACATGACGCTCGTAGATCCCGTATCGTTTATGGCCGCGGACAGGTTCGGGGATCTCCACGGTTTCGGTCAACGCGAAGCCGGTATTGGCGAGCACATGCGCAGATGCGTCATTGCCGTCGAAGACCCGCGCCATCAACGTCGCAAGCCCCAGACCGCCTGCAAAACCGATCATCCCCTGCGCCGCCTCCGTGGCGTATCCTTTGCCCCAGAACGGCTTGCCGAGCCAATAGCCGAGTTCCGGGATGCTGCGGCTGGCGACGTGAAGGCCGACGGTGCCCATCAACGCCCCATCCGACCGGCGCGTGATCGCGAGCTGGTATTCCCGTTCCTGATCGACCAGCGTTTGCGCCTCGGAGATGAAATCGCGGGCGTCCTCGTCCCCGTACGGATGGGGAATGGGCGGAATCCAGCGGGAGATGGCCCAGTCGTTCGCCAGCAGGACGAGATCGGCCGCGTCGCCGTCTTCATAGCGGCGCAGGACAAGCCGGTTGGTTTCGATCGGCGTCACGTCCGGTAATCCGCATTGATGCGGATATATTCATGCGTCAAATCGCAGGTCCAGACCGTCGCCTTGCCCCGGCCGAGCCCGATATCGACGTCGATATCGATCTCCTTACCCTTGATGTGCCCGGTGACCTTGGCTTCGTCATAGCCGGGCCGCACGACACCGCCTTCCGTCACGACTTCCGGTCCGATACGGATCTTGAGCCGGTCACGATCGGCTTTTTCGCCCGACTTGCCGACCGCCATGACGATCCGGCCCCAGTTGGCGTCCTCGCCGGCGATTGCCGTCTTCACCAACGGCGAGTTCGCGATCGACAGACCGATCCGCTGCGCCGCCTTCGCGCTCGTCGCGCCGGTTACCGTGATGGTGATGAATTTGCTCGCGCCTTCGCCGTCGCGCACCACCTGCTGGGCGAGATCCAGCGCGACTTGGGTGAATTTCTCGCGGAATTCCTTGAGCCGGGGGTCGCGCGCGGAGGTGATGCGCTGGTGCTTCGCGCCTTCGCCCGTCGCGAAGGCCATCAGCGTGTCGCTGGTCGAGGTGTCGCTGTCGACGGTGGTGCAGTTAAAGGATTTGGCGGTCGCCGCGCTCAGGATTTCCTGCAGCACGTCGGCGGGCAGCTTCGCGTTGGTGAACATGAAGGCCAGCATCGTCGCCATATCCGGCGCAATCATGCCGGAGCCCTTGGCGATGCCGTTGATGGTCACCATTTCGCCGTCGATCCTGGCGACCCGGCAGGAACCCTTGGGGAAGGTATCGGTCGTCATGATCGCCTCGGCGGCCGCGCGCCAGCCGCCGGAGGCAAGCCGGTCGATCAGGCTCGGAAAATGTGGGGTCAGCCGGTCGGCTTCCAGGGGAACGCCGATGACGCCCGTGGAAGCGATGAAGACCTCCGCCGATTTCGCGCCGACCAGGGCGGCGGCGTGCTCCGCCATCGC
The DNA here is from genome assembly GCA_963821875.1 of uncultured Alphaproteobacteria bacterium. Lineage (GTDB taxonomy): Bacteria > Pseudomonadota > Alphaproteobacteria > CAVTAV01 > CAVTAV01 > CAVTAV01. Next base: position 157,739 of record CAWGFE010000004.1, read on the forward strand.
CCGCGTGGCCTTCGCGCCGACAGCGCCCGTGAACGCATTCGAATTACCGGCATTGACCACCAGGGCCCGCGCCTTGCCCTTGCCGCGCCGCAGGGCCTCCCGGCACCAGTCCACCGGCGCGCCCGGCATTTTCGAACGCGTGAATACCCCGGCCGCCGTCGTGCCCGGAGCGAGCACGGCGATCATCAGATCGTTGCGCTTCTTGTACTTATAGCCGGTTTCCATGCCGCCGAGCGTCACGCCCGGAATGGCGAGCATATTGGGAAACTGGGCCGGAGCGAGAGGCGAAATCGACATGCGGGAACACCATCCGGTTCAGGAATCGTGCGGGCTCCCGCGGTTTATACGGGAGCCCGGGCGCGCCAGCAAGCGGACGGTTCGGGCCGGTCAGGCGGCCTCGGCCGAGAGCGGCGCCTTGCCGAGGATTATGTCCGACGCCTTTTCGGCTATCATGATGGTCGCCGCGTTGGTGTTGCCGGAGGTGATCCGGGGCATGACGCCGGCATCGACGACCCGCAGATTCTCGACGCCGTGCACTCTCAACTGCGGATCGACGACGGCATCGGGGCCGTGGCCCATCGATGTCGTGCCCACCACGTGATAGAGCGTCGTGCCGGCGAGCCGCGCATAATGCATCATCTCGTCCTCGGTCTTGCACTCGGCGCCCGGGAAGGTCTCGTGGTCGACATATTTCGCCAGCGCCGGCATCGACACCACTTTACGCGACAGATGCATGCCGGCCAGCGCCGCCGCCTGATCCGCCGGGTCGGCCAGATAGTTGGCGCGGATCGCTGGGTAGTTTGCCGGATCGGACGACTTGATATGGATCGAGCCGCGCAATTCGGGGCGGATCTGGCACGGCGTGCAGGTGATGCCGGGTTCGACCTCGAGATCGAAGGCCTGGGTTTCCGCCAGCTTCATAAGATCCACGCTGGCCGGCATCATGTGAAGCTGCAGGTCGGGATGCTCCAGCTCCGGCCGGGACTTGGTGAAGGCCACCGCATGAGCGACGGCGAAGCTCAACAGGCCTTTACGGCTCAACGCGTATTTGAGGATTTGCCCGCCCAGCTTTGCGCCGTGGGCGAGTTGATTCATCGTGCCGACCTCATGCTTGAGGCGCCATTGCATGCCGACCATGTAATGATCCTGCATGTTCTCGCCGACACCGGGCAGCTCATGCAACACGGGAATGCCGTGATCCGACAGCATCTGCCCCTGGCCGATGCCGGACAACTCCAGGATTTGCGGCGAGGCGACGGCCCCGGCGGCAAGGATCACTTCGCCGTTGGCGCGCGCGCGCTTCCGCTGGCCATGCTGGATATATTCGACGCCGACGGCCTTCTTGCCCTCCATCAGAACCTTGGCGGTCAGGGCATTGGTCTCGACCCGGAGATTCGCCCGGTTCTCGACCGGATGGAGATAGCCGGTCGCGGTCGAATGCCGCTTGCCGTTCTTGATGGTGAACTGGAACCAGGTGACGCCTTCCTGCTGGCCGGCGTTGACGTCTTTCGAGCGGGGAATGCCGGCCTCGACGCAGGCATTGATCATGTCCTCGGTAACGGGGTGCGTTTCCGTGATGTCCGAGACGTTCAGGGGGCCGCCCGTGCCGTGATATTCGTCGGCGCCGCGCTCTTGATTCTCCGAGCGCATGAAATAGGGCCTCACGTCGCTGTAGCTCCAGCCCTCGCAGCCCATCTGGCGCCAGCCGTCAAAATCGGCGGCCTGGCCACGAATATAAAGCAGCCCGTTGATCGAGGAAGAACCGCCCAGCACCTTACCCTTCGGCCAGAGATGCTTGCGGTTGAGGGTCGAGGGGTCCTCCTCCGTCTCATAGAGCCAGTTAACCTTGGGGTCGTGGAGGGTTTTGCCGAATCCGACCGGTGTGTGGATCATCAGATTCGACATAAAATTCGGCAAATTCTTCATCGGCCTGTCGTCTCCGCCCGCTTCCAGCAGCAAAACCTTGTTTTTCGGATCCGCCGACAAACGGTTTGCGAGCACGCATCCCGCGCTTCCCGCACCGACGATGATGTAGTCAAAGGTAGTGGATTCAGCCATGACGTCCGACCCCCCGGAACCAAATTGCATGAAAATCAGGGGTAGTACCCGATTTGGATCGCATATTTATAAGCGACGGACCGGTTCCTAACAAGGCGGCATGGCGTCTTTCATGGGCCGCGATCGGCGGAATCCCGCGCGCATGTCGTTGACACCCGGTGCTTGCGGCCTTATCTGTGCTGCGTGCCCGAAACGTCCGGGCATTATACGGTCAGGGGCCAATTCTCAGGGAAGCTAAATGTTAGGGTTCGGCGGGCTCGCCAAAAGAATATTCGGCACCTCCAACGACAAACTCGTCAAGTCGTTCCACGCCAAAGTGGCTGCCATCAACGAGTTGGAGCCGCAAATCGCGGCGCTGTCCGACGATGAGTTGAAAGCGCAGACGCAGCGGTTCAAGGAACGGCTGGAAAAAGGCGAAACACCGGACGATCTGTTGCCGGAGGCGTTCGCGACCGTCCGCGAGGCGGCGAAGCGGACGCTCGGCCAGCGCCATTTCGACGTTCAGCTTGTCGGCGGCATGGTTCTGCACAAGGGCATGATCGCCGAAATGAAGACCGGCGAAGGCAAGACGCTCGTCGCCACGCTGCCGGTTTATCTCAACGCGCTCGAAGGCAAGGGCGTCCATGTGGTCACGGTCAACGACTACCTGGCCAAGCGCGACGCCGACTGGATGGGGCAGATCTATCGCTTCCTCGGCCTGACAACGGACTGCATCCTGCATGGATTGACCGACGAGGAACGCCGTGCCGCCTACGCCGCCGACGTGACCTATGGCACGAACAACGAGTTCGGCTTCGATTACCTGCGCGACAACATGAAATACGACCGCGAGTCCATGGTGCAGCGGCCGTTCAATTTCTCGATTGTCGACGAGGTGGACAGCATCCTGATCGACGAGGCGCGTACGCCGCTGATCATTTCCGGTCCGACGGAAGATAATTCCGAGCTTTACATCCAGGTCGACCGGCTCGTCGCCCAACTTACGGAAGACGACTGGGAAAAGGACGAAAAGGCCCGCCAGGTCACTCTCACCGAGGACGGCACGGAGAATATCGAGAACAAGCTCCGGGACGCCGAGCTTCTGGGCGGCGGCGCTTTGTACGACATCGAGAACGTCACGATCGTTCACCATGTCAATCAGGCGCTCAGGGCCCATACCCTGTTCGACCGCGACACCGACTATATCGTCAAGGACGACAAGGTCATCATCATCGACGAGTTCACCGGCCGCATGATGGAAGGCCGGCGCTATTCCGACGGGCTTCATCAGGCGCTCGAGGCCAAGGAAGGCGTGACGATCCAGAACGAGAACCAGACGCTCGCCTCGATCACCTTCCAGAACTATTTCCGGCTCTACGAAAAGCTCTCCGGCATGACCGGTACGGCGGTCACCGAAGCCGAAGAGTTCATGGACATCTACAAGCTGCAGGTGGTCGAGATCCCGACCAATCTGCCGATCCAGCGCGCCGACGAGGACGATGAGGTCTATCGGACGACCGAAGAGAAATATGACGCCATTAGCGATTTGATCGCCGAGTGCCAGAAGCGCGGCCAGCCGGTTCTGGTCGGTACGGTCTCGATCGAAAAATCCGAGGAACTCTCGACGCTTCTGAAGAAGAAGAAGGTCAAGCACAGCGTCCTCAACGCCCGGTATCACGAGCAGGAGGCGCTGATCGTCTCCCAGGCGGGCCACAGCGGCTCGGTGACGATCGCCACCAATATGGCCGGCCGCGGCACCGACATTCAACTCGGTGGCAATCTCGACATGCGGGTCGCCATGGAAACCGCCGACATGGAGGATGGCCCGGAGAGAGAGAAGAAGATTCAGGAAATCCGCGCCGATATCGAGGCGGACCGGCAGAAAGTGCTGGCGGCCGGAGGGCTCTATATTGTCGGCACCGAGCGCCATGAAAGCCGCCGGATCGACAATCAGTTGCGCGGCCGTTCGGGCCGTCAGGGCGATCCGGGCCGGTCGAAGTTCTTCCTCTCCCTGCAGGACGATCTGATGCGCATCTTCGGGTCCGACCGTATGGACTCGATTCTGGTCAAGCTCGGTCTCGAGGAAGGCGAAGCGATCACGCATCCCTGGATCAATCGCGCGCTGGAAAAGGCGCAGCAAAAGGTCGAGGCCCGCAACTTCGATATTCGTAAGAACCTGCTGCGGTTCGACGATGTCATGAACGACCAGCGCAAGGTCATTTATGAACAGCGTCTCGAACTGATGGAAACCGACGATGTCTCCGAGACGGTGGACGATATGCGGCATGACACGATCGAGGAGATCGTCATGCGGCACATCCCGCCCAAGACGTATGCGGAGCAATGGGATTCCGCCGGGCTGGATCTTGAGGTGCAGCGCGTGTTCGGGCTCGATCTGGCGATCCAGGAATGGGCGGCTGAGGAAGGCATCGCCGATGCCGAGATCATCGAGCGCTTGCGCGACCATACCGACCGTCATATGGCGGAGAAGGCGGCCAATATCGGCCCGGAGATCATGCGGCGTATCGAAAAAGACTTTCTGATGCAGACGCTGGATCATCACTGGAAGGATCACCTTCTTCAGCTTGATCATCTGCGTCAGGCGATCGGCCTGCGCGCCTACGCCCAGCAGGATCCGCTCAACGAATACAAGAGCGAGTTCTTTCGCCCTGTTCGAGGGCATGCTGCACCGGGTCCGCGAGGACGTGACGCGCATGCTGTCGACGTTCCAGCTCCAGGCCGAAGCCCCGCCATCTCCACCGCGTCAGTTCGCGTCGGAGATGCATGCGGAGCACATCAATCTGACCACGGGCGAAAACGAATTCGAGGAACCCGGTGGCGACACCACGGTGCTGACGCGCCGCGCGGCGGCGGATATCGATCCGAACGATCCCCGCACCTGGGGCAAGGTGCCGCGTAATTCACCCTGTCCCTGCGGCTCGGGCAAGAAATTCAAGCACTGCCACGGCAAGATCTGACAGATGCGCCCCGCCGGGTTCACGATAAGGCGGGCCACTCCAGAGGATGCGGGCAATATCGCCCGCGTCAAAATCCAGGGATGGCGGGAAGCCTATACAGGGCTCGTGCCGGATCAGATCCTCGACCAGCTCGATCTCGACGATAACACCCGGCGCTGGCGGGAAGTTTTATGCGCCGATCGCCCTAACACGGCGATTTTCGTCAGTGAAATCGTCGGCGGCCCGGTCGTCGGCTTTATCGACTGCGGGCCGCTGCGGCATGCGACTGAGGGGGCCGGCGGCGAAATACTCGCGCTTTATGTTCTGCAATCGGCGCAACGCCGCGGCATTGGCCGCTCCCTGATGGGCGCTGGGGCGGAGTCTCTCCGTTTTTTCGATATGACCCAGCTCACCGCCTGGGTGCTGGCCGAGAACTGGCCGGCGCGCGGTTTCTACGAGGCTCTCGGCGGAGCCGTGACGGCCGAAAAACCCGTCACCATCGGCCGGACGCTATCGGAAGTTTCCTACTTCTGGAGAGATACGAGCCGTTTGGCGGCCGGTTGAGCGCTACTGAACCCCGGCTGCGCCGATCTCCAGGAACTTGCGGCGGCGATGGTTGCGGAGTTCGTCCGGGGTCATTTCGGAGAGATCGTTCAACGCCTTCGAGATCGCCTTGCCGACCGCCGCGATGGATTCCTTCGGCTTGCGGTGAGCGCCGCCGATGGGCTCCTTCACGATGTCGTCGATGACCTTGAGTTTCTTGAGGTCCGCAGCGGTGAGTTTCAGCGCTTCTGCCGCGTCCTGGGCCTTGGCGGCGTTGCGCCACAGGATCGAGGCGCAGCCTTCCGGCGTGATCACCGAATAGATCGCGTGTTCCAGCATGATCACCTGGTTCGCCGTTGCGAGCGCGACCGCGCCGCCCGAACCGCCTTCGCCGATGATGCAGGAGACGAGCGGCACGCCGATGGAAAGGCAGGCCTCGGTCGAGCGGGCGATGGCTTCCGCCTGGCCGCGCTCCTCCGCGCCGATGCCCGGATAGGCGCCCGGCGTGTCGACCAGCGTGATGACGGGCAGTTTGAACCGGTCCGCCATTTTCATCAGGCGGATCGCCTTGCGATAGCCTTCCGGCCGCGCCATGCCGAAATTATGCTCCAGCCGGCCTTCCGTGCCGGTGCCTTTCTCGTGACCCATGATCATCACGGCGTGGTTCTGAAAACGCCCGAGCCCGCCGATGATGGCGGTGTCTTCCGCGAAACCGCGGTCGCCGGCCAGCGGCGTGAAATCGTCGATCAGTTCCTTGATATAGTCCGTGAAATGAGGCCGGTCGGGATGCCGGGCGACCTGGGTTTTTTGCCATGCCGACAGCTTCTTGTAGGTGTCGGTGAGCATCTTGGTCGCTTTGTTCTGAAGCTTGCCGACTTCCTCATCGATATTCACGGATTCGTCGGAAATGCTTCTCAGCTCGAGGATTTTCGCCTCGAGTTCAGCGATCGGCTTCTCGAAATCAAGAAACGTAATCATACCCAAATATGAACTTTCTATCCGCTCGGGCGCGGCCGATGACAGTGAACAGGGAACTCCCGCGTGTCAAACCGCGCTCAATAGCCCCCGTTGACCTGCCCCCTGCAATAATCGGTTTCAACTGCTCAGGGCAATAAGAATGTTGATGATTATTCAGCCTGAAACGGCCCTGTAAATTACCTTTTCTCCTGTGTTTCGAGCGACCGATTGAGCTGTTCCGGCCCCTGTCGACGGGCTTTCCGTCTCATTTTCGCGGTCTCGTCAACGCCCCGTCTCGATAGGTATCGGATGGTATTTATGGGCGGCGCGTAGGCTATACTCCATAAGAGGGGAAGCGTCGAAGCTGAACACGGACTTTTGATGCTAGTCATCCTGCGTTCAGGTGGAACATGTTAACCCTCTGATCGTTTGATAATTCGAGGCCCGACGGCCGGCGCCGAAAAACCGGCACCGTCGCAAAAAGAAGCTCAAGGAGACGACACCATGAAACGTGTTTTATCGGTAGCCGCGCTTCTCGCGATCGCCGGAAGCAGTACGGCTTTCGCGGCCAAGATGACCACCGAAGATCTGATGAAGAGCTATGACAAGACCGACAAGGTCGAATCGTGCATTCAGCTGCAACGGATTGACAGCACTCAGATTCTCGACACCAAGAATATCCTGTTCAAGATGAATGACGGCACGCGTTATCTCAACACGTTGCCGCACAAATGCAGCGGTCTGACACCGTATCGCGCGTTCAGTTACAAGACGTCGATCAACATGTTGTGCAATACGGATATCATTACCGTCTTCGAACCGGGACAACCCGCGCCGAACAGCTATGGCTCGTGTGGGCTTGGCCACTTCGTCAAGCTTCAGAAGAAACCGGGCGCCGACAAAACCAAGAAGTAACGGCGCAAAAGGCCAGAGGCCGGCCGGGACCGCGTCCCGGCCCCAGGCGCCGGGGTGCCACACCATAGATCCGGACGGCGGATTTCCGTTGTTTATTCGACAATCTGCCAGGCGTTGTCGCCGTATCGGCAGGCGCGGCCATCGGCGGTCTTGGTCGTGGTGCCCATCGCGGCCTTGATCGTGTAAATCCGGCAGGTCTCGCCCTGTGCATTCCTGACGCTGTTCGAGGGCGTCAGGGCATAGTCGAGCCCCGCATCGGGGTCGCGCCAGGTGATCGTCTGATTGGCCGCCGCGTATTGCAGCGTTTCGCCGATGCAGGCGCGCGAATTCTCGCTCAGCGCCGAGCCCACTTTCGATCCGATCAGCGCTCCTACCACCGCGCCAAGCGCGGTGCCGAGGACGCGATCCTCGTGCCCGGCGATTTTTCCGCCGATCGCGCCGCCGACCGTGGCGCCGACGATCAATCCGATCGTCTTTCCCGAAAGGCGGTCCGGATGACAGCGGCCGCCCTCCAGGCCTGGCGGCAGGGTGGGATAGCGAGCTTTCTCTCCGGTATCCGTGTTCTGCGGCGCGCCGTGTTTGGCGCGGTAATCATGCGCGGGCGCCCAGGAAGGCGGATCGGCCTTGGCGATTCCCGTCAGGGGACCGATCGCGAAAGCGACGGCGGCGAGCGTGACGCACAGGCGGCGCGCCGGAGACGTATGAGGCAATAGGAGGCGTGTCATGTCCGATCCAATCCAGCCGAAATGGTCAAACCACACGCGATTCTAACGCTTCTCCGGCCGGAAATCGTTAACTGTTATTCCGGACGCGGCCGGATCCTTTACGGCCACTTCACCTCGGGCGGCATGGACATCAGAATCGCTTCGATATTGCCGCCGGTCTTGAGACCGAACAGCGTGCCGCGGTCCTGAACCAGATTGAACTCGACATAACGGCCACGCTTGACGAGCTGATGTTCGCGCTGCTCGGGCGTCCAGCTTTCGTTCATATGTCTGCGGATGATGGCAGGATAGGCCTCCAGAAAGGCGCGGCCGACATCCTGGGTAAAGGCGAAATCGTCCTCCCAGTCGCCGGAATCATGCTGGTCGTAGAAAATCCCGCCGACGCCACGCGGTTCGTTGCGGTGCTTGATGAAGAAATACTCGTCGCACCATTTCTTGTATTTCGGATAGTACGCCGGGTCGTGTTTGTCGCAGGCGGCCTTGTAGGCGGCATGAAACTCGGCCGTGTCCTCATCGTTCGGATACATCGGCGTCAGATCGCCGCCGCCGCCGAACCAGGCCTGGGTCGTGACCAGATGGCGCGTATTCATATGGGCCGCCGGCACCAGCGGCGATTGCATGTGAGAGACCAGCGAGATCCCGCCCGCCCAGAAATGCGGATCCTTGTCGGCGCCCGGAATCGTTTTGGCGAATTCGGGCGAGAAGGCTCCGTGGACCGTCGAGATGTTGACGCCGACCTTCTCGAAGACGCGGCCGCGCATCACGCTCATGGTGCCGCCGCCGCCGTCCTCCCCGTCATTCTGGGTCGGGCGCTTCCAGGAATGGCGCTCGAATTTGCCGGCGGGGCGGTCGGAAAGCGGACCCTCGTAATCCTGCTCGATCGCCTCGAACGCGGCGCAGATCCGGTCGCGCAGTTCCTCGAACCATTCGGCCGCGCGGATCTTTCTCGATTCGGTTTCGCTTTCCATGATCGCCCTATCTCCTTAACTGCCGGGCGTTTCCGGCGCGCCGTCCGCCCGTTCCCGATTGTTTCCGAAAGGTGGCAGGCCGGTCTGGCGCAGCGCCTCGCCGAGCACCATTCCGGCGGCGACCGCAATATTCAATGACCGAACGCAAAGCGCCATCGGAATCCGGACCCGGGCGTCGGCCGCTTCGTGAACGGTCTCGGGCACGCCGGCCGATTCCCGGCCAAGCAGCAGCGTGTCACCGGGCCGGAATGCGAAATCTATGTATGCCGTCGACGCATGGGTAGTGAGCAGAACCAGTCGGGAGTTGCGCAGTTTCTCAGTGGATAGGCGGCTTTCGAGAAAGTCTTCCCAGGAAAGATGGCGAACAACGGTGACATGGGTGAGATAATCCATGCCCGCCCGCTTGAGGCTCCGGTCCGAAAACGGAAATCCGCAAGGCTCGATGATGTCGACGGGAACGTTAACGCAGGCCCCGAGTCTTAGAATGGTTCCGGTGTTTTGCGGAATGTCTGGCTGATAAAGGGCGAGGCGCATTGTCGCATGTCGCGTTCGGTTTTGGTGCTTTGAGCAGATGCAATAAGCCATTGCATCCTACGGCGTTGGCGGCTAAAGCTATGCCCGCCAAGGCCGTGTTGACAACCGGAAAGGGGGGATCGGTTGGCTATTGGGCTTGGATCTAATCTCTGCAGGGATTAAGCATCAAAGACTTGGATTACTGGCGTGTCAGTGAACACCAACCGAGACGACGTGACCCGATATTCCTGATTTGGCGTGCCGACATACTGATCGGCATGGGGAGCGCGTTGTTGCGGAGCGTGTTGTGAATGAAATGGGTAATTGACTGATGACGACAAGCCAACCAGTGGTTGGAACGCCTGACGGTAAGACCCGACGCGACTTTCTGAGCGTTGCAACGGCTGCCCTCGGCGCGGTCGGCGCGGCCGCTACCGTATGGCCCCTGATCGATCAAATGAACCCGAGCGCCGATGTTCTGGCGCTGTCTTCCACCGAAGTGGACATCTCGGCAATTCCCGCCGGACAGGCGATTACGGTTGTCTGGCGCGGTCAGCCGGTCTTCGTCCGGCATCGGACAGAAAAAGAAATCAAGGAAGCGCAGGATGTGAAAGTCGCCGCCCTGCGTGATCCCCAGACGGACGCTTCACGGGTGTTGAAACCCGAATGGCTGATTGTTGTTGGCGTCTGCACTCATCTCGGCTGCGTTCCCCTGGGCCAGAAGCCCGGCGAGAAGCGCGGAGATTATGACGGATGGTACTGCCCGTGCCATGGTTCGGAATATGATACCTCAGGGCGTATCAGGCAGGGCCCTGCGCCCGCCAATCTGGCCGTTCCGCCATATTCATTCCTCGACAACTCTCACATTCGTATCGGTTAGGGGGGCCTCAATTATGGCCACATCAAGCTTCCAGCCGAAGAACAAGCTGGTTAAGTGGTTCGATCAGCAGTTGCCGATTATTTCGCTTCTGCATGGTGCTGTCGGACCTGGTTATCCTTGTCCCAAGAATTTGAACTACTGGTGGAATTTCGGCTCACTCGCCGGCTTCTTCCTGGGGGTTCAGATCCTCACGGGCATCGTGCTCGCAATGCATTACGTGCCGCAGCAGGACCTGGCGTTCGACAGCGTCGAGCATATCATGCGCGACGTGAACTACGGCTGGCTGCTTCGCTACATGCATGCGAACGGCGCGTCGATGTTCTTCCTCGTGGTTTATATCCATATTTTCCGCGGCCTTTATTATGGCTCCTACAAGCATCCGCGTGAGGTGCTGTGGTTCCTCGGCCTGATCATCTACCTCCTGATGATGGCCACCGGCTTCATGGGCTATGTGCTGCCCTGGGGCCAGATGAGCTACTGGGCCGCGAAGGTTATCACCAACCTGTTCTCCTCGATCGATCTGGTTATCCCGGGCGTCGGCACCACGATCGTGCAATGGTTGTGGGGCGGTTTCTCGGTCGGCGAGCCGACACTGAACCGGTTCTTCGCGCTGCACTATCTGTTGCCGTTCGTGATCGCCGCTGTGGTCGTCCTTCATATCTGGGCGCTTCACATTCAGGGCTCGAACAATCCGCTGGGTATCGATGTGAAGGGGCCGCAGGATCAGATCCCGTTCCATCCGTACTACACGGCCAAGGACGCATTGGGTCTCGGCATTGCGATGATCCTGTTCGCTGTCCTGGTGTTCTATGCGCCGAACTTCCTCGGCCATACGGACAACTACATCAAGGCGAACCCGCTGCAGACGCCGCCGGAAATCGTGCCTGAGTGGTATTACCTGCCGTTCTACGCGATTCTGCGGTCGATTCCGAACAAGCTGATCGGCGTTATCGCCCTGTTCACCTCGATCCTCATCCTGTTCGCGATGCCGTGGCTCGACCGCTCGAAGGTCCGCTCCGCGCGGTTCCGTCCGGTCTTCAAGGTGTTCTTCTGGATTTGGGTCGTCGACGTGCTGGTGTTGGGCCATATCGGCTCTCAGCCGACGGACAAGATCCTGTTCAGCGCGGGCTCGTTCAGCGTGAACTATGTGCTGTTCGGTCAGGTCTTCACCTTCTACTACTTCCTGCACTTCTTCGTGATCGTGCCGCTGGTCGGCATCTTCGAAAAACCGAAGCCGCTGCCGGAAAGCATCAGCAAGGCGGTTCTGAAGACCGGTGGCGCAGCCGCTATCGTGGCGCTCATGCTGCTGCCGATGGTGGGCGGTTCGCATCAGGCTTACGCGGCCGAAGGCACGCCTGTTCCGCCGAAGCAACACTGGTCGTTCCAGGGGCCGTTCGGCAAATATGATCGGGCGTCGGTTCAGCGCGGCTTCCAAGTCTACAAGGAAGTCTGCCACACCTGCCATTCGCTCAACTATTTCGCCTTCCGGAACCTGACCCAGATCGGCTTCTCGGAGGCGCAGGCCAAGGCCGTAGCCGGCGAGTTCATGGTTCAGGACGGACCTGACGACAACGGCGACATGTATATGCGCCCGGGCCGTCTGGCGGATCATATGCCGCCGCCGTTCCCGAACGACAAGGCCGCCAAAGCGTCCAATGGCGGCGCGCTTCCGCCGGATCTGTCGGACATCATCAAGGCGCGCGAGTATCACGCCGATTATGTCTACGCGATTCTGACCCATTTCGGGGAAGAGCCGCCGAAGGACATGAAGATCCAGCCGGGCCTGAACTACAACCCGTATTTCCCGGGTGGTCAGATCGCCATGCCCCCGCCGCTTCAGCCGGATCTGGTTGAATATGCGGACGGCACGCCGGCCACGCTCGACCAGGAAGCGCATGACGTCGCCACCTTCCTTACATGGGTGTCGGAACCGAAGCTCGAAGCGCGGCATGCGCTGGGTTTCCGGGTCATGGCTTTCCTCATCGTTTTCACTGTGTTGCTGTATTTCACGAACAAGCGTCTGTGGGCGCGGATCAAGAAGCAGTAATAGAGGAACGCTCTTAGGGGGGCGGGGCACACTTATCGCCGTCAAGAGCCGAGTGCCTCGTGAAAAGAGCCGCGCAGGAGCGGCTCTTTTCGTTTGCGGGACCGGACGGGGTATGAAAATGTCGGTTCCGCGATCTTCCGGGCGATCAAGTATGGGGCGAGCGGCATGACGGTTCTCGGCATCATCGGCGGCAGCGGGATCTATCAGATCGAAGGTCTCGAGGATGCTCACTGGGTGAGCGTCGAGTCGCCTTTCGGCGCGCCGTCGGACGACCTTCTGGTCGGCACGTTGCATGGCGTGAAACTCGTCTTCCTGCCGCGTCATGGCCGCGGGCACAAGCTCTCGCCGACCGACATCAACTACCGGGCCAATATCGATGCTCTGAAACGGGCCGGTGTCACCGATATCGTGTCTTTGAGCGCCTGCGGCTCGTTTCGCGAAGACCTGCCGCCCGGCATGTTCGTGATCGTCGATCAGTTCGTCGACCGCACCCATTCGCGCGTGAAGTCTTTTTTCGGCGCGGGGCTGGTGGCGCATGTTTCGATGGCCGATCCGGTCTGCGGCCGTCTCGGCGGATTGCTCGCGGATGCGGCGGAAGCGGAAGAAATTCCCCATCGCCGCGGCGGCACCTATCTCGTGATCGAGGGGCCGCAGTTTTCCACGCGCGCCGAATCCGAACTCTACCGGGGCTCGGGCTACGACCTGATCGGCATGACCAATTTTCCCGAGGCGAAACTCGCCCGGGAAGCCGAGATCTGCTACGCGACCGTCGCCATGGTCACCGACTTCGATTGCTGGCATCCGGCGCATGACCAGGTCGAGGTCTCGAGCGTGATCCAGGTTCTCTCGGACAACGCCGCCAAGGCGCGTAAGCTCATGGAGCGCACGGTCGAGATGGTCGCCGCCGAAACACAGGCTCACCCTTGCGCGAAGGGCTGCGACCGGGCGCTCGACATGGCTTTGATCACCGCGCCGGAAGCGCGCTCGCCGGAGCAGGTGGCCCGGCTGGACGCCGTGGCGGGCCGGGTTTTGAAGCGCTGAGTTTTGGCGCGCGATGTCGGGTTTTTGGTTTATGTGGGGTGCGGGCGCGGTATAAAGACGCGGTCGGTTTTTCTGAGGGGTCCAGGCGCATCATGGTCGATAGTACCGAGCTTCTGAAACAACGTATCCGGTCGATTCCCGATTTTCCCAAGCCGGGCATCATGTTTCGGGATATCACCACGCTGCTGGGCGACGCCGGCGGGTTTCGCAAGGCGGTCGACGAACTGGTCTATCCCCATGCCGGCGTCCGGATCGACAAGGTGGCGGGGATCGAATCGCGCGGCTTCATTCTCGGCGGCGCCGTGGCGCACCAGTTGAGCTCGGGCTTCGTGCCGGTGCGCAAGAAGGGCAAGCTGCCCTGGGAGACGATCGGCGTCGACTATCAGCTCGAATATGGCGAGGATCGTCTCGAAATTCATGCCGATGCGATCCAGCCCGGCGATCATGTGTTGCTCGTCGACGATCTCATCGCCACGGGCGGTACGGCCGTCGCCGCGATCGAATTGATCCGGCGGGCGGGCGGCACCGTCGTCGGCTGCTCCTTCGTGATCGACCTGCCGTCGCTTGGCGGCGCGCGCAAGGTTGCGGCCATGGGCTGCAAGGTGCTGAAGCTCTGCCAGTTCGAAGGCGACTAAAAAAGCCGCGGCAAAACCCTATATAGGGGAAAAGGGGTTCCCGGACCCCAAGTTGCACCTTTTCCGCGATCATTGTATGAGTCGCGCCCACGGTGGACCGTGGCGGACGCTTTCTGTGCCGCACGGCGTTCGCCGAAAGCAGAGGAGTCACATGCTTAACCCCGTTGTCGCAATTGTCGGCGCCACCGGCGCTGTCGGTGTCGAATTCCTACGCTGCCTTGAGGAGAGAAACTTTCCTCTGCGCGAGCTGAAATTGCTCGCCTCCGCACGGTCGGCCGGCAAGACGATGACGTTCAAAGGCAAGACTCTGACGGTCGAGGAACTCACGGAAGACAGTTTCAAGGGCGTTGATATCGCGTTGTTCTCCGCGGGCGGCGGGATCTCGCGCAAATTCGCGCCGGCGGCGGTGAAGGCCGGCGCCGTGGTGATCGACAATTCGTCGGCGTTCCGGATGGATCCGGACGTGCCGCTGGTGATTCCGGAAGTGAATCCGGAAGCCGCGCGCGAGCATAAGGGCATCATCGCGAACCCGAATTGCACCACCATCATCGCATTGACGCCTCTATGGCCGCTTCACAAGAAAAATCACGTGAAGCGGCTGCTCGCCGCGACCTATCAGTCGGCTTCCGGCGCCGGTGCGGCCGCCATGGAAGAGCTGCGGGAATCGACCCGCGCCAGCCTGGAAGGCCGTGACTACAAGAACACGGTCCTGCCTCACCCCTATGCGTTCAATCTCTTCTGCCACAACTCGCCGATCGATCAGGAGAGCGGCTACAATGAGGAAGAAGTGAAGATGGTGCGGGAGACGAAAAAAATCTTTCGCGACGATGATATCCGTATTGCGGCGACCTGCGTGCGTGTGCCGATTCTCCGCGCCCATGCCGAGGCGCTGACGGTCGAGTTCGAAAAACCGATGACGCCCGACGAGGTGCGTGAGACCCTCTCCACGGCGCCGGGTGTGCGGGTTGTGGACGATCGGGACAATAACTACTTCCCGATGCCGAAGGATTCGAGCGGGCAGGGCGATATTCTCGTCGGCCGAATCCGCTATGACACCAGCGATCCGAGCGGCAAGTCGATCATGATGTTCGTCTCGGGCGACCAGCTTCTGAAAGGCGCGGCCCTGAACGCCGTGCAGATCGCAGAATTGCTGGTCGAGGGGGCTGGCCAAAAGGTTGAGCAGGCCGCTACGGTCTAGGATCTGCTCTATCAAAAGCGATAAAACCGCCGCTTGTCTGTAACGGATGGGCGGCGGTTTCGTTTTTTGTGCTGCCCTTCTGAGATGTGCGGAAGTGCCCCTTAATGGCGTTTTAAGGGGTTCCCGGTACTCAGTCATCTGAGCCGAGAGAGACAATGCCGGTTTTCAAAGGCTTCGGCCGGTGACTCTTTCGTCGCGATGCATCCTGATGGGATTTCCGAGTAGCGGGCCATGTTCTTTGACGGCTTGGACGATTACGGCGCCGCTCCGGCGTTCATTACGCCGGACGGCGAGATTATCTCCTATCGCGATCTGGCGAAAAACGCGGATGATTTCGCCGCTCAGCTATCCGAGGGCAAAGCTCTCGTCTTCATCGAAACCTGTAATAGCCCCGAGCCACTGACCGCCTATCTCGGCGCGCTGCGCCACGGCCATACCGTTCATCTGGTCGAGCGCACCGGTACGGAGGCGTTTGCGACGCTCGTCGATAAGATCCGCCCGCACTTCATTTACAAGCGCGACGCGCACGGAAACTGGATCCTGGAACGCCGCGAGAGCGACGCCGTTTTGCATCGCGATCTCGCGCTTCTTCTTTCCACATCGGGGACGACCGGCAGCACGAAGCTGGTCCGGCTATCGTATGAAAATCTGGGCTCCAATGCCGATGCGATCGCCCGGTATCTTGAAATAACGGCCGATCACCGGACGATAACGACGCTCCCGGCGCATTACTCCTACGGGCTGTCCGTCATCAATTCGCATCTCGCGGTCGGCGCATCCATCGTGCTGACGGAAGAGTCGGTGACGTCGACCGCATTCTGGACGCTGTTCCGCGAGAACAACGTCGCGAGCTTCGCCGGCGTTCCGCATACTTATGAGCTTCTTGACCGCGGCAAGTTCGATCAAATGGACCTGCCGAGCCTGAGATATTTTACCCAGGCTGGCGGAAAGCTGAGCCCGGAGCGGGTGCGCCGTTTCGCCGAGCTCGCCGCACAGAGGAATCAGAAATTCTTCGTGATGTATGGTCAGACCGAGGCGTCGCCCCGGATGACCTATCTGCCTCCCGAGATGGCGCGCGACTATCCCGATTGCATCGGCGTTCCGATTCCCGGCGGCAAACTGGCGCTTATCGATGACGACGGCAATCCGGTAAAGGATGCGGATAAGCCCGGCGAGTTGGTCTATGAAGGCCCGAACGTCATGATGGGCTACGCCTCGGAAAAGGCCGATCTCGCCTTCGACCGCACCGTTACCAAGTTGTTCACCGGCGACGTTGCGTGCCGGAACCGGGCGGGGCTCTATTACATCGTCGGTCGAAAGAAGCGCTTCATCAAACCCTTCGGTTACCGGGTCAATCTTGATGAACTGCAGGATCAGCTTCACGCCAAAGGTTTCGACGTCGTCTTTACCGGCGACGATTCGATCGTCACGATCGGTCTTACCGACATGGCGACGCGGGAAGAGGTCCTCGCGGTGCTCCATGAGACGACCGATCTTCCGAATCATCTCTATAAATTCGTCGAACTGCCCGAAATCCCGCGCTTGGCCAACGGCAAGATCGACTACAAGGATGTGCAGCGCCGAGCCGAAGAACTCGCCTCCGACAGCGCGACGCCGGGGGTTGAGAAAGATCGGTCCGGCCTCCGAAAATGGCTCGGCGAGTTAGGCCATGACATCGGAGACATTGTCGGCATCAAGCGAAAGAAGTTCAGGAGTGTCGCCGAGGCGTTCGCCTGGACCTTCAATAAACGCGATATCGATCCCGGCGAGTCCTTCGTCTCGCTTGGTGGCGATTCTCTCTCTTATATTCTCGTGGCCGATGTGATCGAGGAGCATCTCGGACATCTGCCGGATAATTGGGAGCGGATGTCGATCGCGGAACTGACCGACGAAAAACGCGCGCCGCGTCAGAAATTCACGCTCCCGACGGAAGTTCTTCTCAGGGCGCTGGCGATCGTTGCGATCGTTGCGGCCCATGCCGAACTCATCCCGTACAGGGGCGGTATGAACGCCCTGCTTATTCTGGCGGGCCTGAGCTTCGCCAAATTTATGTGGTCGGACAGGCCCCGTGATGTCGCGAAAGGCGTCGCGACCCGGATATTCAGCCTGATCATTCCCAGCTACATCGCGATATTTGTCGCCATCGCATGGTCGGGTAACGTCCGCTGGCCGACTTTGTTGTTCTATGAGAACTTCATAACCTATGCGTCGCCTTACTGGAATTTACAGGTCTGGTTTCTGCAGGTCCTGTTCCAGATCTATATCTTTATGTCCGTCCTTGCCTACGTCCCCAAAGTGGCCCGGTTCGGCGTTGAGCGCCGCTATGCCTTTGGACTGATTTTCACGGTTGCGACGGCGCTTCTGCAATACGAACTGGCAAGGCACAACGCGGTATTCAACGTCGAGACCGAAGGGTATTTGCCGCAATTTTTTCTGTGGCAGTTCGGGCTCGGCTGGATGATTTTCGCCTCCGACACGATCGCGAAGCGTATCCTGACCTATGGTGTTCTCGTCGCCATTCTGGGACTGATGGCGACGGTGAACGGACTCACGCCGGACTTCCTGTTCCAGCCCGGACGGCTTCCCTGGCTGGTCATTGGCTGCGCGCTTCTTCTGGCGACCGAGCGCGTCTGGATGTCCCGGTCACTGGGCGTTCTTATCACCCTGATCGCGATGTCGTCCTATTATATCTACTTGTTCCACTTGATATTTTCGGCCGCAGGAGAACACTTGCTCGGTTGGGACGCACCGATTGCGAAGATCTTCGTCGGCATCGTCGGAAGTGTCTGCGTGTGGATCGCGGCCGAACTCATCACCAAGAGAGTCGTGCCGCTCTTCCAGCGTCCGAAAAGCATCCTCAAGCGCGTGTGACGCGCGAACCGGCGCGCCCGGTCGGCGTCAGGCGTTGAAGCGGAACAGCATGATGTCGCCGTCCTGGACGACGTATTCCTTGCCTTCCAGCCGCATCTTGCCGGCGGCTTTTGCGCCTTGTTCGCCGCCGAGGGCGGTGTAATCCTCGTAGGAGGTGGTTTCAGCGCGGATGAAGCCGCGTTCGA
This sequence comes from uncultured Alphaproteobacteria bacterium, assembly GCA_963821875.1. Taxonomy (GTDB): domain Bacteria; phylum Pseudomonadota; class Alphaproteobacteria; order CAVTAV01; family CAVTAV01; genus CAVTAV01. The sequence goes on from CAWGFE010000004.1 coordinate 176,211, forward strand.
AATCGCTGTGAATTACGCCGGCCGCCTGCGGGGCGAGGGCGCCGCGACGCACCGTCCAGGCGCGGGCTTCCTTGGGCCCGGCGGTGAAGAAGGTGATGAGATCCAGTAGCTCGTAACCGGTGCGGATAACGCGGGCCAGGCCGGTCTCCTCGAGCCCGATGCCATCGAGGAATTCCTTGCGGTCGGCGGGATCCTCCATCTGGGCGATCTCCGCCTCGATGGCGGCCGAGATCGTGACCGCGCCGGCGCCTTCGCGCGCGGCTTTTTCGGCAACCGCCCGAGAGAATTTGTTGCCTGTCGCGACCAATTCCTCGTCGACATTGCAGACATAGAGAACTTTTTTCGACGTGAGCAATTGCAGGCCTTTCAGGCGGGCCGCGTCATCGCCTTCGAAATTGGCGGCACGGGCGGGCTTGCCATCGCGTAGGAGATCCAGGACCCGCTCCATCAGGGCGAGTTGCGCCTTGGCTTCCTTGTCGCCCCCGCGGGCCTGCTTGATGCCGGTCGCTACGCGGCGCTCAAGGCTTTCGAGGTCCGCCAGCATCAACTCAGTCTCCACAGTCTCTGCGTCCGCCACCGGATCGATCGCGCCCTCGACATGGACGACATCGGCATTCTCGAAGCAGCGCAAGACGTGCAGCACGGCATCGACCTCGCGGATATGGGAGAGAAACTTGTTGCCGAGCCCTTCGCCTTTTGAAGCGCCGCGCACCAGCCCGGCGATGTCCACGAAGGCAAGTTGCGTCGGTACGATCCGCGCCGATTTGGCCAATTCGGCGATCTTGTCCAGGCGGGGATCGGGCACCGGCACCTGGCCGACATTGGGCTCGATCGTGCAGAACGCATAATTTTCGGCCGCGGCTGCGGCCGTTTCGGTCAGCGCGTTGAACAGAGTCGACTTGCCGACATTGGGCAGGCCGATGATGCCGCATTTGAAACCCATTACGTGTCTGTTCCTTTGTCGCTCTTCTTGGCGCCGTTTGGCCGCTGGGGCCGAACCTTGAGGGCGACCTTGTTCATGAAGTCGCCGTCATCACCCCTGACCAGATCGCCCGATGCGTCGGCGATGGCATCCAGCAGAGGCTCCAGCCATTCAAGGTCGGCCTTGGCGAAGTCGTGCAGCACGTAGCGGTGCACGAGTTCCTTATGGCCGGGATGGCCGATGCCGATCCGCACCCGCTTGAAGCCGTTGCCGATATGCGCATCGATGCTGCGGATGCCGTTATGGCCCGCGCTGCCGCCGCCGACTTTGACCCGGACCTTGGATGGCTCAAGATCGAGCTCGTCGTAGAAGACGACGACTTGTTCAGCAGGGATCTTGTAAAACCGCGCGGCCTCGGAAACGGCCTGGCCGGAATTGTTCATATAGGTCTGCGGCCGCACGATCAGGACTTTCTCGCCGCCGATCACGCCTTCCGAGACATAGGCGTTGAAGCGCTTCCTGTAGGGAGGAAGATTCTGGCGGCGGACGATCTGGTCCACCGCCATGAATCCGACATTATGCCTGTTTCCCGCATATTCCTTGCCGGGATTCCCGAGACCAACAAATATCCACATGTCGATCTCTCCCGATCCGGAGCGGGGCGCGGCGGCAGGACGAGCCCGCGGCGCGGGTTATTCTTCCTTCTCGCCTTCGGCTTCTTCGCCCTCTTCCGCGGCGGCTTCTTCGCCTTCGGCCTCGGCTTCTTCGCCGTCTTCCGGCAGTTCCTTCTCGCCGGTCGACGGCGCGGCGATCGTGGCGATGGTGAAGTTACGGTCTCGGATCGTCGGCTCGGCGCCTTCGGGCAGCGTGATATCGTTGATATGGACACCGTCGCCGATATCGAGACCCGTCAGGTCGATATCGAGGCGTTCCGGAATGGCGCCCGCCGGGCACCACATCTCGATTTCGTGACGTACGATGTTCAGCACGCCGCCGCGTTTGATACCGGGGCTCTGTTCCATGTTCTCGAAGTGCACGGGCACCTCGATCGCGATCCGCGTATCAGCTCCGACCCGCAGAAAATCGACATGGAGGATCCAGTCGGTCACGGGATGAAGCTGAACGTCGCGCGGCAGAACCTGCTCGCTCCGCCCGCCGATTTGGATCTTGAACAGGGTATTGGTGAAGCCACCCTTGAGATATTTTATCCAAAGGTCGTTCGCGTCGACGTTGATGATCTCGGGGGCTTCCTTGCCGCCGTAGATTACGGCCGGCGTAAAACCGGCGCGGCGCGCTGCCCGGGAGGACCCCTTACCCGCCCGCTCGCGTGCTTGCGCCGCGATTGTCTGAACTTCCGCCACGATAATGTCTCCTTCGTGCTGTCGATCGGCCGTTCGAGCCGACCTTATGCCTGTCTTTTCAAACGCTTGGAAAGCCCGAGACTCCGCCTCCAGGGGTGCGGCACCTTCTCGGGCCAGCGCCTTTTAGCGCTTCAGGCCTGAAATTACAATGGATCTTCGCTGATTCCGCCGCAGGCGGGACTCTTAGTCGAACAGGCTGGAAACCGAGGTTTCCTGGCTGATCCGGCGCATCGCTTCGCCGATCAGGGGCGCAATGGAAACCCGGCGGATATTGCTGGAGATCCGGACCGCGTCCGTCGCCTCGATGCTGTCGGTGATGACGAGGCTTTCAAGCTCCGACGACCCGACCCTGGCGACCGCCCCGCCCGAGAGAACCCCGTGGGTCACATAGGCGCTGACGGACTTCGCGCCGTGCTTCTTGAGGGCCGCCGCCGCGTTGCAGAGCGTCCCGGCGGAATCGACGATATCGTCCACCAGAATGCAGGACCGGCCCTCGACGTCGCCGATGATGTTCATGACCTCGGATTCTCCGGCGCGCTCGCGGCGTTTGTCGACGATCGCGAGATCGGCCCCGAGACGGCGGGCATATCCGCGCGCCCGCACCACGCCGCCGACGTCCGGCGACACGATCATCAGATCGTCTTTCGGGAAATGTTCCTTGATGTCGTCGACCAGCGGGGGGGCGGCATAAAGGTTATCCGTCGGGATGTCGAAGAAGCCCTGGATCTGACCGGCATGGAGATCCATGGTGAGAACCCGGTTGGCGCCGGCGGTCGTGATGAGATTGGCGACCAGTTTGGCCGAAATCGGCGTGCGGGGGCCGGGTTTACGGTCCTGCCTCGCATAGCCGAAATAGGGCAGCACGGCCGTGATGCGCTTGGCCGAGGCGCGCCGCAGCGCGTCGATGCAGACCAGCAGCTCCATCAGGTGATCGTTCGCGGGATAGGAGGTCGACTGGATCAGAAAGACGTCCTCGCCCCGGACGTTCTCATGAATCTCGACAAAGACCTCCATATCGGAGAACCGCCGGACGCTGGCCTTCGTGAGCGGCAGATTGAGATAGGCGGCAATCGCTTCGGCGAGCGGACGGTTGCTGTTGCCCATCAGGACCTTCATCGACTTGCCCTCCGCTCTTGTCTTTTCTTGGCGCTTCCTGCGCAGAACGCCGTGCCCATGCGCTTGTCAACTCGCCGCCTCGTCTGGCGCGCCGGTTTTAACAAGGGGCCACACGACTGTAAACTGCTTCGGTCATACTGATGGGTTCGGGTGTGGAACACCTTGATAGAACTCGGTTTTTGGGTAGTTCCCGGTCAACGGTGAGAGATCAGCCCGCGAGCACGATCGCCGAAAGGAGCCGGCCGTAATCCGATTCTCTGCGATGGGTCGTGCGCCGGTAACTGAAACAGTGTTCTTCGGACGCATAGGTATCGATCGCGGCCTCCCGCGAGACTTCGACACCGGCCGAGCCAAGCCGCTCGGTCACATAGGCCTGAAGGTCGAAGCGCCAGTGATCGGCCCGATCGGACCGTATGAAAAACCGTCTATTGTCGGAGGCGGCCTTTTCGAAGGTGGCGTGGAATTCCGGGCCGACTTCGTATGATTCCTGCGCGATTGACGGGCCGAGAGCGGCCACGATTCTCCGGCGGCTGGCGCCGAGATGCTCCATCGCCTCGATGGTCGATTCCAGAACGCCGCCGAACGCGCCTTTCCAGCCTGCGTGAGCCGCGCCGACGATTCCGGCCTCGGCGTCCGCGAACAGCACGGGGACGCAGTCGGCGGTCAGGATCCCGAGCGCGATCCCCGGAACATCCGTCACCATGGCGTCGGCATGAGGTTTGGATTCGCGCGTCCAGGGCGCCGTCACGGTCACCGCGTTCGGGCTGTGGATCTGATAGACCGAGAGGAGGGCGTTCGCCTCTACGCCGAGCGCCGTGGCGGCCCGGGCCCGGTTTTCCTCGACCGCTTCCTCCGTATCCGCCGAGCCGTGACCGCAATTGAGCGAGGCGAAGATACCGGTCGAGACTCCGCCCCGACGCGTGAAGAAGGCGTGGCGGACCGCGCCCCGCTTCAGGGGGCGGGCCTCCAATATCTCGAGATTGCTCATGCCGTCATTCCGCCGAGGCAAATCCTTCGAGCCCGGTCAGGGCCGGATGGACGATCGCCATCACCTTGAAAAGCTGCCCCATGGCGCGGGGATCGGTCAATCGCATCAGTCCGCTTTGAATATCCCGCGCCTGAGCGGCGGTAGCGCCCCGTCTCAATGCGTCGGAGCGTTGTTCGATCCCAAGGTCCCGCAGGAAACACCCTTGCGGCACGGGCCCCAGCACGGCGGCGCCGCGTTCCTCGGCGGTCTTTTTTAGCGCCGCGAAATCCACATGGGCCGTTACGTCCGCGTCGCCCGGCTCGGACAGGACGGGATGATAGCTGTGGCTTTTGACGGCCTGCAAGGTCTCACCCGGCGCGCTCTGGACATGGCCGTAGTCGATGATGAGAGCGGCGCCACCGTCCCGGCACACCCGGTCGGCAAGGGTCCCGGCCAGCGCCAGACCGTCCGGGCACGTCTCCACGATCGCGCCGGGGCCCAGCCCTTCGAGCGTTTCGGGGATCGGCGGGCGCTCCGAACAGGGCTGCTGCGCGCTCGTGTAAACGAATTCGCCGGAGTTGTTGAGTCCGACTTGACGTTCGTGCCAGCCGTCGCCTTTCTTCTCGAACTGGTGAATGGGCAGGGCGTCGAAGAATTCATTGGCGATGACCAGCAGCGGGCCTCGCGGCACATCTTCGAAGCGATCATGCCAGCTTCCCTGCACATTGGTCCGTTGAACGCTTATCAGCGTGGGGCTTGTCTCGACGAGGTGCGGGTCGATCGTCCGTTTGAAGTCCGGGACCACCGAGGCGACCCGCAAGGCGTCCTTCATCAGGGTGCCGCGTCCGGGCCCGAGTTCCACCAGCAGGATGGGCGAGGGCATGCCCATATGCCGCCAGGCCTCGGCGCACCAAAGCCCGATGAGTTCGCCGAACATCTGGCTGACTTCCGGCGCGGTTACGAAATCGCCCGCCGTGCCGAAGGGGATCTGTTTGCGGTAGTAGCCGTGTTCGGGATGTCCGAGCGCTGCAGCCATGTAGCGGGCGACAGAAATCGGGCCGTGATCGCGAATTTCCCGGGCAAGCGTTTCCGCCAGGGGGTTCATTGCGCGGCCTTGGCGTCCGGTTTCCGGAGAGTCATGTATATGATGACGAGGCCGATGACGACCATGGGGAAGGAGAGAAGCTGGCCCATGGTGATGCCGTCGAACAGGAATCCTGATATTGGCGTCGGGCTCGCGGAAAAACTCGCCGAACATACGGAACAGCCCGTAGCCGGCGAAGAACACGCCAGTGAGCAGCCCCGGTTTCTCCCGAGCCCTGGTGAAATGGAACAGCAGATTGATGATCAGGAACAGCATGATGCCTTCGAGACCGGCCTCATAGAGCTGGCTTGGGTGGCGCGGCAGGTGGAGGGGATCCTTCGGGAAGATCATCGCCCAGGGAACATCCGTGGGCCGGCCCCAAAGCTCCTGATTGATGAAATTCGCCAGGCGTCCGAAGAACAGCCCGACAGGGCCCACGCAGGCGACGCGGTCCGCGACCTGCGCGATCGGGATCTTGCGTCTCCAGCAGAACCATATGACGGCCGCACTGACGCCGATCAGGCCGCCATGGAACGACATGCCGCCCTGCCAGATCGCGAATACGTCGAGCGGATGGGCGATATATTTGTCGAGGTCGTAAAAGAAGACCGAACCAAGACGCCCGCCGACGATCACGCCAAGCATCGCCCAGAAGGCCAGATCGTCGACCTCCTCGCGTTTCATGATCGGGTTCTTGCCCGCGCTCAGCTTGATGAAATACCACCAGCCGAAAAAGAAGCCCGCCGCATAGGCGAGGCCATACCACTTAATCCCGATCGGGCCCCAGATATGGACCAGCTCAGGATTGATGACGGGATAGGTAATGATAGGGAGTGTCTCGAACATCGCCCCATTTTGGCGATATCGCGGTCCGGCGCAAGCGGCTCGACGGGGAGGTGCGACCGTCAGACGCGGGACGAGACCTCGAAGGCCGGGTCGCGGGCCAACATACCGCGCAGCGCGGAGAGATCCGACAGGTAGCGATCCAGAAACTCCAGGGCCCGAAGTTTGGCCTTGTGGAACTCGGCGGTGGTCCGCCGCAGACCCGATGTGCGGACGCGGAACGCCTGAAGATGAGGCGAGGCGGCCTTGAGCGGTCCGAAGAATTTGGCGATGGCCCGGAACGCCTCGTCCATGGTTTCTTCGTCGAAGTCGCTTGCTTCCAGGACGGGCAGGCGGCGACGGAATTCCTGCCGCATGGCCGTGAGGCCCGTCTGGTAGATCTCTTTCAACATCGTGATCTTGTCCTCCGCCGTTTCCGAAAAGGCGGCGAGCTCGTCCTCCTCCTTGCGGCTCATCATCTTGAAAATGAGCCCCAGTTCGGGCGTCGCCTGATCGTTCGGTTGGCGGTCGCGGAGATGGCGGCGGGTGTCGGACGCCATGAAGCCGATAATGTCGCCGATCAGATCGAAGGCTTCGATCATTTCCCATGCCTTGCGGTCCACGGCATGCAGAAGCTCCGGCGTGACGGGCGCCATGGCGGTGAGAACAAAGCGGTCGTCATTGGCTGCGCTCGCAAGCGAGGGCGGAGCCAAGCGTTTTTCGACGTCTTTGTCATCCTTCTGATAAACGCGAGGCTTCCCGTCCATCGGCACGACATCCGCGGGCGGCGGTACCCGCTCTGCCGGCGGCGACGCTGGAGGCTCCATCGCCGGGGCCAGGTCGCGTTCCGCGTCCGGCTCGAACACCGGCTCCTGTCGCCTTATCGGTTCCGGTTCCGGCTCGTCGAGCGGCGGAAGGTCGGCAATCATCCGTTCAAGCTTGTTTTCGACCAGAATGCGCAGATCTTCCCGGCCGTCGAAGCTGTAGGATCGCAATCCGTCCGAGCGGAGCCGCTCCTGGAACGCCCGGACCATGGCGAGCTGATCGGGATCGATATGATTCGGCGTGACCGGTTCGTTGTTGAAAAAGGGAAGCACCGCAATGGTCTTCGCATCGCCGTGATATTTGTCGTAGGCCGCAAGCATGCGCACCCGGGCGGCGCGTGCATGGTCCATGTTCGACCGCGAAAAAGACGTCCAGAGTACCGTGATGAGAATGGCTTCCCGAGCCTCGCTTGCCGGGGGCAGAAAGCCGTCGTCCAAAAGGGTCAGGTCGAGACGCAGACCGGCGCGTTGCGCGGCGCCCAGATTCAACTGGTCGACAACGGCTTCGATCGCCGTTCGGCTGGTTTCGGCGTCGCCGGGCGCGGCGAGAATTATGTCAATCTTGCGGACCATCGACCGTGTTTAGCTGCTACTTGGTAATAAAGCGCCTGAAACCATTGTACCCTATGTTTGCTAGCCATTTATGAATGATTCCGGACAATGTTAACAATGCGTTTGAATTTAACCTTCGAGCCTCTATATAGCGGGTAAAGAACCTGACCATTCAAACGCCGGGGAGTTCCGATATGCAGAGCCAGAACCGTCTGTTCGACGATTTCGCCAAGATGGCGACGAGTGCGGTGGGCACGCTGCAGAGCGCCCGTCAGGAGGTCGAAACAATGATGCGGCAGCAGCTGGAGCGGCTGGTGGCGCGGATGGATCTGGTTCAGCGCGAGGAATTCGACGCCGTCAAGGAAATGGCGGCCGAAGCCCGCATGGAAAACGAACGGCTGAAAAAGCGCATCGAGGCGCTGGAAAAAGCCGCCGGCACGGCCGCCAGGCCGAAAGCCGCTAAAACCCGCGCCAAATCAAGCGCGTCCAAGGCCAAATCGGCCAAGACGACGGCTAAAAAGGCGGCTTCGTCTCCGACAGAGTCCGACGCGAAAGCGTGAGCCCGCCGGCCCCGAAAAACCGGTCCGAGACCGGCTTCTTTCGGCCGAATTTCGCCACTTTAATAAGTTATTAACAACTTTCTCGGCGCGGCCGGAAACTAATTCTTGCATGCCGTCTGGTAGAATGGCAGGGTACTTTCCCTAGTAGATCTGCGTCCATTCGATACTAAATGTGCCCAGCTCAATGGTTTGGGGAGTTGGAGTTGCAGGGCAAACGCGTCGGTCAATCCGTAATCGTTATCTCGGCACGATACTCCCCCGAAATTCGAGGGACGGAGCGCGACTAAAGGGACGATATATGTCGGCGGTTTTGATCCACGACGAGCAAATAATAGACGGCAATCCCATCGAGGTGATCGAACAAATCGTCACCTCTCATGACTGGCCCTTCGACCGGCCGCGGGAACAGGAACTGACGGTCTCGGTGACCGGCAGCTGGTGCGAATACCATTTGCGGTTTTCCTGGCTTGAGGATCATCAGGCGCTTCAGCTCATGTGCGGGCTGGACCTCCGCGTGCCGGAGGCGAAGCGCGCCCCGATCTACGAGTTGCTGGGTCTCGTTAACGAGCAAATGGTCATCGGCCATTTCGATTTCTGGTCGACGAATGGCCTGATCGTCTTCCGGCAGGAAATGCTGCTGAGGGACACGCTCGGCGCAACGCTTGGCCAATGCGAGGACCTGCTCGAAGCGGCGATCACGTCATGCGACCTGTTCTATCCCTGCCTGCAATTCGCCTTGTGGGGCGGCAAATCGCCCCGAGAGGCTGTGGCGGCCGCGATGCTGGAGACCCATGGCACCGCGTGACGGAGCCGCATAGCCACGGAATTAGTGTATGAGCGGGTTGAGCGATATCGGGCGCAAGACACCCCTGCTTCTTATCGGCTGCGGCAAGATGGGGGGTGCGCTCGTCACCGGATGGCTTGCCCGGGGCGTCGATCCAGCCGCCCTGATCATCGTCGATCCTAACAAATCCGCCCTTCCCAAATTACCCAAAGCCGTCCGTGTGGTCGCCTCGCGTAACGCCTTGCCCAATGACCTCACGCCGCGCGCGGTGCTTTTCGCCGTCAAGCCGCAGATGATGGACGGCGTCGTGCCGGATTATGCAGGCTTCGAGCGATGCCTTTATCTGTCCATCGCGGCCGGCAAGCCCATCGGCTATTTCGAGCAGTGTCTCGGTACATCCGCACGGGTGATCCGGGCGATGCCGAACACGCCCGCCTCGGTCGGGCGCGGGATGACGGTGCTTGCGGCGGGCGGCGCGGCCACGAAAGGCGATCGTGTGCTGGCCTCGAAACTTCTGGAGGCGGCGGGGGCGGTCGACTGGATCGAGGATGAGGCTTTGATGGACGCGGTGACCGCCGTTTCCGGCAGCGGCCCGGCCTATGTGTTCTACATGATCGAATGCCTCGCGGCGGCGGGCGAAAAGGCCGGACTTCCGGCCGATTTGGCCATGAAACTGGCCCGGGAGACCGTTTCGGGCGCGGGTGAATTGGCCCGGCGGTCGGAGGCCGGGGCGGACGTGTTGCGCAAGAATGTCACCAGCCCGGGCGGGACGACCGAAGCGGCGCTCAAAGTGCTGATGGCCGACAGCGGGCTCGGCAAACTGATGGCTCGGGCGGTGGCTGCGGCAAAACGGCGCTCGCGCGAACTGGCCGGCTGACTGTCAAAAAGCCACATTTAGCGTTATAGTGAAGCGACTTGCCACCTTCCGACAAAGACGGTGCCACTATGCCTCCAGCTAAAAAGTCGCAAAAAGCTCCAGTTCCGGATCGCATCATCGACGGCATGCTGGCCGTCGTCGCCGAGAAAGGGTGGATGCGAGCCAGCATGCATGAGATAGCCGACCGGGCCGATGTCTCGATCGCCCAGTTGTACGATCACCATCGCACCAAGATCTCGATCCTTTCCGCTTGCATGAGGCGCGTGGACCACGCGGTGCTGGCCGGTGTCGGCAAAGGCGCGGAATCGGAGAGCGCCCGCGACCGCCTGTTCGATGTGATGATGAAGCGCTTCGATGCGCTGACTCCGCACAAGGAAGCGGTTGGCCGGATTCTCCGCGACATTCCTTTTGATCCGCCGGCAGCCCTTTGGCTGGCTTGCCGTGCGAAGAATTCGATGCGCTGGATGCTCGAAGCCGCGGGCGTCTCTGGCAGCGGCATCCTGGGCCGGATTCGGATCAAGGGATTGCTGGCGATCTATGTCGCTACGCTGCGCGTCTGGCTTGGTGACGACAGCGAGGACATGGGCAAGACCATGGCCTTCCTGGACAAGCGTCTCACCCGCGCCGAAACCGTCGTCAACCGCGCCTGCGGTTTCGCCCGGCCGGGCCGCCGCTCGTCGGAGCCGGCGGAAGAAGCCGTCTAGACCGGCAGCTGAATCGTTACTCGCAACCCACCCATGGGGGAGGTCGAGAGTTCGATCTCGCCGCCATGGCTGCGTACGACATCGCGGGCGATCGAGAGACCCAGTCCGGTCCCGCCCGTGTCGAAATTGCGTGAGCGGTCAAGCCGGACGAAGGGCTGAAAGACGTCTTCGCGTTCCCTCTCCGGAATGCCGGGGCCATCGTCGTCGATCACGATCTCAACGATCTCGCCGGACTTGGTCAGGCGGATCTCGGTGTGTTCCGCATAGCGTTCGGCGTTTTCGGTCAGGTTCGTCAGGCACCGCTTGAAGGCGCTGGCGCGAAGCGGAAGCTCGATCTGCTCGGCGCGTTTCACGATGATGTTGCCGCCATTGCGGTTGGCTTCGTCGGCGATGGTGTTGATCATAGCGCCGATATCGGCGCGCGCCGTTTCCTCCTCCGACTGGTCGCGGGCGAAGGCCAGGAAGCCTTCGACCATCGCTTCCATCTCCGCGACATCCTCCTGAAGATTGCGGATCTCTTCGCTGTCGCCGAGCATCGCGAGTTGCAGCTTGAGCCGGGTAAGGGGCGTGCGCAGATCGTGGCTGACGCCGGCCAGCATGGTGGTGCGTTGCTCGATCTGGCGGACGATGCGTTCGCGCATCTTGTTAAAGGCGTCGGCGGCCCGGCGCACCTCCTCGGCGCCCGACGGGGTGATCTCCGGTACGTCCCGGCCCTTGCCGAAACCTTCCGCGGCCTCGGCCAGCTGGATGATCGGATTGACCTGATCGCGCAGGAAGACGATTGCGATGCCGAGGAAGACGATCGAGGTTCCCAGCATGATGACCATGAAGACCTGGCTCTTGCGCGAGCGCAGCCGGTTCAGCGGCACGAGCACGCGGAACACGCCATTGCTCAACTGCACGCTGATCTCGACGAGGCCGTCGCTCCGCTTGGTGTCGATGAAAGTCGGCTTGCCGACATAGGTCGCCATCGCGGCTTCAAGCTCGGTCGCCAGCGGCGAGAAGCCGACATGGCCGGTATGATCCAGCTTGTTGCCGGGCAGAAAAGTGTTGTCGATCTGCAGGTGCTGGCTCGCCAGCGCATCCACAGTGTGGAAAGTGCCGCCGTCGCCGAATGTCGAGCGCGCCTCGATCAGCATGGAGATCTCGGTCGCCACGCTGCGCGACATGCGCTCTGTGAGCACGCCCCAGCCGCGATCGAAATAAGCCAGCGTCACGACGATGACCAGGGCCAGCATCGGCGCCACGATGTTCAGCAGAAACCGGCCGAACAGCGATTGGGGCAAATAGCGTGTTATGGGGGACCAGTCCATACGTCCTCTACAGGTCATTCCTTTCGATGGCGGGGCGTCGAGGCCTTTTCCGGCCCGCCGGCCCGACATCCGTGTCGTTGCCGTTAATCCGTCCAGAGAATATATCCCTCGCCCCGGACGGTTCTCAGATAGCGTGGAATTTTCGCGTCATCCTCGATCTTGCGCCGCAAGCGCGTAATTTGAACGTCCACCGAGCGTTCCTGCACGTTACCGCAGCGGCGGGCAAGGGTGATGCGGGATATGATACGTCCGGGCGAAAGCGCAAGCGCGGACATAAGCTGGATCTCGGCGGTGGTCAGCGGGATCGCCGTCCTCCCGCGCCATAGCTCGCCGCGCAGAATATCGAAACGGAACTTGCCGAAGGTCACTTCCTTCTTGTCGCCCGCCTGTTCGGCGCCGTTCCAGCGCTGCAGGATGCGCTGGATTCGCAGCAGCAATTCGCGCGGCTCGAAAGGCTTCGGGAGATAATCGTCCGCGCCGCTTTCCAGCCCGGTGATGCGGTTCTGCACTTCGCCCATCGCCGTCAGCAGCAGGATCGGCACCGAAGACGTCTCGCGCAGCGAGGTGGTGAAATCGAACCCGGATTCGCCCGGCATCATGACGTCCAGAACAATGAGATCGAAGGTCAGGCTTTCGAGGCGCCTGCGGGCGTCCGCCGCATCGACGGCGGTTGTGACGCGGTAGCCGTGCTCCGTCAGATATTTGCGCAGCAGCGTTCTAAGCCGCCGGTCGTCGTCGACGACAAGGACATGCGGCATCGCATCGTCGCCGTTAGACGTCGATGCGCGCGGGCGTGTGGTCGGTGCGGGCGTGGCCGTCACGGCTTCGATTATTCGTCCCTATTTCGTCACTCGGTCGAGTATCGTCTCGCGATCCTCTTCGTTGATCAAGCCTAGCAGAACCCGGCGGAATCCCGCTACTGCCTCACCGCCGGCCCGGCGATAGGCCTGCGTCATCCGTTGCCGCTGCGGACCGGAGAGTTCGCGTTCGAGCTCGATGCCCTTGTCGGTGAGATACATATGGCGCTGCCGTCCATCCTTCTGGCCCTTGTGCTGGACGATGAAGCCCTGTTCGACAAGTTGCTTGAGCACGCGCGAAAGGCTCTGCTTGGTGATCTGGAGAATGCCGAGAAGGTCCGCGACGACAATGCCGGGATAGCGTCCCACGAAATGAATCACGCGATGATGAGCCCGGCCGAAGCCGTAGCGCTGGAGGATGGCATCGGGATCGCCGGTGAAGTCGCGATAGGCATAGAACAGCAGCTCGATGCCCTGGCGAATTTCTTCCTCGCGCAGAAAAAGCGGACTTGGACCTGGTTTTACGTCAGCCATATTGACATATATGCCCGAGAATGTTACCAAGATCAACCGAAATTGGACATTTTCGCCAAAAAATGGGCCTAAGCCGTTGATAAAAATGTCCGCGCCACCCGAATCGGTGTGGGCCGGATTCGCCAAATCAGCTGTGGGCGGCGGCGTAGGACCGATCACAGACGGCCTCGACTATGGGACTTAAGAACGATGAGCAGCACTTCCTTCGATAATCGCGACGGTGTCATGTGGTACGACGGCAAGTTCGTCGATTGGCCGGACGCCAAGCTTCACGTCCTGTCTCACGGGCTGCATTACGCGAGCGCCGTGTTCGAAGGCACCCGCGTCTATGGCGGTAACATCTTTCGTCTGAAGGAACACACCGACCGGCTGCTCAATTCGGCGAAGGTCCTCGGCTTCCAGATTCCCTACACGCCCGAGCAACTCAATCAGGCCCAGCGCGATCTGATCAAGCGGCAGGGCATTGCTGACGGCTATATCCGGCCGATCGCCTGGCGCGGCAGCGAGATGATGGCGGTTTCGGCCCAGAACACGAGCATTCACGTCGCCATCGCGACCTGGACCTGGCCGAGCTATTTTTCGGTCGAGGCGAAGCTGAAGGGCATTCGGCTCGACAACGCGATTTATCGCCGTCCGGACCCCGCTTGTGCGCCGACCAACGCGAAGGCCGCCGGCCTGTATATGATCTGCACGCTGTCCAAACACGCGGCGGAAGCGCGCGGTTACCACGACGCCATGATGCTCGATTATCGCGGGCTGGTGGCCGAGGCGACCGGGGCGAACGTCTTCTTTTCGAAAGAAGGCAAGCTGCACACGCCGACGCCGGACTGCTTCCTCGACGGCATCACCCGGCGCACGGTGATCGATCTCGCCAAGCGGCGCGGCATCGAGGTGATCGAACGGCACATCCGCCCCGAAGAGATGTCCGAGTTCGAAGAATGCTTCCTCACCGGCACCGCCGCCGAGGTCACGCCCGTTTCCGAAATCGGCGATTATCGCTTCAAGCCGGGCCAGCTCACGGAAGCGCTGGTCCGCGACTATGACGCCGAGGTCCATACCGCTCCAGCCGAAGCGGTCGCGGTCTGAGCGTACCCCTTCACCGTTCGCCCTGAGCTTGTCGCAGGTCGTGGGGACGGGCTTCGACAAGCTCAGCCCGAACGGCGTCCTTACCGTAATCTAGTTCTTCTTCGCCCAGCGGTCGGCGGCCTTGTCGTCGTCTTCCTTGGCGGCCACCCATAGATCGCCCTCGTTCGTTGCTTCGCGTTTCCAGAACGGGGCTTTGGTCTTGAGCCAGTCGATCAGAAACTCGGCCGCCTCGAAGGCCGCGCTGCGATGGGCGGAGGCGACGAGAACGAGCACGATCTGATCGCCGGGATTGAGGGTGCCGTAGCGATGGACGATCAGACAGTCCTGGACCGGCCAGCGGCGACGGGCTTCGTCCTCGATTTCCTGCGCCTGCCGCTCGGCCATGCCGGGATAATGCTCCAGCGTCATGGACGAGATATTGGCGTCGCCCGCGAGATCGCGCACCAGCCCGACGAAGGAGACCACCGCGCCGATATCCGTTCGGCCTTCGGTCATCGCCTTCAACTCGGCGCCGGCGTCGAAATTCTCGCGCTGGATGCGGATCATGGTCAGCCGCCCGTCACAGGTGGGAAGAACGCCACCTCGTCGCCGTCCTTGATGGTCGCGGTAAGGGGCATATGTTCCTGATTGACCGCCACGCGCACGGCCGTCATTTCCTTGAAGGCTTCCTCATAATTCGGCCCGCGCGATTTCAGCCAGTCGATGAGTCCGGCAACGTCGGTGACGCCATCGGGCAGGTCGATCGTTTCCTCGGCTGTCTTGGTGCGCTCGCGCAGCCAGGCGAAATACAGAATTGTCATCGCTTGTATATTTAGGCTGTCGTCATGTGACGCAAGCCCGACCGGAGATAATCATAGCCGGTATAAAGCGTCAGAATGGCCGCGATCCACAAGCCCCACATGCCGATCGAAACCGCATGAAGCCAGATCGGCGCGGCGTCACCCCACAGAAGCGCGGCGAGCGCAATCAGTTGCACCGTCGTTTTCCATTTGGCGAGACGGCTCACGGGCACGCTGACCTTCAGGCCGGCGAGGAATTCCCTGAGTCCCGACACCAGAATCTCGCGGCACAGGATCACAATCGCCGGCAGAACGTTCAGTCCGAAGATCCGGCCGCTGGCGACCAGCATCATTAGCGCCGAGGCGACGAGCAGTTTATCGGCCACGGGGTCGAGAAAAGTGCCGAGTTTCGATTGCTGACCCATGGCGCGGGCGAGATAGCCGTCGAAGAAGTCCGTGATGCCCGCCAGCACGAAGAAGCCGAAAGCGAGGTTCATGCCCAGCTTGCCGTTGACGAAAAACGACCCCACGACCGCCGGAATCAGCAGTATGCGGAGGAACGTCAGGAGGTTGGGCAAATTCATAGGCGGTCTTGCAGCGCAGCCAGCGGAATCGTCGTGCCCGGCACTATATGACGGTTGGTCCGGTATTCGAAAGAGATGTCTTGCGATTGTGGCGTGACGATGTCGTGACAACCAGCGTTTTTGGGCGCCGGCTAGGCGCCGTCGTGAAAATAGCCGTAGATCGTCTTTGCCAGCGTCTTGCTGACGCCCTCCACCGCTTCCAGGTCGGCGAGGCCCGCTTCGGTGACCGCGCGGGCCGACCCGAAGTGATTGAGCAGGGCGCGTTTGCGCCGCGCGCCGACGCCTGGAATTTCGTCGAGCGGCGATTTGCGGATATCGGTCGAGCGCCGCGCGCGGTGAGTGCCGATGGCGAATCGGTGAGCCTCGTCGCGCAGCCGCTGCAGGTAGTAGAGGACCGGGCTGTTCGGCTCCAGCATGAAGGGCTGACGGCCCGGCATGAAGAAATTCTCGCGGCCGGCATTGCGGTCGGGCCCCTTGGCGATGCCGGCGATGGTCATGTCTTCGATCCCGAGATCCGCGAAGACATCGAGCGCGGCGGAGAGTTGTCCCGCGCCACCGTCGATCAATACGAGATCCGGCCATTGGCCGCGGGCCCGTTCAGGGTCCTCCTTGAGCAGCCGGCCGAACCGCCGCGTCAGCACCTCGCGAATCATGCCGTAATCGTCTCCCGCCGCGAGGTCCGCCGACTTGATGTTGAATTTGCGATAGGCGTTCGACATCAGTCCTTCGGGACCCGCGACGATCATACCGCCGACGGCCTTCTCGCCCGAGATATGGCTGTTGTCGTATACCTCTATGCGCGTCGGCGCGGCTTCCATATCGAACACCTCCGCCACCGCATCCAGCAGCTTACGTTCCGAGGCGTTCTCCGCGAGCCGGCGGCCGAGCGCCTCGCGGGCGTTGCGTTCGGCGTGCTCGACGAGCTGGCGTTTCTCTCCGCGCTGTGGCCTGACGATCTGCACGCGCTTGCCCGCCTGAACCGTGAGCGCTTCTTCCAGCAGGTCCTTGTCGTCGATCCCGGAGCCGACCAGCACCAGTGTCGGGGACGGTTTGTTGTCGTAGAACTGGCTGATGAAGGCGGACATGATTGCTGGAAGCGTTTCATCCTTGTCGTGACGCGGGAAGTAGGGTCGATTGCCCCAGTTCTGCCCGGCACGGAAGAAGAAGACCTGGATACAGGTCTGGCCGGCTTCCTGATGGGCCGCGATGACATCCGCTTCGTCCACCGTCGAGACATTGATGCCTTGGTGCGCCTGGATCTGTGTCAGTGCGCGGATACGGTCGCGATAGACCGCGGCGGTTTCGAAATCGAGATCGTCGCTCGCCTGCTGCATGCGCTCCGAAAGTGATTGCTGGATCGACCGGCTCTTGCCTTTGAGAAAATCGGTCGAGTCCGACACCAGCTTGGCGTAGTCCTCATGGGAGATCCGGCCAACGCAGGGCGCGGAGCACCGCTTGATCTGGAACAGCAGGCAGGGCCGGGTGCGGGATTCGAAGACGCTGTCCGAACAGGAGCGGAGCAGGAACGCCTTCTGCAACGTATTGAGTGTCCGGTTCACGGCGCGGGCGGAGGCGAACGGACCGAAATAGTCGCCCTGGACGGACCGCGCGCCGCGATGCTTGGTGATCTGCGCCCACTCATGCTCGCGTTTGATGAGGATGTAGGGGAACGACTTGTCGTCCCGCATGATGACGTTGTAGGGCGGCCGGTAGCGCTTGATCAGATTCGCCTCGAGCAGAAGCGCCTCGGCTTCCGTGTGCGTCGTGACGACGACCATGTCCCGGGCGCGCGACACCATGCGCGCAATCCGGTTCGTCAGATTGCTGGCATTGGCGTAGTTCGACACCCGATTTTTGAGGTTCTTCGCCTTGCCGACATAAAGCACGTCGCCGTGACGGTCGATCATCCGATAAACGCCGGGCGTCTTCGGCATCGTCTTGAGGTGCTTGCGGATGATCGCGCGGCCATCGGAAAACGAGCCGGGCCCTTGCGGCGTCGGCCCTTCCACCTCGTGCGGCTCTTCGACGATGGTGTGAGCGGCGGCGAGGGGATCCTCGGTGCTGCCGCGGGACTTCGAACGACGGTTCGTCATGGCTTGTATTTAGGTCTTAAAGCTATCCGGCGACAAGCGCGAAGCCGGTCGTGCTCATCAAAAATCCAGCCTAAAGGACAGGCGTCAAAGGATTATTTCGGATATCCACGATTGCTGTGGATAAGTCTGTTGGCAAGTTGTCATCGCGACCCGTGCTCTTGGCGGGTTCCTTGACTTTCGACATAGTTGCGCAAAATTTAGGCAACTTTTTAAGCCATTGATTTTAAAAGGGAACAAGAAGGTTAACGCGCGAAAAAGATAGCCGATATGCTAGCATTTTCGTATTCGGGGCGAATTGTGACGAAATTAGTACCGATGTGAACAAATCACACAGCAGCGGTTGCCGTCCGGCCCCTGTGGAGAGGGACCCAGGCAGCGTTTTCAGTCAATGCCTTAGAGGGAGAGACGCGCTCAGGAATCCCGATTCCTCTCGATTTCGACCCCCACGCTGGCGGCCTCGGGAATGGCGTCGAGCTTCTCGACGGAGACATTAACTTTCAGCACGCGCGGGTCGTCGAGGATGAAGGCGGCGATCGCTTCGGCGAGCGATTCGACGAGATTGATATGTCCGTTTTCCAGGATCGTCTTGATGCCGTCGACGATATTCTCGTAACAGACGACGTTTTGCAGCTGGTCGTTCACCGGCGTCGTATCTTCTATCGCGCGGACATCCACGTTGAGGCGAACGCGCTGGCGACGGTTCTTTTCATGAGCGTGGACGCCGATCTCGGCATCGAGCACGAGATCACGCACGAAGACGCGTCGGGGCGGCTTCGGGGCCTCGACTGATTTCAAAGGCCGTACTTTTTCATTGTAGCTCACGGCGGCGCACTCCTTCACTCCGTTCGGCCCGCAACGTCAGGCGTTTGCCAGGCGATATGCTGGCCGCCGTCCAGAGCGATCATCTGACCGGTCATGGATGGTGTTTCTAGGATAAACGCGATCGTCTGACAAATCTCTTCTACAAGAGGGCCGCGCTGCAGCGGCAGCGTGCGCACCTGCGCGGCGAATTGCGCATCGGTCTGACGCGGGCTCGGCAGGACCGGGCCGGGCCCGATCGCGTTGACCCGAATGCGCGGCGCAAGCGCCTGAGCGAGAGTCTGGGTCAGCGTCCACAGACCCGATTTGCTGACGGTGTAGGACAGGAAATTCGGTGTCAGGCGCCAGACCCTCTGGTCCACGATATTGATAATATTGCCATTTTCGCCTTCCGGCAGCGATTTCGCGACAGCCTGCGTGAGAAGCAGGGGCGCCATCAGATTGACGCCGAGATGGCGGTCCCAGGATTCCGGAGTCACCGACTCGATGTCGTCATTCTCGAACACGGACGCGTTGTTGACGAGACACGAGACCGTGCCGAACGCCGCCGCCTGTTCGGCGAGTTTCATCACGGCGTCACGGTCATGCAGGTCGGCCTTGAGGGCGATCGCCTCGCCGCCGGCCGACTCGATTTCGCTCACAGCGCTCTCGGCATCCTCGGCGGAGTCGCAGTAATGGACCGCGACGCGCCAGCCTTTCGCAGCGAGACTCGTTGCGATGGCGCGCCCGATGCGCCGCCCGGCGCCGGTCACGAGAGCGGTCTTGACTGTCGTCGATGTGTCCGTCGTCGCCATTCATAAATCCTCGGAACAGTACTGACCCGGCAAGATACAAGACAGGCCGCGATACGCCATAGGCTATATTCGCGGATGTGACCGACGCCGTCTTGCGCCGATGGGAGGGCCTGCCACAAATCAGCCGTGTTGTCGGTGTGCAATTTTCGCCGGGCGGCGATTATAGCTGCCGGCTTTGGGGATTGAGCCGCCATGCATGCACGTTTTTTCAGAAGTGTCCTTCTGGCGTTGAGTCTGATCCCGCCGCTCGGCCTGACGGGCTGCGCCACGAAATACGGCGACGCCATGCCGCCCGATATCCGGGTCGTGGGGCTGAAATTGCTGCCGACCGACAATCTGCTGGATCAACGTTTCGAGCTCGATCTCGCCGTCGGCAACCCGAACAATTTCGGCGTCGACATCGAAGGGCTTCGCTACGTCCTCTATCTCAACGGAAAGACGTTCGCGACCGGCTACAGCGGCGAGCGCGTAAGGCTGGACCGGCTGAGCGAAGCCAGGATCAAGACAGTCGGGCGTACGGATATTACCAAGATCATCCGGCAGATTCTCGCGCTGCCGGATGCGCGGGGGCTCGACTACCGTATCGCTGGCGACGCCTTCCTGAGCAACTTTCCGCGTGACAGCGTCTCATTCGACAAATCGGGCGCCATCACGCTGGATGACGCCCGATAAATCTGTCGCCGCCATCCAGTCAGGCGTTCAGCGCCTGCCACACGGCGAGCGGGGTCGCCGGCATGTCGATCTGCACCTGTTCCTTCCGGCGGTGCAGCGCGTCGACGATGGCGTTCATGACGGCCGGCGGCGCGGCGATCGTGCCGGCTTCGGCCACACCTTTCAGCCCGAGGGGATTGCCCGTCGCCGGCGTGTTCAGGAAGGACAGGCTGAAGGACGGCACCCCGTCGGCGCGTGGCATGGTGTAGTCCATGAAGGAGCCGGTCTGAAGCTGGCCGTCCTCGCCATAGACCGTGTGCTCGAACAGCGCCTGACCGATGCCCTGCGTGATGCCGCCATGGTTCTGGCCGTCGACGAGCAGCGGATTGACGATATTCCCGAAATCGTCGACCGCGGTGTATTTCACCACCGAGACGTCGCCCGTTTCCGGATCGATCTCGATTTCGGCGACGTGGCAGCCATTCGGGAACGTCATGCCGGCATCAGCGAAGATGTCCGAATCGTCGAGACCCGGTTCCATGCCTTCGGGCAGGTTCTTCGGATCCCGGGCGGCTTCCGCGACGTCGAACAGCCCGACGCTTCGGTCGGTGCCCGCGATATTGAATGCGCCGCCCGAGAACTCGATATCGGCGACCGCCGCTTCGAGGAGCCTGGCGGCGATCTGCTTGCCCTTGTCCTTAACCTTTCCGGCCACGCCGACCAGCACGCCGCCACCGACCGGCAGGGAGCGTGAACCGCCGGTCATGCCGAAGCCCGATGTGTCGGTGTCGCCCTGCTTGATGACGACCTGGTCGAGATCGATCTCGAATTGGTCCGCCAGTACCTGCTTATAGGCGATCTGGTGACCCTGGCCGTTGTCCTGGGTGCCCATATAGGCGACGACCGTCCCGTCGCCCGGGAACTTGAGATTCACGGTTTCGAAGAAGCCGCCGCCCGACTGTTCGATGTAATAGCCGATGCCGATGCCGCGCAGCTTGCCATTGGCTTCTGATTGTTGGCGGCGGGTTTCGAAACCATCGCGATCCGCCTTTTTCAGGCCGGCTTCGAGCACGGCCGGGAAGTCGCCGACATCGTAGGTCGGCCCGACCGGCGTCTGATAGGGCATGTCCTCGGGCTGGATGAAGTTGCGCCGGCGGATGTCGGCCGGATCGAGACCCATCTCACGCGCCGCCTGATCGACGATCCGCTCGACGATATAGGCGGCCTCGGGCCGACCAGCGCCGCGATAGGCGCTGGTGGGGACCGTATTGGTCAGCACATTGTAGACCTTGGCGTAGATCGCCGGAATCTTGTAGCAGCCCGACAGCATCGGCACGGTGCCGTGCGCGATATAGCCGCCGACCGCGAATGAATAGCCGCCGAGATTGCCGTAGATCTTCGAGCGCAGAGCGAGAAAGCGTCCATCCTTGTCGAGCGCAAGCTCCGTTTCGGAGATCTGATCGCGGCCCTGCGCGTCCGACAGGAAGGCTTCGCTGCGATCCGACGTCCAGCGCACCGGCTTCTTCAGCCGCCGCGACGCCCAGATGGCCACGGCCTGTTCGGGATAGCAGACATTTTTCATGCCGAACCCGCCGCCGACGCTCGGCGTCAGGATGCGGACGAGCTTCTTGTCGATCTTGAAGATATTGTCGGCGACGTCGTTGAGGACGAAGTGGCCGCCTTGCGTCTGGGTATGAATGAAGGACCTGCCGCTATCGGCGATGTAATCGGCGATCACCGCCCGCGGCTCCATGGAATTCACGACGACGCGGTTGTTCACGAGCTTCAGCTTGGTCACATGTGTGGCCTTGGCGAAGGCTTCTTCGACCGCCTTGGCGTCGCCGCCCTCGAACGTCTCTGCGACATTGTGCTCGATGCCCTCACAAAGCTGCGGGGCGCCGTCGGCGGTCGCTTCCCGGGAATTCGTGACCGCCGGGCGAATGTCGTAATCGACCTCGACGAGTTCGGCTGCGTCTTTCGCCTGAGCGAGCGTTCCGGCAATGACCGCGGCGACCGGCTGGCCGATAAAGCGGACCTCGTCGAGTGCCAGAATCGGCATCGAGGCGTCCTCGATCGGATTGCCGTCAGCGTCGTTCACAGTGCCCATCTGCGCGATGAGGCGGCCGAGACCGTCGGCTTCGGCGTCCTTGCCGGTCAAAACCTCGACAACGCCGTCGGCCGATTTCGCCGCCGAAATGTCCAGGCTGTTGATCGTCGCCGAGGCGACGGGCGAGCGCACGATATAGGCATACAAAGCATCCGGAAATTTCAGATCGTCCGTATAGGTGCCTTTCCCCCTAAGCAGGACATCGTCTTCAACCCGTCTGAGATCCCGTCCGAACTGACCCATCGACTTGTCTCCTTTGGTGCTTTGTAAGCGTTTATGACGTTAACACCTGATATATCCGCCCAACGTGGCGGGTACAATGTCTATAGAGTGATTTAGTAGTGGAAGATCGGGAATTCAGCCCAACCCATTTGAACAAAATGTCATCACTCGGCGTTTGTGTTATCCGTACGACATGAAAGTACACACAGTCCATGACATCCTTGAGGCGGGTGCGCTCGACGATGTCGCTTTTGCCGCGCCCGATCGTCCATCCCTTAGTCACGGCGAGTTGCGCATGCTGGCGGGCGGTGTTCAACTCCGGCTGCGGGATGCCGGGATCGGCCGCAATGGCCGCGTCGCCATCGTGCTGCCCAACGGCCCGGAAATGGCCACGGCGTTCCTCGCCATCGCAGCCTCCGCGACGACCGCGCCACTCAACCCGAACTACCGCGCCCAAGAATTCGAATTCTATCTCGAAGACCTGAACGCGGATGCGCTGGTCGTCGAGGCGGAGAGCGACTCTCCGGCGATTGCCGTTGCCGAAGGGCTTGGCGTGCCGGTCCATCGCCTGCACGTGGATCCGGGCGCACCCGCCGGGGCTTTTCGGCTGGAGCTTGGCAAGACCGGCAAGCGCGCCGGCGACGGCTGGGCGGAGCCCGGAGATACCGCGCTGGTGCTGCATACGTCGGGGACGACGTCGCGGCCGAAGATCGTGCCCCTGAGCCAGACCAATATCTGCGCTTCGGCGCAGAATATCGCCACAACGCTGGCGCTGACGCCCGCCGACCGCTGTCTCAACATCATGCCCCTGTTTCATATTCACGGACTGATGGCGGCGGTGCTTTCGAGCATGGCGGCGGGCGCGTCGGTCTTCGCCACGCCGGGCTTCAACGCTTTGAAATTCTCTTCCTGGCTCACGGACGCGCGCCCGACCTGGTACACGGCCGTGCCGACCATGCATCAGGCGATCCTGGCGCGTCTGGGCCGTGATCCCGAGGCTGCGAGAGCAGCAGGCTTGCGCTTCATCCGGTCGTCTTCCGCTTCCCTGCCGCCGCAGGTGCTCGGTTCTCTCGAGGATCTTTTCGGCTGTCCGGTCATCGAATCCTACGGCATGACCGAGGCCTCTCATCAGATGGCGTCCAATCCTCTGCCGCCGAAGGAGCGCAAGCCGGGCAGTGTCGGCCCGGCGGCGGGCCCCGAGGTTGCTATCATGGACGAGGCCGGCGACAGGCTCGGCGCGAACGAGACCGGCGAGATCGTCATCAAAGGCCCGAATGTGATGGCGGCCTATGAGAACAATCCCGAAGCTAACGCCAAGGCCTTTACGAGTGGCTGGTTCCGGACCGGCGATCAGGGCGTGATGGACGAAGACGGCTATGTCCGCATCACGGGGCGGCTGAAGGAGATCATAAACCGGGGCGGCGAGAAGATCTCGCCGCGCGAGGTGGACGAAGTTCTGCTCGATCATCCGTCCGTCGCTCAGGCCGTCACCTTCGCGATCCCGCACGAAAAGCTGGGCGAGGAGGTCGGCGCGGCCGTCGTGCTGGTGGATGGGGCCGAGCCGGATGAACGCGGTATTCGCGATTTCGTCGCGGCGCGTCTGGCGGATTTCAAGGTTCCGCGCAAGATCGTGTTTCTCGACGAGATTCCCAAAGGTGCGACCGGCAAGCTTACCCGGATCGGCCTTGCCGAGAAGCTCGGGATCACGTCGTGAAGATCTGCATTTACGGCACCGGCGCTATAGGCGGGCTGCTCGCTTCCCGTCTCGCGGAGAGCGGGGCGGATCTCACCTGCATTGCGCGTGGCGCCACGCTTGCCGCGATTCAGGCGCGCGGCATCACGGTTCTCTCCGCGAGCGGCGAGAAGAATGTCCGGGTCCACGCCGTCGAAACCCCGGCCGAAGCCGGCCGGCAGGACTATGTGGTCCTGGCCCTGAAAGCCCCGGCGGCGGCGATGGTTGCCGAGGGGCTTGCGCCGATGCTCGGGCCCGATACGGCGGTGGTGACCGCGCAAAACGGCGTCCCCTGGTGGTATTTCTACAAGCATGGCGGCGCTCTTGAGGGGCGTCAGCTCACGTCCGTCGATCCCGAGGGCAAGCAGTGGCGGCATATAGGCCCGGAGCGGGTGATCGGCTCGGTCGTCTATGACGCCGCCGAGATCGTCGAACCCGGCGTCGTCCGGCACGAATACGGCAATCGCTTCGCGCTGGGCGAACCGGATGGAAGCCGATCCGACCGCGCCGAAGCCTTGTCCAAACTCCTGATCGCGGGCGGGCTCCGCGCGCCGGTGCGCGGCAATATTCGTGACGAGATCTGGGTCAAACTCTGGGGCAATGTCAGCTTCAATCCGGTGAGCGCGCTGACCGCGATGACGCTCGCCGGCATGATCGACGATCCCGAAATTCACGGAATTGTCCGCACGATGATGGTCGAAGCGCGGGAGGTGGCCGAAGCGCTCGGCGTGCGTTTCGCGATTGACGTCGACAAGCGGATCGCCGGCGCGCGCGAGGCGGGCGAGCACAAGACGTCCATGCTGCAGGACCTCGAAAGCGGCCGGCTGATGGAGATCGACGCGCTGGTGACCTCGGTTCAGGAACTCGGCCGACTCGCGAATATCGAAACCCCCGTGATCGACACTGTTCTGGCTCTCGTGAAGGGTCGGGCGCGGGTCGCCGGCTGCTATCCCGGCTAACCCCTTCGACTCAATTACATTTTTCGATAAATCCGTTGGTAATAACTTCGCACTAGTCTCGGGCCACGGGCGGCATGAATTGCCCGGGGATGAGACATGGACGAACGCGATCACGCTTTAATCAATCTCTTGGAACGCAATGCCCGGGAGCCGGTGTCCTCGCTCGCGCGCAAGCTCGGGCTTTCCCGTTCGACGGTGCAGGACCGGATCGACAAGCTGGAGACCACCGGCGTCATCACCGGCTACACGGTGCGCACCGGTACATCCTTCCGCAACCGGCGGCTCACCGCCTATGTCATGCTGGAAGTCGATCCCCAACACGCCGACCGCGTCGTCAAGGCGATGGAGGCGATCCGCCCGGTCAGCCGGCTTCGCGCCGTGAGCGGCATGTATGATCTGGTGGCCACCGTGCGCACCGACACGCCGGAAGAGCTCGACGGAGCGTTCGAGCAGATCCGCCGGATTCCCGGCATCACCGCCGACACCTCGTCGATCGTTCTCTCAACGAAATTCGACCGGTAAACCGGCAATCGCTGTCGTGGCGGGCCTGTAATCTAGTAGGCGCGGCCGATCAGGATTTCCTCGATGCCGGGCTTGCCGGTGAAGATGCACGTGCCGAAGCTCGCGGGCTGATCAAGTGGCGCGTTGCGGATGGTGAGCTTGAGCGCCTTAAGCCGTTCGCCCACGGCATCGAGGTCCGCGCCGGTCGGCCTTGACCATGGCACGCGAACCCAGCCCTTGAAGGCCGCGCCCGCCTCATCCTCCTCGCTTTCGCTCGACGGGCCGAAATATTCGGCGATCTGCTCGAAGTTCGTGTAGCCGCCGATGATATTCGCTTCGAGGCGCTCTTTTGCCTCGCGATACAATGTGTCCTGAATCTCGCTCAGCAACGTGCCGATATTGGCGATGAAATCCGCGCGCGGGATGCCCGTGCTTTTGAGCTTCGGGCCGTCCTTCAGGGCGTCCCGGCGCATATAGGTGACTTGCCCGTTGGTGACGTCGCGCGGACCGATCTCCGCGATCACGGGTGCGCCGCGCCGGACCCAGTTCCACCGCTTGTCGGCGGAGCGCAGCGGCTTCTTGTCTACGATCGCGCGGACCGGCGCGCCGAGCGCCTGCGCGCCGTTCAGCTCCGTGACGAGCGCATCGCAATAGGCGAGCACGTCGGAGTCTTCCGGCTTGTCGCGCAGAATCGGCACGATCACGACCTGGCGCGGGGCGAGGGTCGGCGGCAGGCGTAGCCCGTCGTCGTCGCCATGCGTCATGATAACGCCGCCGATCAGCCGTGTGGACACGCCCCAGCTGGTGGTATGGCAGAGCGCCATTTCGCCGTCTTCGTTTTGGAAGCGGATGTTCTGGGCCTCGGCGAAATGTGTGCCGAGATAGTGCGATGTGCCGGCCTGAAGCGCCTTGCCGTCCTGCATCATCGCCTCGATCGAATACGTGCTGACCGCGCCGGGAAAGCGTTCGTTCTCCGGCTTTTCGCCCGCGATCACGGGCATGGCGAGGGTGTGCTCGGCAAAATCGCGATAGACCTCCAGCATGCGCATCGTCTCCTCGCGCGCCTCGTCCGCGGTGGCATGAGCGGTATGGCCCTCCTGCCAGAGAAATTCCGCCGTACGCAGGAACAGGCGTGTCCGCATCTCCCAGCGCACCACATTGGCCCATTGGTTGGTCAGCAGCGGCAGGTCGCGGTAGCTCTTGATCCAGCGGTGGAAGGCGTCGCCGATGATCGTCTCGGAGGTCGGCCGCACGATCAGCGGTTCCTGGAGTTCGGCGTCGGGATCGGGCTGAAGCTTGCCGTCGATCGTCTTCAGCCGGTGATGGGTGACGACCGCCATCTCCTTGGCGAAGCCCTCGACATGCTCGGCCTCCTTGGCGATGAAGCTCAATGGGATGAACAGCGGGAAATAGCAGTTCTCGTGGCCGGTGTCCTTGATCCGCCTGTCGAGCGCCTGTTGCAGCAGCTCCCAGATGCCGTAGCCCCAGGGCTTGATCACCATGCAGCCGCGCACCGGCGAGGTTTCCGCCAGATCCGCGTCCCGGATCACATTCTGGTACCACTCGGGAAAATTCGACTCGCGCGTTACGTTCTCAGCCACGGCTCAACCCATCTCCTACCTAAGATCGTGCGCACAATATCATTTTTGGCGCAGGGGGGAAGATGGCGAATGGCCGATGGACGCACCCTTGTCGTCCTGTCAGAAATCCGTCTGCGCCTTCAACTCGTCGAAAGGAACCATGACGTGCTGACGATAGGCCGGGCGGTCCTGGAGGCGGGCGTAGTAAGCCTCGACATTCGGCAGAGATGGCCGTTCGAGATCGAGCTCGAAATAGCGGTAGAGCGATGCGCCGATCGGGATGTCGCCCATGGTAAGGTGCTCGCCGGCGACATAGGGCCGGTCGGCGAGGTGGCGGTCGAGCAGGCCGTAGAGCCTGGCGCAGCCGTCTATACCCCGGCGGATGATCGTCCAGTCGCGTTGGGGTTCCGGCGTGCGGTAATAGCCCCAGAAGATGTCCATGAAGGCGGGCTGAAGCGTTGTCGCGGTCCAGTCCATCCAGCGATCGGCGAGGGAGCGTTCGGCGGGGGCTTCGGCCCAGAGCGAGCCGCGGCCGAATGTCGCAGCGAGATAGCGCACGACCGTATGGGATTCCCAGATCACCGCACCGTCGTGCTCCAGAACGGGTATGCGCCGATTGGGGTTCATGGCCTCGAATTCGGCTGTGTCGAGGCCACCGAAGCGGCCACCGATGTCGATCCGCTCGTGCTCGAGGCCCAGTTCCCCGATCACCCACATCGCTTTCTGGACGTTTTGGGACGTCGCCCTTCCCCAGAGTTTCAGCACGGGACGGCGGCTATTTCTTGGATTTATCGAGCTTCAGCGAGGCCGAATTGATGCAGTAGCGCAAGCCCGTAGGGTTAGGGCCGTCGGGGAAAAGGTGGCCCAGATGGGCGCCGCAATTCTTGCAGGTCACCTCGGTGCGGATCATGCCGAGGGCGGTATCGCGGTGTTCGGCGACGTTTTCGTCGGCCACCGGCTTGTAGAAGCTCGGCCAGCCGGTGCCGGAGTCGAACTTTGTCTCGGAATCGAACAACGGCTCGTCGCATACCACGCAACGGTACATGCCGGGGTCCTTGCTGTTCCAATATTCGCCGGTAAAGGGCGGTTCCGTGCCTTTTTGCTGCGTGACGCGGTATTGTTCGGAGGTTAGAGTGGTGCGCAATTCTTCATCAGGCTTTGCAGTTTTGTTTTCCATCAATGCCTCCTATTTCCGTTGGCAATACTTATATCTTGGCCGAGGGCGGCAGGCGATCAAGACCGGGCGAATTTTGCCAATCCCGGTGTTCATGTTCGGTTCAGTTGCCACTTGATAGCATCCAACCGACTAGTAACGCACGGATTCCCCGGAGAAGGAGGATCTAAACAATGAAGACGATGCTGAAATTGGTCGGTGCCGGCCTGTTCGCCATGTTCCTGGCGGGCTGCACGACAACCGTCGTCTCGGATGTCACGACATTCGGCCATGCCAATGTGCCGCCGGGCTCGACCGTCCAAGTGGTTGCCAAGGACCCGAAAAAGGCGGGCACCCTGGAATTCAAGACATACGCGAATATGGTCGGCAGCGCCCTGGGCGCTCACGGCTTCAAGCCGACCCCGAGCGGAGCCAAGCCGGACTATATCGCTCAGGTCGACTATTCGGTCGATACCGGCAAGGTCATGGTCCGCTCATCGCCCGGCTATATCGGCGGTTATTACGGACGGCCCTGGGGTTGGGGCCCTTATCCCTATTGGGGCTGGGGCTACTACGACCCGTTCTATGATCCGTTCTACGGGCCGTATGGCGGGAACGACATCGACAGCTATGTCGTCTACCGGCGCACGCTGCATGTCGCGATCGTCAATACCGCCAACAACCAACAGGTTTTCGAGGCGAACGTGGAAAGCCGGGGCACGAACAATCACCTGAACGAGGTGATGCCCTATATGGTCCAGGCGCTGTTCTCGCGTTATCCCGGCGACAACGGCAAGACGATTCGCGTGAAGACCAAGATTCCGAACGACTGATCGGACCTTTCCGATCGGGATTGACACCTGGGCGGGCCGGCGCAAGAAACGCCGGCCCGTTCGCTTTTACGGTCACGGCGGTGGCCAAAACCCGCACACAGGCCATGGCGTGGCCACAATCCCATGTGCAAGTATACCGGCTTGGATGGGTTGGACTTTTTCCTAAATCCCCGGTGAACAGTGAATTCAAGATCCAGTCAGGGCCAATACGCTAACAAGGAGCGCATGTGCCGGATGGCGCCGGCACGGCGGCGCGGGTGGATATGAAGCACTGGCGCATCGCGATGCTTGCGGCGGCTGCGGTTCTGGTCGCCATCGTCGTGATCACCTTCGCCGTTTTCAAGCCGATGGTCACCGATATGGTGATCCAGAAGGCGGAAGCGATGGGATTCAAGGACGTAAAGCTGGATATCGATCGTCTGGGGCCGACAAGCCTTCACATAGCCTCGCTCACCTTCGGGCCGGGGCGGGCGCTCGGCGCGAAGGACATCACGCTCGATTACTCGCCGCTGCGTCTGCTGAGCGGTCATCTGGACGAGGTGCGCATCGGCGATATCTTCGTTGCCGCCTCGCTGCGCTCCGGCGAACCGATGTTCCCGTTTCTCGAAGGCTTTCACGGCTCGGGCGGCGATATCGTTCTGCCGGTGGACAAGGTTCAAATTGAAAAATCCAGCCTGAACATCGTGTCGCCGGCCGGCGACTACGAACTCGCCTTTTCGGGCAAGATCGAAAGCGCCCGGGAAAGCGGCTTCACGACCGATGGTATGTTCAAGCTGACCGGCGCCGCCGGCGAAGCCGACGGTACGGTGACAGGCCGGATGAATGGTGCCGGCGCCTTCGACGGGTCGGCCCAGGTGGCGTCCGTCACCTTCATGACCCCCGCCATGACGGTTGCCAGCGGGCAGGCGGAGATCACGGCGCGTGGTTCGTTGTACGGCCTCGACGAAGCCAATGCGCAGTTCGCCCTGCTCAATTCCCGGCTCGGCGGTATCTCGATCGACACCTTGGACGGCGAGGCGAACTACAAGCCCGGCGCGACGCGGGTCGATCTGACGCTCAATTCAGGCAATCCCAAATTGTCGGGCACGGCCAGCCTGAGGATCAACGAAGATGACACCGGCGCACCGGCCCAAGTCGGCCTGGATGCGCGCTTGCGGGCGGCGGGCTTTGCCGGGCTGAACGGCGTTATCGGTCAAGCCGCCGAAGCCTCGGGCGACGCGCGATTGCAGGTTTCGGGCGTGGTCTCGGATTTCGCCGCCCTCTCGAACGATCTGCAAAATCACGCTATTCCGGGGTCGGTTCGGTTGCAGGGCGATCTTGTGCTGAAATCCGGGCGGTTGCATATGCCGGACGCCGATATCGACGCCACGGCCGATGGCGGTCTCGATATCGCGGTCGCCGACGGTCAGTTGACCATCGGCTCGGAGGAAGGACTGACCTTTTCGCTCGCCAATCGGGGTTCTTTGCACCTCACCGAGTCGTCCGCCAAGGCCCGCAAGCCGCTCGCCGTTCTGGGGCCGAATTTTCAACCGGGCGCTATGCAGGTGGCGGCCGCCTTGTCGCTCGATACCCGGCGTTTTGGCGACGCCACGGGCACGCTGGAGGGAACGGTCAATTTAGGCGGCGCCGATGGCTCGTTTGTCCAGGCCGCGCCGCTCACCCTTCAACTCGAGGGACGAAAGCCGGTCGCCCTCGGTGACATGACGATTTCCAAACTGACCGTCGGCTCGACGATCACGGGTGGCTTCGGGCGGATCGAGGGCGATACGACGACATCCTTCGATCTCGATAGCGCCGGCAAGACCACGCCGCGGATCCAGGGCGGCAAGGTCCATCTGGAAGCGAGGATCGGC
Source organism: uncultured Alphaproteobacteria bacterium (assembly GCA_963821875.1). Taxonomy (GTDB): domain Bacteria; phylum Pseudomonadota; class Alphaproteobacteria; order CAVTAV01; family CAVTAV01; genus CAVTAV01. The sequence goes on from CAWGFE010000004.1 coordinate 207,174, forward strand.
GCGCGCGCGGACGGCGAATACGCCGTCGTCGATAAATGCGCGCGGCTGACGCTGAACTCCCTTTATGCGGGGCCGGTGACGGCGGCCGCGAACACCTTGTCGCTTTGTCCTGCCGGGGCGAACGCGCCGCTGGCCGATATCCGATATTCGGCCGCGAACGGCGTGTCGCTGGCGCTGGCCGGCGCGCTTCGGACCGGCGATGTCGCGCTTAAAGTCGCCCGCAAGGACGCCGATCCGCTCAATCTCGAGCTCGGGCTGTCGCCGGTGTCGGTCAAGGCAAACAAGGCGTCGAGCGATGCCGCCCTCGCCGTGCAGCTTTCCATGAGCGGCGGTAAGGTCGACTTCACGGACTATCTGGCGCGTATTCAGAATGCCGGATTCGATGTCAGTCTGGTTCAGTCAAAGAAGCACTGGAAGGCCGCTGTTCAGAGCCTCAAGGGGCAGCTCGTGGATCGGCGACAGGTCGCCCTGTTCACGCCGTTGAATATTTCGGTTCAGGGGTCGCTGGATCCGGCGGCCGGCAAGGCGACGGCCCGCGTCAGTGATCCGTCCGGCAGTTTCGTGGTGACCGGCTCGGCGACATACGATCCGGAGAAGGATCGCGGATCGGCGTCGTTCCGGTCCGAGCCGATCATGTTCACCAAGAACGGGCTGCAGCCGCAGCGCCTTTTCCCGGTCCTGAAGGGGCAGCTCACATCCGTCGTCGGAGGCATGAGTCTAGAGGGCAAGGCGGACTGGAAGGATGGGGCGCTGACATCGTCCGGCGATCTGAAGGTCTCCGATTTGAGCCTGGAGACCTTCATCGCGAGCATCAGCGGCGTGAACACGTCGGTCAAGTTCAACAGCCTGTTTCCGCTCTCGACGCCGCCGGACCAGAAGATCACGGTCAGCGCGGTCAATGCGGGCGTGCCGATCACGGACGGCGTGGTGCAGTTCCACATTCTGCCGTCGGGCGACTACGTGATCGACCACATGACCTGGCCATGGTCCGGCGGCCGGCTTTATGCGGACAACATACGCATTCACCCGGGCGAGGCGCGCTACGATCTGCCGCTCAAACTGGACGACGTCGATCTCGCCAAGCTGGTGCAGCTCTTCGATCTCAAGGATCTGGATATCTCGTCCACCATCGGGGGCGCCTTGCCGATCGTTATCGAGGATGGCGTACCGTATATCCGTGATGCCAGACTGACCGACGACGGGCGGGGCGGCGTTATCCGTTATCGGTCACAGGCGGCGCAGAACCTGTTCGACAGCGGAGGTTCGTCCGCCGGCCTGGCGATTAAGGCGCTGAAGGATTTTCATTTCAAGTCGGCGGCCATCACCGTCGACGGCGCGCTGACCGGCGATCTGCAACTCGGCTTCCATATCAGCGGCTTTAATCCGCAGCTCTATGACGGCTATCCGATCGAGTTCAATCTCAACGTTCGGGGAGAGCTCGGCCAGCTCGTGCGCAACAGCATGGCCAGCCTGAACGTTACGCGGGAGTTGCAACGAAGACTTAAGGAAGGACAATGAACCCTAAGATCCGGTATAACCTCTGGCCGAACAGGCCACGGCATCCTGGAAGGACATGAAACGCCATGCGATCCATCATCCCGGCACTCGTGATTGTGCTTGCAGCGCTCGGCGGCTGCCAGCCGACCGTCAAGGTTCAGGCGCCCGACAAGCCCATCGTCATCAATCTAAACGTCAACATCAAACAGGAGGTTCGGATCAAGATCGAACGCGAAGTCGAGGATCTGATCAAGAAGAACCCGGATATCTTTTAGAGTCATGGAGGTCGTACGCCATGTTTAAGCTCATACGCGTTTTCCCGGCTCTGGCCATGGCCCTGATCGTCGGCCTGATATCGGTCAGCGCCTATGCCATCACGTTCCAGACCGCGAAGTCCCAAGGCCTCGTCGGCGAACTGCCGAACGGCTATATCGCGGCGGTGCAGCCAAACCCCTCGCCGGAGATCCAACGTCTGGTCAAGGACGTCAATCTGAAGCGGCGCGAGATCTACCGTCAGAAAGCGACGGCGAACGGCTGGAGCCTCGATCAGGTCGAGGCCGTCGCCGGAAAGACCCAGGTCGAGGGCGCCAAGTCCGGCGAATATGTAAAGACCACCGCCAACGGTCCCTGGAAGAAGGTTCCCTGACGGCGCCGGGTTCTAAATCCCGATATCATCGACGGCGGTGGCGAGGACGACGTCGCGTTCCTCGTCACCGGGCCGGACGGCATTCAATGGCCAACAGGTGACGAGAGCCAAGTCCTGATGGTCCTCATCCGCATGGAGGCCCGAAACGTGCGACAGCACCACCTTGCCGCCGGTCACTTCATAGATGTGACGTTTGCCGTCGGGCGAGGTGATGACGATCTTGTCGTGCGGCTGAACATCGGCGAGCCATTTGAAATGGGTGTCGCGATTGCCGGCGATCACGGTCGTGCCGCGTTCGCCCGGTGGAACTGATCCGGCTACCTGCTCGGGTCCAAAGGCCAGTGGCTCGCCGCCCGCGTCCGCCAACACGATCTGCTTGATATGAAGCCGCGGCACCTCAATCGAGGCGACCGGCCAGGCATCGGCCCAAGGCCAGGCCTTCACATGGCGCTGGCCGTCCATCGTCTCCTGCCAGGCATGTTCCAGCAGGTGCTGGGCCAGCCACGCCTTGGCCTCGATGAAGCCGGCCGCTCCGATCTGCCAGACACCGATACCGAGAAGAAGAACCGCCGCGAGGCCGACATCGAAGCGCGTCAACGTGCGTTTCATGATCAGGCCCTCCAATCCGGCGTCAGATGATGTCCGTTACGCCGGTCGCGTTCCATGAAACGCGGCCAGAGCAGCCAGGCGAGGCCGGTAAGAAGGCCGACGAAGGTCAGCAGCAAACCGGTGAAGAACATCTCGCCGGCGGGCGCCGCCGTCTGGGACAGGGGGATCTGCCGGGCCGGGGGGCGGGATGGAATACTCGCCGCGTCCGCCAGCTGTGCGAATTGCAGCGTCGCCCGACCGCCCGCCTGCGTCTCGCGAATCTCGGCTGGCCGGACCTGGCCTGCTGTTCGGGTCGTGGCCGATTTTATGCCGCTGGGAGTTTCGGCGCGGGCGTGGACCGCGAGAACCGTGACCGCGGCGAGGATGTTGACGGCCGCAAGAACAACCGCGAATAGACGAGCCGTTCGATGATGAAAGGACAGCATAATTCGGTTCCTTCTCTCCCTGGCGCCTCGTCAGGAGAAGGAGACCGAATCAATATGGCCGGTATGGGGTAGGTTTAGGGCAATGTCGGGATCAATTCGTTCCGAAATGTGGCGATTGCCCAGACACAACTAGTTCGGGCAAGTCTAATTCGGAACGTCAAAGCGCCTCGTCGCCGGTTTCGCCCGTGCGGATACGCACGGTCTGATCGAGGTCCATGACGAAGATCTTACCGTCGCCGATCTCGCCGGTTTTTCCCGCGGTCTCGATTGCTTCCATCACCCGGTCCGCCATATTGGAGGGAACCGCGACCTCGATCCTGATCTTGGGAACGAAGGTGATCTTGTACTCGGCGCCCCGATAGATCTCGGTATGGCCTTTCTGGCGGCCGAAGCCGCTGACCTCGGTAACCGTCAAACCCTGGACGCCGACCGCACTGAGAGCCTCCCGGACGTCATCCAGTTTGAACGGTTTAATGATCGCGACAATATATTTCATGATCTGATTCCCCTGTGCGTTGGTTCGCTATGGGCTTTTGTCACAACGATAGTGTGCACTGTGCCCGTCCGCAACGCAACTCAGATTTTGCGTTTTCCGACGCGGATTAGAGATTGTAGCCGCGCTCGCCGTGGCTGGAGAGATCCAGGCCCTGGAGCTCGTCCTCCGGCGAGACGCGCAGGCCGACCATCGCCCGGATAACGATCAGCAGGATCGCCGTCCAGACACCGGCCCATGCCCCCGTCGCGGCGACGCCGAGGATCTGCACCCAGAGCTGGTGTCCGATGGTGACGCCCTTGTCCAGACCGACGCCGCTCAGGATACCGAGACCGCCGGCCGACAACACACCGCACAAGATGGATCCCATCATGCCGCCAACGCCGTGCACCGCGAAGACGTCCAGCGTGTCGTCGATGCGGAACCGGCTCTTGACCAGGCCGACCATATAGAAACACACGATCCCGGCCAGGAAGCCGAGAAGGATCGCGCTTGCCGGCCCGACAAACCCGGAAGCGGGCGTAATCGTGGCGAGGCCCGCGATCATGCCCGTGACGGTACCGATCAGGCTGGGTTTGCCGAATTTGATCCATTCGATGCCCATCCAGGTCAGCGCCGCCGAGGCCGCCGCGAGGTGAGTGACCGTCATCGCCATACCGGCGCTCGATCCGGCCGCCAGCGCGCTGCCGGCGTTGAAGCCGAACCAGCCGACCCACAGCATCGCCGCCCCCATCATGGTCAGCCCCGGATTGTGCGGCGGTTTGATGTCATGCGGGAAACCGTCGCGCGCGCCGAGCATGACGGCGCAGATCAGGGCCGAAACGCCGCAGGTCGTATGCACCACGAGGCCGCCGGCGAAATCCCGTACGCCCATCTGCTGCAGCCAGCCGCCGCCCCACACCCAGTGACAGACCGGCGCATAGACGATGATCAGCCACAACCCGCTGAACCACATCACAGCGGAGAACCGGATGCGTTCGGGATAAGCGCCGATGATGAGGGCCGGCGTGATGATCGCGAAGGTCATCTGGAACATGAAAAAGACGGTTTCCGGAATGTCGCCCCACATCGAATCCGCCGTAATGCCGGCCATCAGCGTATGGCCGAAGCCGCCGAACCAGTCATTGAACGCGCCGCCGTTGCCGAAGGCGATGCTGTAGCCGACGACCATCCACAGAACCGAGGCGAGACAGGCGACCGCAGAGCAATGCATCAGGACGGAGAGCACGTTTCGCTGCCGGACAAGACCGCCGTAAAACAGCGCGAGGCCCGGCAGGGTCATGAACAGAACCAGCGTCGTCGCGGTCAGCATCCAGGCCGTATTGCCGGTGTTGATCGCGGTGTTGTCCTGCGCCATCGCCTGGGCGGGGCCGAGAAAGACAAGCATCGTGAGGAGAGACAGAAGCGCGGACCGGAGACGTGACGTCATCGTGTAGACCCTCAATTATCGTTGGACGCCTTTTCCTCCGCGGACCGGCGTCGCTGTTATTTTTCCGTTCGGATAAACAACACCTGACCACCGACCTTGGAGCAAAGGTGGCGTGATACCGCACCCGGTCATATGCCGTTCCCCCTGTCGAAGGCTACCGGGCCCGGGACGCTACTCTGCCCGGTCCCAACTCGCTTCGAGATGCGCGACATTAGCACAAATTTTCGGCGCTGCATAAATATTGAGCATCTATCTCCGGCATATCCGGCTTATGGGTTTATTAACTCTGGCGAGGCTAACTAATGAGGTGCTGACACCGGGTTGGATGTCACGGGGTATTTTTTGCAGTGAGCTTCGTGTTTAAGAGGCTCAACTATCTGGTCGGATTGAAGGAAACATGGCGGAACAGTCTCGGTCGCAAGTGGCGGAGCTCGTCGATCTTGCCCGCCAAAAATCGGCCGAAAGCCGTAAGGTTCTGTTGGACAACATGTATGACATGTTCATCTCCAACGAGAACCGTCTCAACGACCATGAGCGGGCGCTCATGGGCGACATCCTGGTCAAGCTGATCGGGACGATCGAGACGGCCGTCCGCCGCCAGCTTTCAGAGCGCCTTTCCGAGGTCGATGCGACGCCGCCCGAGGTTATCCGGCTGCTTGCCAACGACATGATCGAGATCGCGCGGCCGATTCTCGAAAAAAGCACCGTTCTGCAGAACGAGGATCTCATCGAAATCATCCGCCACCGCACCGACGAGCATCGGCTGTCAATCGCGCTGCGCGAAGGCATCGAGGAAGACGTCAGCGACGAGCTGATCCAGTATGGCGATCAGGACGTCATCGAAACGCTGCTCAAGAATCCGGATGCCGAGCTGTCGCGCCGCGCCATGGAATATCTGGTCGCCGAATCGCGCCGGGTGGATCGTTTCCAGGAGCCGCTGGTCAATCGCTCGGATCTTCCGGTCGATCTCGCCTATCGGATGTATTGGTGGGTGTCGGCCGCGCTGCGCCGCAAGATCGTGCTGGATTTCGAAGTCGACGAACTCGAGATCGATTCGGTGATCGAGGACGCGACCAAGCGCGTGATCGCCGAACACGAGCCGATGGAAAGCGCGTCGGCCAAGGCTTACCGCCTCGTTCACAAGATGTGGGAAGCGGGTGAGTTGACCATCCGTTTCCTGATTCAGGCCCTGCGCCAGCAGAGAACGCAGGTCTTCGTCGCCGGTCTGGCGGTGCTCGCCAATTTGACGCTTCCCATCGCGCGCCGGATCTTCTCGGATAAGGGTGGCGAGAGCCTGGCGATCGTATGCAAGGCAATCGGCGTGACCCGGTCCGACTTCACGACAATGTTCCTGTTGCTTCAACAGGCGCGGGATGGCGGACAGGGACATGCGACGGCTATTCTCAACGAGATCCTGAGCCTATATGACTCGATCGAACGCAATAACGCGGTGGTCGCCTTGAGGCTCTGGCAGCGCGACGCCGATTACCAAGTGGCGCTTGATGACATTGGCTAGATCGCCGAAAAGCTCGACCACGCGTAGCTCCGATGATCCGGTCCGTCCCCTAAAACAGGACGCCGTCCGCATTTCGGGTCTGTCGGTGCCGTCACCGGCGGTGATCGAAAGCCAGCTCGGCGGCGATGACGCGGCTAACAGCAATCCGGATCCGATCAAGCAGGCATTGCTCGAGCAGATCGCCAGCATCGAGACGGATCCCGATATCCCGCTTTATGTGGCGACGGTCGGCGGTGAGCTGGTGCACGCCAATGAGGCTTATATCGCGCTTGCCGGCATCAATGACGCCGCCCGCATTCCACCGCCGGCCGACCCCGACAAGCCGGAATCCCGCACGGAACTTCCCGAGACCATTCGGGGTATTCTGGCGCTGGTCCAGTTGTCCAACCGCGAGATCCGGCTCGACGAAAAGCTCGTGATCGATGGCGACCTGAGATATTTCCGCTCGAACTCATGTGCCGATCCGCGATGTCGAAGGCCATACGGTCGCGGTGGCGGGCACCTATGTCGACATCACCGCAGAGCGGGCCGACGTTCTGGCCGCCTTGACGGCCGAGCATCGTTTGCATGATTTCGCCCGCGCGGCATCGGATTGGTTCTGGGAAACCGACCTGGACAATCTCGTCGTCTCCCTGTCGGATCGGCTGACGGACATTCTGGGCGTGCCGAAGGCCCTGATGGTTGGCAAGGCGCTGACATCGATCGGCAATTTCGGTACGAACGATACCAATGGAACGGACGAACAGGACGCTCTGCAGGCGATGGCCGCGCATGTGCCCTTCCGCGACCGGCTGTTCGAGATGCGGACGGCCGAGGGCGAAGTGCGCCAGTTTCATCTGAGCGGCGTCCCGGTGTTCGACAATGGCTCGGGCCACTTCCGGGGTTATCGCGGCGCCGGTATGGACATGACCCAGCGTTATCGCGCCGAGCGGGAGGCGAAGGCCGCCCGTCATGAGCTGGAAGAGACGCTCGAAGAACTCACCAACAAGAATATTGCGCTTGATGTCGCGTCCCACCAGGCGCAGGTCGCGCTCAACGCCAAAAACGAGTTTCTGGCCGCGATGAGCCACGAATTACGTACGCCGCTCAACGCCGTGATCGGCTTCGCCGAGGCGATGTCGATGAAAGTGTTCGGCGATCTGAACGAGCGCTATGTCGGCTATGCCGAGGACATCATGACGGCGGGCCGCCATCTTCTGGCGCTGATCAACGATGTCCTCGACGTTTCCGTGATCGACAGCGGCAAGCTCAGCCTTGCCTTTGAGGTGCTCGACCTCGGCGACATCGTCTCGCGCGCGCTCAATCTGGTGATCGTTCGGGCGCGCAAGAAAAACCTGAATACCGACGCGGTGCATCTCGCCGATCCGGTTCTGATCAAGGTGGATCAGATGCGGGCGACGCAGATCTTCGTGAATCTTCTCAGCAACGCGGTCAAATTCACGCCCGAGGGCGGCAAGGTGGGCCTCGGCGTCGATACGTCGCGGAGCGACATGGTGGCGGTCACCATATGGGACACCGGGATCGGCATCGATCCGGGCAAGAGCGACGCGGTATTCGAAAAGTTCCGCCGGCTCGACGAGAACGTCTTCACGCGCAAGGAGGAGGGCACCGGCCTCGGCCTGCATATCTCACGGGCGCTGGCGCGGGAGATGGGCGGCGATCTCACCTTCGAAAGCGAGCCCGGCAAAGGCAGCCGCTTCACGGTCACTTTTCCGAAGGCCTGATAGCCCGAAACGTCGAGATCAGGGCGTGAACTGCTCCATAAGGACGCGTTCCGCGAGATCGTGGCTCGGATCGAACAGCAACAGCAGATCGACCGAATTATCCTGTTCGATATCGACCTGAATGATGTTCCGTACTTCGGTGGCGCCTGCGGCCGCGCTGACCGGGCGCTTGTGGTGCTCCAGAATATCGAACCGCACCTTGGCGTCGCTCGCCAGCAAGGCGCCGCGCCAGCGCCGGGGGCGGAACGCGCTGATCGGCGTCAGGGCCAGAAGATCGGCATGCAGCGGCACGATGGGGCCATGGGCCGACAGATTATAGGCCGTGCTCCCCGCCGGCGTGGACACCAGGACACCATCGCAAAACAACTCGGGCAGTCGCACCTTGCCGTCGATCGAGATGCGGATCTTCGCCATCTGCAGGGTTTCGCGCAGTAGCGAGACTTCGTTGATCGCGATCCCTTCGACGGATTCGCCATCGGCTCTTACCGCGATCATGCGCAGGGGATGCAGCGTCGTCAGCTCGGCCTGTTCGAGGCGTTCCAGGAGGTCATCTTCGCTGTAGTCGTTCATCAGGAAGCCGACCGTGCCCTGGTTCATGCCGTAGATCGGCTTGTGGTGATGCATATGCGCCACCAGCGTTTGCAGCATGAAGCCGTCGCCGCCGACCGCGATGATGACGTCGGCTTCTTCGGGCGGCACGGTCTTGTATTTCGCGCGCAACGCATCGTAGGCCCGGGTGGCCTCCGGGGCGTCACTTGAAATGATCGCTATCGCCTTGGATGTCATGGTTTTTTCGATTTCCGGCCGGGTCGCATCGTCGAAGCGGAGCATTAACGTTTATCGCAGGATTTGCGGAGTATAAAGGGTCAGAGGGGTGAGGCCACGTACTTCGCGCGAAAGCGGGACGATAAATGTGTTACGCCGATTTTTCGCCGGCCGTCAAAAAAACCTTGTTTCTGTGTATCGGTCTGGCGTTGCTCGTGGCTTGCCCGCTCGCGGCCCAGGCGTCCGATAGGCACAGCCATGAAGGCTATTACTATCCCAGGATCACCAGCAGCGAGGTGTATAAATCCGCTGCGAGGGTCGAGCCCGGAGCGACCCGGAAGTCGCGTCTGGCCTTTATCGTCGGCTACACCTCGCAGCAGCTTTCCCGCGCCTATGCGCCGAATATCTCGATGTTCGCGAAAGGCGACAATGCCGACGATCTGATCATCGTGGCGCTGGATGACGGCGTGATGCGCACGTTGTACCGCGCGCGGGCCGTGCTGGCGCAAATGACGTCGATCGCGCGTTCGACCAATATGTTCAACGATATGGGCGTCGCTGATACCTATACCTTCTTCGATCTGGCCAAGATGATCGGTTTCAAACAGATCACGGTGTCCGACGGCGCGACCTACGCTCATCGAATCGTGTTGAAGTAACAGGCCGAAAGAGGGAAGGGCGCCTAGCCGCCGGTGACGCTCATATGGCGCTCGACTGCGGGCTGTTTGTGCTCCCGGTCGATGATGAAGTCGTGACCCTTGGGCTTGCGCGCAATGGCTTCATCTATGGCGGTGTCGAGAACGGCGTCGTCGCTCGACGCGCGCATCACCCTGCGCAGATCCGCCGAGTCCTCCTGACCGAGGCACATATAAAGCATGCCGGTGCAGGTAAGGCGCACGCGGTTGCAGGATTCGCAGAAATTATGGCTCAGCGGCGTGATGAAGCCGAGGCGCTTGCCGGTTTCCTTCACCCGCACATAACGGGCCGGGCCTCCGGTGCGATAGTCGATGTCCTCGAGCGTCCATTCCTGCGCAAGACGGGTTCGGACCAGGGACAGGGGCAGGTAGCGGTCGGTCCGGTCCTCCTCGATTTCGCCCAGCGGCATGGTCTCGATCAGGGTGAGGTCGAGATCCTTCCGCCCGCACCATTCCACCATAGAGGTCAGTTCATCTTCGTTGATGCCGCGCAGCGCGACGGCGTTGAGCTTGACCTGAAGCCCGGCATCCAGCGCCGCGTCGATCCCGGCGAGAACCTTATCGAGATTGCCGCGACGCGTGATGGTGTGGAATTTCTCGGCATCCAGCGTATCGACCGAAACATTGACGCGCCGCACGCCGCAATCCGCGAGTTCCTTCGCGAACCGCTCCAACTGGCTGCCATTGGTGGTCAGCGTGAGTTCTTCAAGCGCGCCGCTGTCGAGATGCCGGCCGAGCGCGCGGAACAGGGACATGATATCCCGGCGCACCAGTGGCTCGCCGCCGGTCAGGCGCAGCTTGCGCACGCCGCGCCGGATAAAGGCGCTGCAGAGCCGGTCCAGCTCCTCAAGCGTGAGAACCTGGGATTTCGGCAGGAAGGTCATGTCTTCCGCCATGCAATAGACGCAGCGGAAGTCGCAACGGTCGGTCACGGACACGCGCAGATAGGTCACATGGCGGCCGAACGGATCGACCATGGGCGAGCGGCCCTGCTCGGCCGGATCCACCGGCGCCTTCGCCTCAAGACCATTGGGATGTACTGAAATCGCGTCCGCCATAAATTACGCCTCGTCCGATGTTCTCGTCCGTCTCACTGTATACCGATATATATAATGAGCGGGACGCGGCGTCCAACCCGCAGTGTGCGGACGGCTTAGTCGGATACCGGGACGGGCTTACTGGACGCGGGCGGAGGCGCGCATGGTTTCGGACGCGGTCGCGGCGCTGCCGGCCGTCTGGCGCCAGGGCCCGAGCAGCTTGTCGGCTTCCCCCTTGTCCATCGTCGAATACATGCCGTTGACGCGTTTGGTCTCTTCGTCGGTGAGATCCGTGTTCTGGTCCCGCATCATCCGGATATGCTTGTAGATGGCCAGAAACACGCTCCGGTCCATACCGATGGCCTTGCAGGAGACCGCCAGGTTCTCGCTGCCCGGCTGGTAGATCAGATTGCGCATCATCGACGGCGGAACCCGTGTGAGCTTCGCGAAACCAAGCTCGAACAGGGTGATTTCGCCCTGCCGGAGCGCCTTTAGAAGGAAAGTGGGCGTGAGCTGACCGGCATTGTAGAGCTTGTCGATCAGAGCCTGGGAGGCCGAAACCTTTTTCGACTTCTCTTTGACCTCCTCGACGAGTTCGTCCTTGGTCTCCTCGACCATACCCTCGAGTTCGACCGGATCGACGTCGAAATTCTCGATGATGTACTGCTTCAGCGTCTCCGAAACCCAGCCGTACATCTTTTCGGCCAACGGTGTCGGTAATTCATGGCGGTGGAGCAGCGGGCGCTGATAGCGGTCGACACGCTCGGATTCCTCGACGAGATGGGCCAGAACCTCTTGCGAGAAATTGGCGCTCTGATTGCAGAGCAGCGTGACGATCACGTCCTCGTTCTCGGTTTCGACCAGCGCTTCCGAAACGTCTTCCTCGAGATCGTGACGCACGGCGATGCTGAGCTGATGCTGAAGCGAGCGATGGCGAACGATGTCGACCAGATCCTTGTCGTTTAGGACCTCGCTGGCGACCAGAAGAGGATGAGCGACCTCGATCCGGTCATTGGCGAGAACGACGACGAGATCGTGCTGGGCCTTGTCCTTCTGGGCGACCATGCGTTCGGCAAGCCGGATCCGCAGCGACATTTCCACCTCATGGGTGAGTTGTCGCATGATGTCGCGCATCAGGATGCGCTCGCGCTCGCTGATCTCCTCATCGTGAATTTCGAAGAGATCGGCGATATCCGTATAAAGCTGGCTTCGGTTCGATCGATCGCCTTGCTGGGCGAGGCGGAACAGGCCACGAACTTTGTCGCCGATGCTTACCGATGTTGAGCTAGCCATCACGTAAAAACTTCCCTAGACGCGCAAAGAGGCCGCCGAACCTAGACGAACCGGCCCGGTAGCAGCGTCCATAGTGGTAAAGGAGGCCCTAAAACTTTGTTAAAGTTAATCGGGTTTGCGGGCGAAAGTGTTCAGTTTCGGGAAACCTTTGTTTGGAACCCTCGCCGAATCCTGGCGTCGGCGAGGCGCTATAGCGGACGCAAAAAGGGCGTCCTTGGACAAGGACGCCCTGATTTGATCGGATAATCGGCGGAAAAGCGCCGAAAAACTCCCTATTTCGCCTGTTCCAGGAATTCCGACGAGACCCAGCCCTTATTGCCGTTGGGATCCTCGACTTCCCAGTAGATGTCGGACTTGTTGCCGGTCGGATAAACCAGCATGCCCTGGCGCAGCATCCGGACGACGCCGCCGTCCTTTTTCGGCTCCCTATACAGCCGGGCCGCTTCCACCATCTTCTGGGCCGGCAGCGGGGCGGACGCCTTGGCGTTGTCGCTCATGCCGCCGAGTTGTTTCACCATGTTGTTGTAGGTGATGATATAGGCCGTCGCGATCACCTTGCCGATATCGGTATTGGCATAGCCGCCGCCGGCGGCCGCGAGGCCCAGACCCGCGCCGAATATGCCGCCGCCCGCGCCAAACGACACGTCGGTCTTCTTCGCCGTGCCTTCGGCGATCTGTTCCTGAACGCCGGTCCGGGCATTGGTCAGGGTGAGGACCGTATGGGCCTCCAGCTTCTTCGTCTTGATGCCGCCGAATATGCCGCCGACTCTGCGGCCCAAAAGGCCGCCGACCGCGCCGCCGAGCGAGTTGCCGCCCGCATTCGCGTTCTCATCGACGATGTCGGGCAGGAGGAAATAATCGGCCGCCACCATCTGGCCCTTGCCGATATTCGAGCCGCGCTGCAATTCGTCGCTGCCGACAAGATCGCGCTCGCCTTTCATCATGGCCAGCCCCTGTCCGCGATCGACGAGCTTGAAGCATCCGGAGCGCTGAACGATCAGCTTGATCAGAGCTTCGGGATTGCCAAGATGATAGTGCGTCCACCATTCACTTTCCGCGTCCTTCACGGCGAGCGTGCCAAGTTCCTTTGGGCAGTGTGCAATCTCTGGTGGTTGGTCGCTTTTGGCGCTGGCAGAATTAGGTAACAGATAAGCGGCAATGACTGCCGCCAGGGCGGTGCCAATGAGACGCATGGTGGTCTCCCTCCAAACTTGTCTGCAAAGTTTCCAGCCGCGGTTGGCCCCGGGCCTTGTAATACTCTTATAAGTGACAATCCGGTGTCAATGTAAAGCCTTTATACGGGTAATGCGGATCGGCCATAAATCTCTAGCTCGAGATGGCGCGCGAACCGCATCGCCTCGCCCATGCGGCCCGCTATCCGCAAACGCTTCGTCATTAGCAGCATTTGGGCCGTCAACTGGCCGCCGAGAAACTGGTCGAGATCGTGGAGATCGATGGTCAGCGATGTCTGGGCCGGCTTTCTCTCGTCGCGCACATAGACGTGGCGCTGATCGATCAGCAGACGTCCGTTGGACCCGAGGTCGATCAGGATCGTGCCGTCATAGCCCGTGCCATGAGACACCAGATGGGCCAGACGGCGGCGGACCTTCGCCATGCCGATGCCCGCCTCCAGCCGGGCGACGAAATTCGTGCCTGTCATCGTGCCCTCCCTCATTGGCCGTTCGGCGGCAAAGCGCGGTGGACGACGGCCGCGCCGACCGCGTCGCCCCAAACATTGATCGACGTGCGGAAGCGGTCGAGGAACCAGTCGACGGCGAGAATAAGCGCTACGCCTTCCGTTGGAAGGCCGACCGATTTCAGCACGATCAGCAGCGTTACGAGCCCGGCCTCCGGAATGCCGGCGGCGCCGATCGCGGCCAGTGTGGCGGTCACGAAGACGACGATCTGCTGGCCGAGGCTCAGGTCGTAGCCGTAGGCCTGGGCGATGAACATCGCGGCGCAGGCTTCATACAGCGCGGTTCCGTTCATATTCACGGTGGCGCCGAGCGGCAGCACGAAGCGCACCGCGCGCCGATCCACGCCTTCCTCCCGTGCGCATTCCATGGTGAGCGGCAGGGTGGCCGACGAACTGGCGGTGCCGAAGGCAGTGAGCAGAGCGCGCAACAGGCCGAGCAAATAGGAAATCGGCCGTCTCGCCACGAACAGAAGGATCAGAACCAGCATGACGAAATGAACGCCGAGTCCGCCAAGCACGGTGACGACGTAAAGAGCGACGGCTCTTAACTCGTCCAGCACGGCATCACCACCGCCCGCCTGTCCGAGCCGGGCCGCGATCAGCGAGAAAATCCCGATCGGAGCGAGATACATCAACCAGGTGACGAGTTTCATCATCGCTTCGTTGATGCCGTTGAAGAAGGCGATGACATGCTCGCCGACGTCACCCAGCGTCGTGAGCGCCGCGGAAAGAAGGATGGCGAAAACGATCAGTGGCAAGAGCTGGCCGTCAGCGGCCGACTGGACGAGATTGGGCTGGATCAGCGTATGCAGGATGTCCGTGCCGGACGCGCTCTTGAGCGTGTTGACATGCGCGCCGGCCGTGGCACCGCCCAGCGTCACGCCGTGGCCGGGCTGGATCAGATTAACGAGCACGAGGCCGATCAGAACGGCAATGCCGGTGGTGACCACGAAATAAAGGACGGTCGCGCCGCCCAGCCGGCCGAGCTTGCGGATATCGCCGAGCGACGCCACGCCCGAGATAACGGCGGCGAAGATCAACGGGACGATCAGCATCTTCAGCGCGTCGAGAAACAGCGTGCCGAACCAGCCGAAGCCGGTCATCGCCGGGCCGAAATACCACCCGGTGAAGACGCCTAGAACGACGCCCGCAATAATCCCGTACAATACGTACAGGGCGTGTTTATGCGGCAATTTTCGCCTTTCGGTTCGCGTTGGACCGTCCTGCTATGATCATTGCGATTGTAGGCGGAGCGCGGAGGCTTTGTCAGCCCTGACAATGAGTTAACGCTGCAGATTCGCGGGCGATCGACACGCTGGTAACGTTATTTTGTCGAGTCGCTTAGTGTCATGGCGTCGGCCACAACCTGCTCGGGGGGGCGGTCCGCGCGAAGCTGGTGCCAGGACACCGTGCCGATGTTCTCCACCGTTTGCCGTGCGACGATCGCCGATGTGGCGTCGGACGCGTCGGCGGTCCGGGCGTTCACGCGCGACATGAGGGTCTCGATGGGCGCTTCGAGCCAGATCCCGGTGAAGTCGGCCCCGGCGTCACGGGCGACCGAATTCGATCTCTTGGCGGTCCGCTTCGCGCAGGAAAGTCGCGTCTGCGATCACGCTCAGGCCTTCCGCGAGGCATGTCCGCGCCTGGTCATGCAACATGCCGTAGACACGCGCCGAAACCTCGGATGTGTAGGCTTCCGGCGGCAGGCGCTCTTCCTGGCGTTTGCCGAACAGCCTTTTTCGGATGCCGTCGGAACGCAGCATGATCGCGCCCGGCGGTGCGCCGATCGTGGGGGCGAGACCGCGCGCCAGCACCGATTTGCCCGTTCCCGACATCCCGCCGACAGCAATGAGCCGGGGCAGCGACGAGGCCAGGAAGGATTGGCCGAGCGTGAAGTACCGTTTGGCCCGTTTGGCCTTGTCCGAATCGGGGCTTTCCGCGGTGAGCCCGAGGGCCATGGCGCGGATTGCGGCGCGGGCGGAAAGAAACAGCGGCATCAGACAGGCGCCGGAATAATCGGCGCTCGATTCGAGATAGCGATTCATCAGCAGACTGGCGAGGTCCGGCCGCTTGAAATTCACCAGATCCATGATCGGAAAGGCGATGTCGTAGAGCACGTCGATACACGCGATCGCATCGTCGAACTCGATGGCGTCGAACAGCGTTGGCTCACCGTTATGCAGGCAGATATTCGCCAGATGCATGTCGCCGTGGCAGTAGCGCACCTTGCCGCCGAGGCGGCGTTCCTCCAGAAGCGCCGAGTATTTGCGGACTTCGGCCAGAAGCCGGGTGCAGAGATCCTCTTCGGCGTCGAGGGACAGGCCGGCGCCGGAGGCTTTTTCCAATGCCTCGAAGGCATTTCTGATCGTCGATTCCATCGAGTCCGGTCCACCGAGATCCGGCCGTTTCTCGATCGTTTCGTGCAGATCGACGACCCGGTCGGCGAGCCGGTTGATCAGGTCCGGCGTCAACTCGCCTTCGCGGACGAGATGGTCGAACAGATCCTCCTGACCGAACCGCTTCATCACGACGAGCCAGTCAGCCGGCGTTCCGGAGCCGGAAATCCTGAAACCATCGTCCTCTCGCGTAATCGGCTCGACGCCGAGATAAAGATCGGGCGAGAGCCGCCGGTTCAACTCAAGCTCCCGTTCGCAGGCCTTTTGGCGCAGTTCCACCGTCGAAAAATCGAGGAAATCGAGCTTCACGGCCTTTTTGAGCTTGTAGGCTTTGTCGCCCGTGAGAAAGACATGGGAAATATGCGTGTCGATCCGGTCCACGGGCGCGCCACCGTGACTTTCCGGATCGCCGAGAAAGGCTAGGATGGCGTCCTGGTCCGTGTCCGGGCTATCGTTCAAGGGGAGGTCCGCTTGTCCTTGAAGGCTGGTGGATTAGAGTGATGAGCGTAACCGCCGATGGGGCGCCGGGTCTTGACCGACATCAACGCAATTCCGATCTCATCGGTAATTATGGCCATACCCTTACTATTTGGGTGTTATCTGCTTAAGTCAAAAGACCATGCGTGATCCATACGAAGTTCTGGGAGTGAGCAAGACCGCCTCCGACAAGGAGATCAAGGCGGCCTACCGCAAACTCGCCAAGGAATATCATCCTGATCTCAATCCCGGTAAGTCGGGGTTGGAGGACAAGTTCAAGGAGATCTCGGCGGCTCATGCGCTGCTGTCGGATCCCGAACAGCGACAGCGATATGACCGCGGCGAGATCGATGCGTCCGGCATGGAGACGCCGCAACGGCAATATTATCGCGGCTTCGCGGATGGCGACGCCGGCGCGAAATATTACAATCAGGAGGGTTTCGCCGACGAAGCCGATCTCGAAGATTTTCTGTCGGGGATTTTCGGCGGTGCGCGCGGCGGGCCGGCGGGACGGGGCCGCGCCGGCGGACAGACTTTCAAGGCGCGCGGCAGCGACGCCTCCTATACGTTGCGGGTCGGCTTCATGGAGGCCGCCAAGGGAGCGACGCGTAAGCTGACCCTGCCCGACGGCAAGACGCTCGAGGTCAAGATTCCGAAAGGTCTCGCCGACCGTCAGACGCTGAAACTCGCCGGTCAGGGTAATCCGGGGTTCGGCGGAGGTCCGGCGGGCGACGCCTATATCGAGGTCCATGTCGAGCCGCATGCGCATTTCACCCGCAAGGACAACGATGTGCATTCGACTCTGCCCATAACCCTGAAAGAAGCGGTGCTGGGTGGGAAAATCACGGTGCCGACCGTGCATGGGCCGGTCACCATGACGGTACCGAAGAACGCCAACACGGGTACGACGCTGCGGCTCAAGGAAAAGGGCATTCTCGATCGCAAGAGCGGGCAATACGGGCATCACTATGTGACGCTTCAGGTAGTCCTGCCGGCCGAGCCGGATCCGGCGCTTGAAGAATTCGTCAAGGACTGGAAGCCGGAAACGGCTGAAGATCCGCGCGCGAAGATCCGGGTGTGAGACGAGGGGAGGCCGACGCGATGATGACATTCGAGGAAGTACTCGCCGCCTTCGACGCTCTTGACGCGAACGAACTCAACTTGTGGATAGAAGAGCACTGGATTTTGCCGGCGCTGCAGGATGATGTGTATGTCTTCAGCGACGTCGATGTGGCGCGCTTGACGCTGATTCACGAGATGCGGTTCGACTTGGGTCTTCAGACCGAAGCCGTACCGTTGATGCTGTCGCTTTTGGACCAGGTCTACGGGATGCGCAGCCGGATGCGCTCACTCATGCGGGCGATCGAGGCGCAGCCCGAAGAAACGCGGAGCGCGATCGAGAACTATCTCCGGGAGCAGTAGGCCCCGAGGCTCGCGGTTCCGATCCTAGTGGATCGCCAGGCTGGCCGTCGCGTAGCGGAATTCCGTCGGTGAGATCAGAGCCTGGGACGCGACCTGCACGGAGTGAAGCTTGCCGTCCAGTTTGGCTTCCCAGAAATCGAGAAATCTTTTGAGTTGAGGAAATTTCGGAGCCAGATCGAACTCCTGCCAGACATATGACTGCAGAAGCGAGGGATGATCGGGCATGTGATAAAGAATTTCGGCCGTCGTCAAACGGTAATCACGAAGCATCAACTCGAATTCACTCATAACGTTACTCCCGTTACGAAATCGTCGCCCCCATGTCCGTGGCCGCACTTTTGACCGTTCCTTCACTCCCCATCTGTCGGCTGTTGTCGCAAAGCTTCCGACATCGGAGCCGTGCGTGCTACAAAGCTGTAACAAGTTTATTGAAACTTCGCTAAAGCAACAAGCAAGTGTATATGCCGCGACGTTTCCCTGGTCCTTCGAGAGACAGTCTTTATGGCCGGTAGTTTCAAGGCTTTCGTCGTCAACAAGGTGAGCGATCACTTCGTTTCGGGCATTCTCGACATGACGCGGAACTCGCTGCCGGAACGCGAGGTGGTCATTCGCGTCGATTACTCCTCGATAAACTACAAGGATGGGTTGGCGATTACCGGGAAGGCCCCGATCCTGAAAACCTTTCCCATTGTGCCGGGCGTCGATTACGCCGGCACCATCCAGATGTCCGCGTCGCCCGATCTGCATCCCGGCGACCGTGTCATCGTGAACGGCTTCGAGGTCGGCGAACGGCATTGGGGCGGCTTTGCGCAATATGCCGGAGCGAAGGCGGACTGGGTCGTACCGCTCCCGGAGCGGTTTTCGACGTGGCAGGCGATGGCGATCGGCACGGCGGGCTACACGGCGATGCTGTGTGTCATGACGCTCGAGGACCAGAAGGTGCGGCCCGACGATGGCGACGTGCTGGTCACCGGCGCATCGGGCGGGGTCGGCGGTGTGGCGGTCGCCCTGCTCGCCAAGCTTGGCTACACCGTGATCGCATCCACGGGGCGGCCCGAGACGCAGGACTATCTCAAGGAACTCGGCGCGGCGGGTTTTATCGGGCGGGATGAACTCACCGGCAAGGGTCGACCGCTCAACACGGCGCGCTGGGCCGGTGCGGTTGATGTTGTCGGCGGTGTGACGCTCGCGAATGTTCTCTCGATGATCAAATATGGCGGCGCGGTCGCGGCGACGGGACTCGCCGGCGGGGGTGATCTCCCGGCGACGGTCTATCCCTTCATTCTGCGCAACGTGGCCCTGGCGGGTGTCGATTCCGTCTTGTGCCCCAAGCCGCGCCGGGTCGAGGCGTGGCGGCGCCTGGCCAAGGATCTGCCGGAAGCCGCGATCGAAGCTGTCGCTTCCACCATCCCGCTCGGCGATGTGCCGAAGGCCGCGGAAGACATCATGGCCAATCGCGTCAAAGGCCGCCTTGTCGTCGATGTCAATGCGTGAGGAGCGGGCGATCCGAGCCTAGAGATTGCCCTTGGCGACGAAAAAACCGTTGCGGAAATCCGGCTTGCCGTAGAGAAAGGGCTCGCCCTCGAGGGTCGTTACCTGTCCGCCGGCGGCCCGGAGAACGGCGTCGCCGGCGGCGGTATCCCATTCCATCGTCGGTCCGAGGCGCGGATAGACGTCGGCGTCCCCTGTGGCGACCAGACAGAATTTGAGCGAGCTTCCCGCCGAGACCAGCGTCTTCACCGGAAGTTTGGCGATAAAGTCGTCGGTTTCCTGATTGCGGTGGGATTTGCTCGCGACGATGGCGAGGCCCTCGGGTTTCGGTGTGCGTACCTGGATGCGCTTGTCCGGGCTCCATGTTCCTTCGGCGCCCAGCGTCCGGAGACACGCTTCGTCGGGCTTCGCGACGAAATAGAGTTCGCCGCGTGCCGGCGCATAAACCACGCCCATCACCGGCCGGCCCTCGTCGATCAATCCGATATTGACCGTGAAATCCGCCAGGCCGCGGATGAATTCCTTGGTGCCGTCCAGCGGATCGACCAGCCAGAACCGCGTGCCGATGTCATCGGGCGTGTAGCCTGCGGCAGCACGTTCTTCCGCCACGATCGGGATGTCCGGCGTCGCCTTTTCGAGCACGGCCAGAATGATGCGTTCGCCGGCCTCGTCCGCATCGGTGACCGGCGAGGAATCGTGTTTTTCGCGCACGTCGTGCCCGCGATCGCGGATGTGCAGGATTTCCTTGCCCGCGTCGATTGCGGCCTTGTTGAGGATTTCGACCAGATCGGAATCGAAAAATGCCACGTGTCCCCTCCGGGCTCGTTCGATGTTGCGCCGCAATGAACCATCGCCGGAGACGAAGGTCAAGAAAACATGGCTTAACCCGAAATCCTTGCCATGGCGTTCACTTGGCGCAAATCGAAAATCGGATCATAGTCCGACGCTAAGAAACGGCCGGAGGAGCGAGGTGGCGGAAACGATCGATAAGGCCAAAGTCGTTGGCGTGTTGCTGGCGGGCGGCGCGGCGCGGCGGATGGGCGGCGGCGACAAATGCCTGCGGATTTTCGAGGGTGAAACGCTGCTGGCCCGCACGATCCGATTGCTGCGTTCTCAGGTCGGCGCGCTGGTGCTGAACGCGAATGGCGATGGCGCGCGCTTTGCCGATTATGGCCTGCCGGTCGCCGCCGACGTGATCGCCGGGCAGGCGGGGCCGCTGGCCGGCGTGCTGACGGGCATGGAATGGGCCGCCGGGAATGTGCCGGACGCCGAATTCGTCATGACCGTGCCGACCGACACTCCGTTTCTTCCCGCCGATCTCGTCGAGCGCCTGTCTACAGCGTTGATCGAGGCCAATGCGGATATCGCCTGTGTCGCCTCGGGAGGCCGGGCTCATCCGGTGCCGGCGCTTTGGCGGATCGGCCTCGCGCCGCGCCTTCGCGCCGATATGATCGAACGCGACGCGCGTAAGGTGGACGGCTGGACCGCCACGCAGAACCTTACTCAGGCCGAGTGGCCGAGCGATCCGGTCGATCCGTTCTTCAATGTAAATCGCCGGGAGGATCTGGCCCGCGCCGAGACGCTAGCCCGTTTGCAGATCGATTGAGGCGGTTACGACCGTCGGATCGTCGGCATTGGATTTAAGCGTGAAGCCGAGGGCCTTGGCGAGGCTGGTCATACGCTCGTTCTCCGCGAGGATCGTGCCATAGAGGTGCCGCGTTCCTTTTTCGCGGCAATAGGCAATCAGCTTGCTCATCAAGGCGTAGCCGATCCCTTCGCCCTTGATATCCGACCGGACGATGACGCCGAACTCGGCCGTAATGTTGTCCGGGTCGCTGATCGACCGGGCGACGCCCAGCGTTTCAGTCTGATCTTCGGTGCCGGGGACCGTCGCGATGAACGCCATTTCGCGGTCGTAGTCGATCTGGGTGAATTGGGCGATCCGTTCATGCGATGGGTTGCGCACCAGGCCGAAGAATTGAAACCGCATATCCTCGTCGCTCAGACGTTTGAAGAAGGTGATATGGGCCGGCTCGTCCTCCGGTCGGATCGGGCGCATGACCACCTCGCGGCCCGATCGCACAACCGTGTGTTCCTCGAGTCCGTTCGGATAGGGCAGGATGGCCAGCCGGTCGGTGGGTTTGCCCGCTGCTTCGGCGATCCGCATCCGCGCGTCGAGTGCGAGAACGCCCTCGGCGTCGGCAATCAGCGGGTTGATGTCGATCTCCAGGATCTCGGGGATATCCACCACGAGCTGTGCGATATGGACGAGCACGGCCTCGATCGCCTCGAGATCGACCGGCGGCTGATCGCGGAAGCCCTTGAGCTGTTTGTAGATCCGGGTCTCCCGAATCATCTGGTTGGCGAGCGCCATGTTGAGCGGCGGCAGCGCGATGGTGCGGTCGCCGACGACTTCGACCGAAATGCCGCCCTGTCCGAACAGGATCACCGGGCCGAAGACCTTGTCGGTTGCCGCGCCCGTTATCAACTCGTAGGAGCCGGGCCGGACCGCCATCTGCTGGATCAGAAAGCCATCTATAGACGCGTCCGGCTTGTGGCGTTTGACTCGCGTGACGATATCCTGCGCGGCCTGCTCGGCGGCCGCTTCCGTCTCGACATTCAGCACCACGCCGCCGACGTCGGACTTGTGGCTGACATCCTTGGATAGAAGTTTGATCGCGACCGGGAAACCGATCTCGGCGGAAATGGCGCGGGTTTCCTCAGGGCTTTTCGCGATCCGCGTGGCGACCACGGGCACCCCATAGCTCGCCAGAATGTCCATGCTCTCAGGCAAGGTGAGCGTCGTGCGCCCGGTCTTCAGGATCTGGCGCAGCGACGCGCGGATCTTTTCCCGGTTTGGATCGATTTCCGTCGGCACCGACGACGGCGTTTCCATCAGCGCGTCGAGATTACGCCGGTTGGCGACGGTCTGCAGGAAGCCGCCGATCGCGCTGTCCGGGGTATCGAACGTGGCGAGTTCGGCGTCGCGCAGTTTCTGCCGCGCCGGACCGACGACCTTGCCGCCGAGCCAGTTGGTGAAGATCGGGGTCCGCTCGAGTTCCTTCGCCGCGTCGACCACCGTTTCGGCCACCTCCGTGGCGGAGGAAACGGCAGTTGGCGCGTGCATGATCAGGATCGCGTCGGTATCGCGGGACTTGCTCAGGACGTCGAGTGCCGCCCGGTATCGCGACCCTGGCGCATCGCCGATGATGTCGACCGGATTGGCGTGGGACCAGGTCGCCGGGAGAACCTTATCGAGGGCGTCGACCGTCTCGGATGACAAGGCGGCCAGATGCCCGCCACCCCTTATCAGTTCGTCAACGGCGAGCACGCCCGGTCCGCCGCCATTCGTCACGATCATCAGCCGGTCGCCGGCGAACGGCGCGACGCGGGCCAGGGTCTCGGTCGCGTCGAACAGGTCCTCGGTCGTGTCCACGCGGAGAATGCCGGCCCGTTTCAGCGCGGCGTCATAGACGGCATCCCAGCCGGCGAGCGCGCCGGTATGTGAATGGGCGGCCTTGGCGGCTTCGGCCGCGCGGCCCGCCTTGATCGCGATGATCGGCTTGGCGCGCGAGGCGGCGCGGGCGGCCGACATGAATTTGCGCGGCGAGGTGATGGATTCGATGTAAAGCAGAATTGCGCGCGTATTGGCGTCGGATGCGAGGTAATCGATCACATCGCCGAAATCCACATCCGCGATGTTGCCCATCGAGATGAAATGGGAAAAGCCGATGCCCTGATCGGCGGCCCAGTCCAGCACGGCGGTGCACATGGCGCCGGACTGCGCCGCGAAGGCGATCTTGCCTTCGGGAATGCTCGACGGCGCGAAGCTGGCGTTGAGCTTGGCGCCCGGCACCAGCAGGCCGAGGCAGTTCGGCCCGAGAATGCGCAGCAGGTGGGGCCGGGCCGCATCCAGCATCTCTTGTTGCAGCGTCTTGCCGTCGCGCCCCTTCGCCTCGAGCCCTGCGCTCAGCACGATCGCCGCGCGGGCGCCTTTCTTGCCGAGATCCTCGATCAGACCCGGCACGGTGGGCGCCGGCGTGCAGATTACCGCGAGATCGGGCGTGAAGGGCACGGAGCCGACGTCGCGATAAGCCTTCAGTCCCTGAACGGTCGCGTGTTTTGGATTGACCGGCGCGACTTGCCCGGCGAAGCCGTCCTCCAGAATATTGCGCATCACGAGCGCGCCGATGCTTTGCGGGCGGTCGGATGCGCCGATGACGGCGAGAGACTCGGGACGGAACAGGGCTTCGAGATTTCGGATCGTCATAAGGTGACGCTCGCTTCCAGGGCCGGTGATCTGACAACCGCGATAGTTCTACCGCGTGACGCAGTTATGACTTTGATCGGAAGCAAGAAAATTCAATGCGTCAGCGGGTCGTCCGTGTTGTTGCTTTCCAGAATCGATCCGCCGGGCTTCCAAAGCAGGTAGAGCGACAGAAGTGTCATCGGGATCGCGGTGATGACACCCGTCATGGCGGGCCCGAGCAGCGGCATATGGGGTCCGTAATAGAACAGCGTGGGCGCGGCGGCGATGCCGTTGATCGCGCCGTGTCCGAAGACCGCCGGCCAGATCGTCTTGCAGCGAAGCGTCATCCATCCCAGCAGGATGCCGAGCTGGATCGTGAACCAAGTCATGGCCAGCATACCGGTCCAGGGATAGCCGGCATAACCGAAGCCGTAATTCTGGCCCATCGCGATCAGCGGAAAGTGCCAGACGCCCCAGATCACACCGATGAGGATCATCGACTTGCGATAGCCGAGCGGGAGCAATTTAGGCTGCAGATAGCCGCGCCAGCCGAATTCCTCCCCGATCGTGGAAATGCCGTTGACGAGCGGCGCCATGAATGCCGCGGAGGCGACCTGGACGGCGACGAAGTCGACGGCCGTGAGCGGGACCTGACGGCCCGTCGTCGCGGCCATCTGGTCGATAATCACCTGCGCCGACCGGAACGTCGGATCGAAATAGGCGGGAAACAGGAGGAAGAAGACAGCGCCGCCGGCCAGCGCCAGAAGCGTCGGCACGAACCAGGCCGCGCAGAGATACATCCAGGACTCGACCCAGCGGGCCCCGAGATACAGGTCCCGCCAGCCTTCGCGCGTGATGAGGCGTGTCAGAACATTCGCGACAGCCGGCGCCCACATATACGCGGTCGAGAGCAGGATCACGGCCAGCGTGAAGCCGGTTCCCGGGATGACGATCGGGCTTCGGCTCAATCCGCCGGTGAGAAAGATCACGATCGCCGCGGCCCAGGCAATGGCATACGCGATGGCGATGAAAATCGCGATGCGCTTCAGATCGGGTTTCTGCGTCATAAGCTCGAGGCCGTCGGATGCGGGTTTCGGTTAGGGCCGGTCCGGATCCTTCAACCACATGACATAGGAATAGACCAGAAAAAATACCGTAAGACCGCCAGTTCAGCACGGCAACACGCGAATCGACGCATCGGACCGGACGCGCCGCACCGATGTTTCAGTGAAAATGTCGACCGGCCGGCTATGCGGTGGGCGTCAATGGGCGGTCCGAGTGGCGCTCCGGATCGTTCTTCCAGACGATGTAGGAGTAGACGGTCACGACGAGAACGGTCGCGCCGACGCCGCCAAGGACGACCCAGGCCAGGAGAGCCGGCGCGGCAAACACGGTCACGATCATGGCCAGTCCAAGCGCCATGAAAAGCCAGCCGCCGAGCCGATGCGTCTTGCGCCAGGACAATTCGCTGGAGAGCGTCCAGGGCGTGCGGATGCCCATGAAGAAGGTGCTCCGGGATTTGCCCAGATAATTGCCGAGCACGATGAAAAGGAGTCCGACGCCGGCGATGGGCAGTCGCGTGGGACCGGTCATCAGACCGGTCGCCGTCGTAATGATCAGGGCGTGGACGATGGCCATCAACGCCAGCAGGCCGATCCATATCGCCGTGTAAAGCTTGGAGGATTGCATCAGATGCTTGCGGCGCGGCTCGATGGCCGGAAGGAGGGCGAAAAGTCCCGAGACGGCCGCGGTGACGACCGGCGCCAGAAACAGCCCGAACGCCTTGTCGCCATAGCCGTCCACTTCTCCGCGGACATTCCAGTGGATGGGTACGCGCGCGTCGCCAGGAAGAACGAACCACGCCCAGAGACTCGCCAGAACCATCGCGATCAAAACCACGCCCGACGCTATGAGTAGCTGTTTTCGGTTTCCCATCGGTCCTTCTCCGTTTCTCCGACGCCGACGGCGCGGGCGAAAGCCAGCAGCGCCTCTTCGAGCACGGAAAGATTGAGTGAATAGGTGATCGTCGTTCCATTCCGGTCGGCATGGACGAGGTCGGCGGATTTCAGCACGGCGAAATGACCGGACATTGTGGACGGCGCTTCGCCGACAAGACCGGCGAGGTCGCCGGCGGTGAGATCCCGGGCTTTCAGAAGTTCCAGGATCTTTCTGCGGGCCGGGTGCGCGAGAGCTTTGAATACGTCGCTCATGGTCGGCGCTGAGAACTCTATTTCATTATTTCACAAAAATACGAAATATAGTGAAAAGGCAAACCGGTCAAGTCACAGCCGAGTGATCGGATGAGACTGACCGGCCGCCAGGCACTCTCCCCAGGGCCTGTTTAATAAAGAACTTCTGTAGATTTCGGAGGCTTCGGAGCGCCACTCTATTGCCTGAGGGCGAAATCCAGTACGCGGATGCTTTCCGAGGCATGCTCAAGCAGGATCGAGCAGGCGAGATGCTCGCGCTTGGCGTCCTTCTGCTCGCCGAGCTCAGTCCACAGGACGATCTTGCCCTCGCCGAGGCGATCCTCGATATATTGCGCTGAATTCCGGGAGATCCAGGCACCCAGGAGGTCGGAAATCCAGTTTCCGCCTGTTAGGTCTGCCTCCCAGCGAATTGCAGACCGATCCGGATGAACTGTAAACCGGGCCAGCCGCGCAATAGGTGCCGCTTGCAATCAGCTTCGACATCAGATCCCGTACATAGCCGGACTTGTCGTCCGCTACGTTGAGGCTTTGCCGCAACAGGGATGAACCGGTTCCCAAACACGCACTTACCACACCGCCCGGCGCCATCAGGCACAAGTCCGCGTTGGTGAAGCCGTTCTCGACCAGTTCGCCGTAGGCTTCACCCAGCGCCTTGCCATCGGCGAACACCCCGATGGCATAGCGTGAGCCGGTCTTGAGTTCCTGATCCATCACATTGCGACCACCGGATTTGAGGGAGGACGTGGAAATGGGATCAGGCCGCTGTCCGCAGATATCCGCTTTCAACTTCGAACTCCTCTCCGTCCGCATAGCTTTCCAGTCGGTCCATATCCAGGAGCTCGACCAGATGGTTTTCAAGCAGCCGGATCGCGCGCTCGCGGCGCAGGCGGCTGAACGTCCGGCTGACGGTTTCGGTCGTCAGACCGAGATAGTCGGCGATGTCGCTGCGGGCCATGGGCAGATAGATCGGCGTCGGCGCCTCGCCGCGGTCGCAGTTGCGCTCGCTGAGCTTCAGGAGGAACGACGCTACCTTTTCGACCGGCGACTTGCGTCCGAGAAGCAGAAGCTGCTCCTGGGCGGCGGCCAGTTCGTCGGCGGCCAGGCCGAAGATCTGCCGGCCGATCACCGGGTTCTGGCTCATGGCCTCCTGGAGGCGGGTCCGGGAATATTTCCGAAGATGGACTTCGGTAACGGCCTCGGCCGAGTGGGTATGCTCGTCATACAGCCCAACGCCGATCAGGTCGCCGGGATAGAAGAAGCCGGTAATCTGACGCCGTCCGTCGGAGAGCAGCTTGTAGAGCTTCACGGTGCCCGATGCGACTTCATAAACGTAATCGGCAGGGTCACCTTCGTAGAAGACCATCTGTTTCGGCTGGACCGTCGCCTTGCTCGATCCGTTGCCATAACCTCCCTTGTCGCTGGCGATGTCGCCAAGGATGGAGGGTCGCACTGAATTGGCGTTGTCGAAAGCCGAGAAGTCCATCTTGCTCATTTCTAATCCCCGATGTCTAACGTCGAGTGGTCACGGCCCATTGCCGTTGTTGATGAGCATCCTGCCGTCACTGTGAAACGCATTGATGTCTGGGAAGCCGGAAAAGGGTGACAAATGGAATCCCTTTGTGACAGTTTGTGACATCCGTCTCGGGACGCGCAGATTTGTTACATAGGTTCCGTGCGCAGATCATGAATTTGCTTGCGAAATGACGACGCCACATATTCTGGTCGTTGACGACGATCCGCAGATCCGCTCGATGATCGAGCGCTACCTCACCAAGGAGGGCTTCTCCGTCATACTCGCGGAGAACGGGGCGGCGATGGACGCCGCGCTCGAGGAGCATCCGATTGATCTGGTGCTTCTGGATCTCGTCCTGCCGGGTGAGGACGGGCTGATCCTGGCGCGGCGCATTCGCGATAAATCGGAAATCGGTCTGATCATCTTGACCGGCAAGGGTGAGATGATCGATCGGGTCGTCGGATTGGAAATGGGTGCGGACGACTATGTCTCCAAGCCATTCCATCTCCGGGAGCTTCTCGCACGGATCAAAAGCGTCTTGCGCCGCTCCGCCGCCCGCATGGGGGCTCCGGCGGCCCCGGCTGCGTCAGCCCCGGAACCCACCCCGACCCCGGCGGAGAAGACTCGCGCCCGGTTTGCCGGCTGGTCCTTCGATTTCGTCAAGCTGGAGCTGACGTCCCCCGCAGGAGAAACCGTGCCGTTGACGACCGGGGAGAGCAATCTGCTGGTCGCTTTCATCAAGCACCCCAACCGGGTGCTGGACCGCGACCGGCTGCTTGATCTCGTCGCCAATCGCGACTGGTCGCCTTTCGACCGCAGCGTGGACACGCAGGTCGTGCGGCTTCGGCGTAAAGTCGAGGAAAATCCGTCGGCGCCCGCTCTCATCAAGACGGTGCGCGGCGCCGGTTATATTTTCGCCGTGCCCGTCGAGCTAGAGTGAACGCGGCTTTCTATCGAGGCAATCCCGGATTTTTTTGGCGAGTTCACGCTTGGTATGCGGCTTGCGGAGAATCGCCCAGTTGGTCATGCCGGAAACGCCGGCGGCATCGCCATCGCCATCATCGTCGTCGGGCTCATTGTCGAGAGCGCCGCGCGGATAGCCGGTGGTCAGAACCACTTTGATCTTCGGATATTTGTTTCTCACCTTCTCGGCGAGCTGCACCCCGTCGATCCCGCCGGGCATCACGATGTCGGTGAAAACGAGGTCGATGTCGGATTGACGGTCCAGTGTTTCGAGAGCGCCCTGGCCGCTTGGCGCTTCGACAACCTCGTAACCCAGCGATTTGAGACGCTGAACCGTGACCTTCCGGACCCGCGAATCGTCCTCGACGACGAGAATCGTCTCGTCCCCGGCCAGCTTGTCGCCTTCGACGTTATCCCGGGCCTTGGTCTCGGCTCCTGCGGTGTCGCGCGGCAAATCTATCGTGATCGTGGTGCCTTCGCTCTGCACGCTGTCAATCCCGATATGACCGCCGGATTGCTTCACGAAGCCGTAAACCATGCTGAGGCCGAGGCCGTTGCCCTTGCCATCGTGCTTGGTCGTAAAAAAGGGATCGAAGGCCCGCTCGCGGACTTCCCGGGACATACCCATGCCTTCGTCGGCGATCGTCAGGCGCACATAATCCTTGGTCCGGCGCCGGCGGCCTCCGACGACATTCGATGTTTCGATCGTGAGGTCGCCGCCTTTCGGCATGGCGTCCCGCGCGTTGATCGCCAGGTTGAGCAGGGCGTTCTCGACCTGTCCGGGGTCGACCAGCGTATCCCAGAGTTCCCGCCCCAGTACCAGATTGACGCGTACGGAGCCGCCCAGACTGCGCTGAAGCAATTCGGACATGCCGACGACCAGCGTATTGAGATTGACCACCTGCGGCGACAAGGGCTGGCGGCGCGCGAATGCCAGCAATCGGTTGGTGAGCTGCGAGCCAAGCCGGGTCGCTTCCACCGCGTCATGGATGGCGTCGGCCAGAAAGCCGTCCGGATCAATCTCGTCGTCGATCATTTCGAGATTGCCGAGGATCACCGCGAGCAAATTATTGAAATCGTGGGCGACGCCGCCGGTAAGCTGGCCGAGCGCCTCCATTTTCTGGGCATGGCGCAGTTCGTTTTCGAGTCTTTGCTGCTCCTCGGCGTTCTTCTTGGCCGCCGTAATGTCACGGATAATGCCGGTAAACATGACGCGCCCGTCGAATCGCGCTTCGCCGACCGCCAGATCCATCGGGAAAGTCTGGCCGTTCTTGCGCCGCCCCGTGACTTCGCGGCCAATGCCGATAATGCGGGCTTCGCCTGTTTCCAGATACCGCTTGAGATAGTCGTCATGCTCGGTGGCATAGGGGTCCGGCATGAGCATCGAGACGTTCTGTCCGATCGTCTCTCCGGCCGTATAGCCGAACATTTTCACTGCGGCGCGGTTTACCGACTGGACGATGCCTTTCGAATCGATGGTGATGATGGCGTCGACCGTCGCATCCAGAATCGCCTCATACATCGCCTCGGCTGCGTGGAGCGCATGGGTGATGTCTTTTTTCGTCGGGTGTTTGGTGTGGAGTTTGTAAGGCACGTCTAAAAAGCTCGGGCGATCCACTGTTGATACGAATCAATGATTAGAACTAAGACAATTCTATTGTTTGCACATGATAGGGGAAAGCGCGAACTAATCCGAGGAAAACAGCCATGAGCTTCAGTCTAATTCGCCTTGAGCTTGCGCGGTCGCCGGAGTTTCCTGATGGAGCGGGCAATCGCGGCTATGAGATCAAAGCACCGCTGACGGCCGATGGGGTGCTGGACGAGTCGGCCTGGCGTGAGGCGAAGGAAAATTGCACGGTCCGGCGCTTCTGGCAGGGCGAGCCCGACCAGGAGGGTCAGCTGATTCACACGCGCCATCGGACCTGGGCGTTTTCCTATGAGGCGGGCGAAGAGGACGATACGCCGCTTTTCCATCTGGAAAGCCACAAATTTGTTGCCGGGGAATATCTTTCCATTCACGAGCAGGACGGCGATACTCTCACCTACCGCGTCGTCCGCGTCACTCCGCTCAAAGGTCTTTGAGGTCAGTTGCGATGCTCAAAAGCGTTCTCGTCCTTCTCGACAAAACACCGGGCGGCGAGGCGGCCCAAACTCTGGCTCTGGACGTTGCCAGGCAGCACGATGCATTGGTGACGGCCGTCAGCGCGATGAATCTCGACGCCTTGACCGCGCCGATCGGATTCTTCTCGGAATCGCTCGCCTATTCGGACATCGATCGCGATGGAATCATGGAAAACCGCCGGCACGACCTCGAAGTTCTGAGAGAGAATTTCGGCAAGGAATGCGAGAAAGCCGGCATCAAATACGACATGATCATAAGTGAGGGCGCGGTATATACCGAACTGGCCCGGGCCGCGATGAGCCATGATCTCGTCGTGCTCGGCAACGATGTCCATTTTGGCGATATCGCCGCGCAGAGCGACACGGCGGCGGTCGGCCTTCTGCTGAAGAACATTCCGCGGTCGCTGCTGGTCGCGCCGCCGGCTCTGCCGACGGGACAGGACGTCATCATGGCGTTCGATGGCAGCACGCCGGCCGCCCGTGCGCTGCAGCTATTCGTGCTGCTCGGCCTTGCCGACGACAGGACGGTCCGCCTCGTCACGGTCCACAAGAAGCATGCCGTGGCCGAAGCCATCGTCCGCGACGCCTCACTGTTTCTCGACCGCCATGGCATCAAGAATTCGGCCAAGATCGTCGAAGGATCCTATGCGCCGAGCGAGATTATCCTGGCCGAGATCAAACAGCATGATGCCGGCATGCTGGTCATGGGCGCGTTTGGCCATCGCGGCTGGCGCGAGATGATCCTGGGGTCGTCTACGAACGCCCTGCTGGGCTATGCCGGTATCCCGATCTTCGTGGATCACTAATTCCCGGAAATCGAATCGACGCCGCCGAAAAGCGCTTCCAGCCGGTCGAGAACATCGGCCGGTAGTGGCGGCTTGTTGATCGACGCCAAATTTTCCGCCAAATGCGCCTTGTTGCCCGTGCCGGTAAGCACCACGTCGATGCCGGGCTCGTGGCGGCAGAAGCGATAGGCCGCTTCCTGCAGCGAGGCGGCGACCCCGTTCTCGGTCAGAAAGCCGAGCACGTTTTCCTTGAGAACCGCCGCGTCCAGCTGCCCCGCATCCACCGCGATCTTCAGGGTTTCCGCCAGCGCGTCCGGCTTGCTGAGCGCCCGGCGCACCGCGAACATGTCCAGCACCCCGATGTCGCGCTCGCGGGTTTGCTTCAGCACGTCATGCCGCGCGGAGGGATTGAGAAAGTTGAATCCGATCATCAGAACGTCCCAGCAGTCATGCCGGAGCGCGAGACGAGCGGCGTCATGGGTCGTGTCTGAAATGAAGCGTTCGGAGAGTGCGATGAAGCGGATCTTGCCCTGATCGCGGAGCTTCTGAAGGGCGGGAACGAATTCGTTGACGCAATGGGGCACCTGAGCCGCCGTGACGCCGTGCAGGTGATAGATGTCGATATAATCCGTTCCGAGACGGCGCAGCGAGGTCTCCACGCGCTCGACCATCTCGTCACTGCTGCAGAAATCGGCGCTGTGAACGCTGGCCCCGCGCCGGATCACGAGAGATTTGGAGGAGATAACGACCTTGTCGCGCTCCCCCTTTATTGCTTCGCCGACAATCTCTTCGGTGCGGTAGGCGAGGGCGGTGTCGATGAAGTTGACGCCCAGATCCATCGCTTCCCGGACGATGGCGACGCTGTCCCCGACGCTGTTGCCATAGGTCTGGCCCAGCCGGCTGGCGCCGCCGCAGCCAAGACCGGCCACGCTCACCGTCAGTCCCGTCCGGCCCAGCGTCGTATAGTCCATAATCGATCTCGAATTACTTATCGCTTCAGAATGCGGGTCGTTTCGAGCAGCGACGAGCCGCGAGAAAGTGCGGATCAGGCCATGTTGTCGTCGCGCGCTTCGCACCAGCCGTTTTCCCATTCCAGATGGGCGAAGGTGTCGAACTCGTACGGGTTGTCCGTCAGGCCCTTGCCGGCCTGGAAGGCGTCATTGCCCTCGTCGAATTCGAGGGTGGGCTCGGGCATGCTCGGCATGTCGTCGCCCGGCCGTAGGGGATTTGGCCGGCGGACATAGCTCTGGAACTCCGGAAAGACCATCAGCACAGAGGAATCGATCCCGTTCGGATTGTCCCAAAGGACCTCCTTGCCGCGTTCCGTCAGGGTGCAGCGGCCCTCGTCGTCGGGATCCAGGAGTCCGGCGATGCAAAGGTAACGGAATGCGATTTTGACGCGATGGATGATCAAGTTTCCGTCGGCGGGGGCGACCTCATGGGCGCGGTCCAGATTGGCCCTCAGCTCGCGCGCGCACTCGTCGGGGGTGGCGGGGGCTCGCTCCGCCGCCCTCAACGTGACCAGCATGATGTTGGGCTCGTTGAGGAGCGGATATTCGTCGTCTTCCATGGGCTCCGTTGATCCGTCCAATGGTTGTTTCCCCCGAGGACAAGACTGACGGAGACGGGCCTGCTTCGCAACCGTCAAGAGCGGGTCAAGGCGATGAGGGTCAGCCCCAGACCATGCTGCGCGTGATGAACCAGTACAGCCCTTCGCCGACCAGATAGGCGGAGGCGATATCGGTGAACAGTGGTCTTGGGACGGCAAGCCGGACCCTGACCAGCGCATAGGCGAACAACAGGGCCGTGAGGACGACCGTCAACTGCCCGATCTCGACTCCGACATTGAAGCCGACGAGGAGTTCGGCGAGCTTGTTCGTCGGCAATCGCATTTCCAGCAGGTTCGAGGCGAAGCCGAAACCGTGAATGAGGCCGAAGACGAGGGTCATGACCAGGCGGATCCGGCCGGCATCCCGCATGCTGCCGGTCATCATGAGGTAGCTGGCGCCGAAGATTCCGCCGCCGATCAGCAGCATTGTCGGCAAGGTGACCTGGAAGCCGAGATACTTCATGAAGGCCATCAGGAATAGCAACCCCCCCATCCCGAGCGACACCGCCAGCGGACTATGCGTACTGTCGCCTATATTCTCGGCCCCGATCATGGCGATGGTGAAGGCGACCAGGGCGTCGATGAATTGTCCGTCGGGCCGGATGATGCCGGTAACGGCGAGCGCCAGCGTGAGGCTGTGGCCGATGGTGAAGCCGGTCACCACGAAAAGCAGGTCGCGCACCCGCCGCGAGATCAGCACCAGCCCCAGCATGAACGACATATGGTCGATGCCGGTGAAGATGTGCCAGATGCCCATCTCGATATATTTCAGGAATCCGGCGCTTTCGAGTTCGCTCTTGCCGTTGGCCTGGGAGACGTTGACCTCGCGGTGATTGTCGGTCAGCAACTGCTCGTAGAACTGCCCCTTGCTGTCCTCGATCTGGGCGAAATCCGTATGCGACGGTACGAGATCGTAGAAAGCGTCCGAATGGATGGTGATGTCCTTCTCGGACGGGCACTTGAAGAGGAATTCGAAGCGCGTATAGCCCTTCGTCGACGCCAAGGCGCGGGGGCCCTCGGCCATGTCGCATTTGGCTTTGCCCGACCGCGCGCTGAGCCGCGCCGCCAGATAGTCGCCGAGCTTCTTGGTCGGTGGCAGGTCGTGGCCGGATTTCGAGAGCCGCTTGGCTTCGAGATCGGGCACGGTGAATTGCAGATGAACCGTGTTGTCCTGTATCTGCCAGGCGCTGTGGCTTTCGCTGAGCGTATGAGCCCAACCGGCCGCACTGCCGGCCAAACAAAGCACGACGCTCAGAACGAGACCCGCGAACGCCCTCATGGCGCGTAGCTATGCTGAAGGACCTTGGGGTCGAAGTCCTTGGCATAGTCCTTGGCGATCAGCACCTTGGCGCGATTGAGGAGGAAGCTGACGGCGTTGTTCATCAGCCGCGCCTGTTCATTGTTCTTGTAGTCGGTCAGCACCTGTGAGCGGGAGCGCTCGAAGCTCAGCGGCACAGGCCGCGTGTTCGAGACCATCTGGATCACGTGGTAATTGTCGTTCTGACCCAGCATGGGGTCGGTGACGTCGCCGGCGTTCAGATTGACAACCTTCTCGTACATTTTGTCGCCGAGATGGATCTTGGCGGCGAAGTAGAAGTCTTCCTTGTAAAACTTGTCGCGCACCATGTTGTAGCGTTGCTCGACCTCGAGGAGAGGAACGCCGTCGCGAAGCGCTGCCGCGGCCTTTTCCGCGTGGTCTCTCGGGTCGGCAACCGACGGGTCGATCGATTCGAGCGCGAGCAGATTGTTCACCGTCATCGTGCCTTCGGTGGCGTATTGGGCGCGATGATCCTCGAACTGCTTGCGAAGCTGCTTTTCGGTCGGCTGGCTGGTCGTCACTTCCGCGATCGCCTGTTGCTCGACCGCGGAAACCAGGGCGTTGCGCGAGGCCTGATCGGTTTCCGCGAAATTCAGCTCGAGACCGCGCTGGACCAGCAATTCCTCGCGGAGCATCTCGTTCATCACTCTGATTTTTTCCGCCCGCGAGGCTTCGGTGAATTTCAGGCCTGTCTCGTTTTCCAGCTGCGTTTCGAAATCGCTGCGCAGGATCGGCACATTGTTGACGAGCGCGAGATCCTGTGGCGGGACCACGTTCGTGGTGGTTCCGCGAGCCGTGAAGAGGCCGATCCCGCCGATGATCAGCCCGCCGACCACGCCGATCGCGTAAAAGATCGTCGCCCTCGATGTACTGATCTTGTCCGCTCGGAAGAAATCGGACTTCTTGCCCGGATCGTGCTGGTCCGGGCTTTTCCTGTCGTCCATGGGGGCTCCATCAGGTTTGGTGCGTTCTATATCGACCTTGTTCACCGCGTCGCTCCCGCATTCGCGGTTTTAAGGTCGGCCTTTTTCTTCGGCGTTGCCGGTTTCGGCAGTTTGGAATGCAGATAAACGGCGATCGCCCGGATCGTTTCCGGCGGCAGACGATTGATGAAAGCCGGGGAATAGCCATGCAGTCCGAAAGCGATCGAGTCGTAGATCCATTGGCGCGAGCCGTCGCCGTAAAGCCAGATATTGTCCGTCAGGTTCGGGGCGCCGATGGCAGTGTCGCCCTTGGCGTCATTGGCGTGGCAGTCCCAGCAAACGCCTTTCAGATAGCCGCGCCAGATGATCCCGCCCCGCGCGATCGATTTCTTTTCAGCATCCGTCGTCGGCTTGTGCCGGAACGCGTAGATATAGGACACGATGTCATGGAGTTCCTGCGGGCCGAGCGAGACGACCTTGTAGCGTGGATACGGATTTTCCCGCCCGAAGGCCGGCATGCTGGCGAGATCCCATCCTTTGGAATTGCCCGAGCGGATTCCATACATGATGATCCGCTCGATCTCGCTTACCCGGCCGCTGCCATACAGAAAGTCGTTGTCGACGAGATCGGGGATTCCCTTGAAGGGATGCCCCTTCATGTCTTCGCCGTGACAGGACGCGCAGTGCTGCTGATAGCCGGCCTTGCCGCGCGGCATGGCGTAGCTCATCAGTTCCGCGTTGCCCGGTATCATGTCCGGCGGCGTCATGAGAAAGGCGGCGCGTTCCTGGCGGTTCTGCATGTAATGCGCAATGCCGCCCACGGCGACAATGAGGCCCACCGCGACTGCGGCGCCGAGTTTCTTCTTGTCCTTGTACCAGTGCCGCCCCGCCGATCGCCTTGCGGCATGATGGTGCTGATCTGGCTTCTGGTTTCCCTTCACTCGCGGCTCACTTAACTGAATTGCGATGGTGTGACGCCGGTCGGCCCCTTGGGTCGGTCCATCCGACCGCGGCCGTTATCTGTTCCTGGCGATGCGGATAGTCAGATGGCACAGCGTCCCTCTCGTTGCGGAACGGGCGGACATGCCTTGATCGCGTCATAAGGCCCCCTGGGTCCATGATCCTACTCAAATGCCGGGCGCGATATCGCGCGATCATGCTCATGATTTTCGGCCAGCTCCGACACGTCCTTCGACGCGTCAATTTTCCCCAATTGCCCGGCACACGGCGTTGCTACTGACGCCTTTGCTCCTGGCACGCTAACAACTGACGCAGCCCTTTGCTCTCATCCAGTAAATTACTGTTATACGGTACGTTTCTGTTTGTTACAGTTAAGTTGTTAACGCGGTTCCCGCGCATGACGCCATTCTTCAGGCGTCGCGGCAGGCGGGTTTTTCGGTGGTGGACCGGGTGCCGGAGCAGAAACTGTGCGGCATTGAGCTTCGTCGAGCCGGATTTAACGTGCGATCGCCCCGCCCGCAACGCTATAGTCGTGACATTATCGACGAGTAGCACGCCGTCCCGGGGGGGGAATATTGCTATGAGCGTCACACCGTCCGTACGGGATCAAGCTTGGCCGAATCCGGTCAAATCCTGGTATATGGTCGCGATCCTTGCGGTCGCTTATTCCCTATCCTTCCTGGACCGGCAGATCCTGACACTGCTTGTCGGCCCGATCCGCCGGGATCTTCAGATTTCCGACTTCCAGATGAGCTGGCTTCTGGGCATGGCCTTCGCCAGCTTCTATGCGGTCGTCGGGCTGCCGATGAGCCGCCTGATCGATCGGGCGAGCCGGCGGCAGATCGTGTTCTGGGGCATTTCCCTGTGGAGTTTGATGACGGCGGCCTGCGGCCTGACCCGCAGTTATGCGCAACTCTTTATCGCGCGAATGGGTGTCGGCGTCGGCGAGGCCGCGCTCAATCCGTCCGCCTTTTCGATGGTGACGGACAGCTTTCCGCCCAAGAAGCGCTCGCTGGCGATGTCGGTGTTCCATCTTGGAATTCCGATCGGGCAGGGCATGGCGCTTATTATCGGCGGCAGCGCGATCGCCTGGGTCGCTCACATCGACCCGGCGTCCGTTCCGATCTTCCATGTCGAGTTTTCCTGGCAGCTTGTCTTTCTGATGGTCGGTCTCCCGGGGCTGATCGTCGCGGCGCTCATGCAGACGATCCAGGAACCGCCACGACGCGGCCTTATCGAGACCAAGGCGGGTGCGGTAACCCAAAAAGTGTCGATCCGTGAGGTTGCGTCCTTCCTCAATCTTCGCCGGTTCACTTTCTTCGCGATCTATGTCGGTGTCGGGCTGAAGATCACGCTCGGTTATGGCAGCAGCGCCTGGATCCCGACTTACTTCATCCGGGTTCACCACTGGACCGCGACTGAGATCGGCCTGATCTATGGCAGTTTCAGCATGATCTCGGGCATCGCCGGCAATTTCCTGTGCGGCAGCATCGCCAACTGGCTGGCCCGTAAAGGCCACCGGGACGCGCCGATGCTCGTGGTTCTCTGGGGCTATTTCCTCGCGATTCCGTTGGCGGTCATCGCGCCTCTGGTGCCGAGCGCCGCCTTTGCGATTTTTCTATTCCAGGCCGCGACCTTCTTCAGCAACTTCCATGTGCTGGCGCCGGCCACGCTGGTGGCGATCACGCCGAACCAGATGCGCGGCCAGATCTCGGCGATCTATGTGTTCCTCGCCAACATCATCGGCCTCGGCCTCGGCCCGACCATCGTGGCGACCTTCACCGACTATCTGTTCCATTCGGATCTGGCGGTCGGCTATTCGCTATCGCTCACCTCGGCCATTCTCGGCCCGAGCGGCGCGCTGATCCTGCTCTGGGGCCTGAAGTCCTACCGTAAATGCCTGAAAGAGGCCGAACAGTGGGATTCCGACGAGCCAGTTTCGGCCCACTGATCGCCGCTGCGCCGTCAGTGAGAGAGAAGAAGCGGGATCTTGGTGTTGCTCAGCAGATATTTGGTGACGCCGCCAAGCACCCACTCCCGTAGCCGCGAATGACCCCAAGCGCCCGCGACGATCAGGTCCGAGCCATGGGCCTTGGCCGCTGACAGGATGACATCCTCGACCGACGTCGTGACGGCTTCGACCTGTTCGGCCTCGGTCTTGGCTCCGTGGCGCGCGAGATGGATGGAGATGTCCGCGCCCAGCAAACGGTCGGCCTGCGGTTTGCCGACAACCAGAACCTGAACGCTATCGGCCTGCGCGAGGACCGGCATGGCGTCATGCACGGCGCGGGCCGCTTCGGGGCTGGCGTTCCAGGCGACGAGCACGCGCTTGCCAATCGTCGCGGCGGGCTTGACGGACGGCACTGCGAGCACCGGCAGGCCGCTCGCCAGAACGAGATCGGCCGGCAGGGTGGCGACCGAGACCGGCGCCTCCTCGGCGGAAAGATTGCTGACGACCGTCAGATCGGCATAGCGCGACTGGTGCGCGAGTTCGGGAACAATGTCCCCCGACGTGACGCGCCATTCGCTCGACAGCGAGGTTGCAGCCAGCGCCTTGTCGAAGATCGCCTTGGCCGCGTCGGCATTCTTCTGGTCCGCCTCGCGCTTGAATTCGAGAAGTTCGAGCGGAACCTGCACATAGGGCGAGTCATAGGCGGGCACCACATCGAGATACATGACATGCAGACCAACGATGTGCGCTTCGTATTGCTCTGCGAACTTGCAGGCAACAGCGAGATTACGCGCGCCGTGCTCGTCATTGGTCACGTGAACGAGAATGGTCTTGATGCTCATCTGGAACTCCTGTTGCAAGCAGGCAGGACTGCTTGCCGCGGATTGCGGTCGAGGCCCGACCGTATCAGCAGCCTGCTCGCCTCTTCGTGATCAGGATCAACCGAACGCCGGGGAAATCAAAGGTGTAACGCGTCCGCCTTTCACGTTTCGGTCACTTATATTTGTTTTGGAACGGTTTGGGGCATTTCTATAATTATTCTCAAAATCTGGCCCGGGCGGAAGAATTAAATTCCGCCGGATCATATCCGAAAACGACCGGGTTATCCGAAACGATGGGTTGGCTGGGACGTGGACGGTGCGGCGTTGTCAAATCGCTGCGGCGGCCGGGCAGGATGAAGCGGTGTTTCGTCTTTCGGGAGAGATCATCATGCGCAGTCCGGGCTCCCTGAAAAAGACGGCGTTCATTGCGGCGGCCGCGGTACTGTTCGTGACGGCGGGATGTTCGCCGACGGCCGAAAACGGATCGGCGGGCGAGTCCAATGCATCGGACACCGCGACGGCCGTCTCCGCGACGATGGCCAAGGTGTTGCTGGAAAAGGCCGTCAACGGTGACCAGCGATCCGCCGCTCACAAGGCGCGGGATCAGTATCGCCATCCGGTCGAAACGCTTGCTTTCTTCGGGATCAAGCCGACTATGACAGTTGTGGAGCTTTGGCCGTTCGGCGGCTGGTACACCGAAATCCTGGCGCCGTATCTGCACGATCATGGCCGGCTTTACGACGCGGCGATGGATCCCAATTCCGCCAATCCCGAGGATCAGCGATACAACAAGGAATTCCGCGCCATGCTGGACGCCGATCCCAAGGTTTTCGGCAAGGTCAAGGTGACGGCGCTCGCGCCCGGCAAATACGATATCGCACCGCCCGGCTCGGCCGATATGGTGCTGACCTTCCGCAATATTCACAACTGGACCTGGGCCGGTATCGAGAAGCAGGTCTTCGCCGCCGCCTACAAGGCGCTGAAACCCGGCGGCATTCTCGGTGTCGTCGAGCATCGTAACAACGATCCCGATTTCGAGCCGCGCAAACCCGGCGACGGGTATGTCGGCGAGAATTGGGCAAAGCAGATGATCGAATCCGTCGGCTTCGAATTCGTCGCGGAGTCCGATGTCAACCGCAATCCCAAGGACACCAAGGACTACAAGATGGGGGTGTGGACCCTGCCGCCGACTTACGCGCTCGGCGACAAGGACCGGGCAAAATACACCGCGATCGGAGAGTCCGACCGGTTTACTCTCAAATTCGTCAAACCTGAGGACGCGGCCCCGGCCCAATAGGCCGGGCCCACTACAAGGAAGCAGCATCATGACATACCGGATTGTCGGCAAAGCAGTAGCGGTAATAGCCGTTCTAGCGGCCCCTTTGCTGGTCTCGTCCGCGCAAGCGGCCGGCGAGCAGGCTGTTGAAGGAGCCGATCCGGCTCTCGTGGCGGTGGTCAGCGGGCCGCAGCGGACGGAGGCCAAGAAGGCGCGGGACAAGTATCGTCACCCGATCGAAACGCTCACCTTTTTCGGCCTCGAGCCGGACATGACGGTGGTCGAGTTGTGGCCGTTCGGGGGCTGGTATACCGAGATTCTGGCGCCTTACCTGCGTGATCACGGGAAATATTACGGGGCGACGGTCGCGCCGGACGACAAGGGGCTCGGCCGCTATCGCACGGCTTACGAGAAGGAGCTCGCCTCCAAGCCGGAGCTATACGACAAGGTCACCGTGACCAATCTTGCGCCCGGCAAGTCCGACATCGCGCCTCCTGGCACCGCCGACATGGTCCTGACCTTCCGGAACATCCACAACTGGGACCGGGCCGGAATGACGGAGGCGGTCTTCAAAGAGGCCTACAAGGCGCTTAAACCGGGCGGGATCTTCGGCGTGGTCGAGCATCGTGCCAATCCCGGCAAGGAAGATCAGGAGCCGGGCTATGTCTCCGAGGACCGGGCGATCAAGCAGATCGAGGCGGCCGGATTCAGAACTCGTGGCTAAATCCGAGATCAACGCCAATCCCAAGGATACCAAGGATTATCCCTCCGGCGTATGGACCCTGCCGCCCAATTTCAGGCTCGGCGACAAGGACCGCGAGAAATACGCCGCCATCGGCGAATCCGACCGGTTTACGCTGAAATTCGTCAAAGTGGCGGATTAGCGCCTGAACATCATGCGGCGCTGTAGTCATGTCTATGGTGCAGTGCGGCATTTGCGCGCACGCCTTTAATCAATCATTAAACTTTGAAGCAAATGCTGTGTATCTGCGGGCGGCCCCACGTAAATCTGGCCGTTCGAAAGACCACAGGGAGTGAAACATGCGTGTCAAAGTTGCCTCCGTTATTTCGGGCCTTTGTGCGTTACTGGCCATATCGCCGATCACGGCGAAGGCCGCGTCAATCAGTATCGTCAATGCGGGCTTCGAGGACACTGGCCAAGTCCTGGATCATCTCGATCCCGTCCGCGGCGATTACGCTTTTGGCGCAATCGGTTGGACGGTTACAGCCGGTCAGTCCGGGACCTATGATCCGCTGACCGGGGCCGGAAAGCCCTATGCCACGGGTGTGCCGGATGGTCGCGTCGGCTTCATGAATAGCGGGATCCTGTCCCAGACGTTGTCCGCGGCGTTTCTGGCCGGAACCGACTACCTTCTCTCGCTCGATGTCGGCCATCGCCGGGATACCGGGTTTCCGAGCGCGACCGCGATGATTTTTGCGGGGTCGAGCGCGACGCCGGTCAAAAGCATTGCTCTGACGGATCCCGGAAGCGGCAATTTCCTCACCGAATACCTGACGTTGTCGGCAAGCGACATCGCGCCTTATATCGGGCAGTCGATCGGCATAAAGTTCGCATCGCAGGGCGTTCAGGTGAATATCGACAACGTGTTTCTGTCGACCGTGCCGCTGCCGTCGGCGCTGCTGCTCTTCATGAGCGGTTTCGGCGTGCTGGGCTTCAGCATGCGCCGCAAGTCCAAGGCCGAGCACGGAGCCTGACCCGCGTCCTTCCGCGCTACGCTTTACGACCTTGCAGTTGAGGCGCTAACATTCCGCCCCGCACCAGGGGCGCATCGCGCCGCAACAAAATTCAACGCGAGGTCAGATCATGAAAATTGCCTTGATAGGGGCATCCGGCAAGGTCGGTTCGAAAATCCTGAATGAAGCACTGAACCGGGGGCATGACGTGACCGCGGTGATCCACACCCACGACCTGGCGCTGGATCATCCCAAGCTCACCAAGAAGAAGGGCGATCTGCTCGATCCCGACGGTCTGTCCGAGGTGCTGGCCGGCCATGACGCCGTTGTCGCGTCGAATAATCCCGGTCTCGAGAAGGAACTGGCCGCGTCGAAGTCGATGCTGAAGGCCGTCAAGAAGTCGGGCGTCAAACGCTTCATCCTCGTCGGCGGCGCCGGCACGATGGATGCCACGCCAGGCACCTTCCTGATCGATACGCCGGCGTTCCCGGAACAGTTCAGGCCCTATGCGCTCCCGATGCGCGATCTCTATCTGATCCTGAAGGAAGAGTCCGGTCTGGATTGGACGTTCCTTGGCCCGGCGGTGGTCTTCGTCGAGGACGGTGAACGGACCGGCAAGTACCGTGCCCAAGAGGAGGTGATCCTGCAGGGCCCCGATGGCGGTCCTTCCCAGATCTCCTACGCGGACTTCGCTGTTGCGATGGTCGACGAGCT
Organism: uncultured Alphaproteobacteria bacterium; assembly: GCA_963821875.1. Classification (GTDB taxonomy): domain Bacteria; phylum Pseudomonadota; class Alphaproteobacteria; order CAVTAV01; family CAVTAV01; genus CAVTAV01. Next base: position 249,893 of record CAWGFE010000004.1, read on the forward strand.
GGAGAACCCGAAGCACATCCGGAAGCGTTTCACCATCAGCTACTGATCCGCGTGGCAGGGCACGGCCGATTGCCGGGTGCGTTCTGCAGCAGCTCGATATTCACGAGGGCCGTAGACGGCGCGCTCCCAGACCCCCGGGATACGTCCGGCAAGTCGTCCCGCTCAGGCTCGAAGCAGACGGGAACATCAACGCCTGGACCTATATCTATAACTGGCCGCTGGCGCGATTGACGCGCATCCGTTCGGGAGACTTTCTGCGGCGCTAGGCGTCGTCCATCAACTCCACGATAAGCGGCGTGTGGTCGGACGACTTTTCCTTGCTTCTCGGCGTACGGTCGATTTCGCACGACTTCAGCCGGTCGGCGGCCTGTGGCGACAGCAGGTGATGGTCGATCCTCAGGCCGTGGTCCTTGGGCCAGGCGCCGGCTTGGTAGTCCCAGAAGGTATAGAAGCCCGGCCCCTTGTGCAGCGCGCGGAATGCGTCCGTGTAGCCGAGGTTGACGAGCGTGCGGAACCTGGCCCGGCTTTCGGCCCGGCACAGCGCGTCCTCGGCCCAGCCTGTCGGGTCGTAGACGTCGTCATCGGTCGGGCAGACATTGTAATCGCCGCCAAGGACGACGCATTCCTCATAGGTCAGAAGCTCTTTCGCCCGGTCAATCAATCGATCGAACCATGCGAGTTTGTATGGGAACTTGTCGCTGGCGACCGGATTCCCGTTCGGCAGATAGACCGAGGCGACGCGAATGCCGCCGGTCACCGCTTCGATGTAGCGGGCCTGTTCGTCGCTGTCGTCGCCGGGAAGGCCGCGGGTCACATCCTCGATCGGACGCTTGGAGAGGATAGCGACGCCGTTATAGGTCTTCTGGCCATGAACCTCGACATTATAGCCGAGGTCTTCGATCTCCATCGCGGGGAAGCCTTCGTCGACGACCTTGGTTTCCTGGAACAGAGCGACGTCGGGGCCCGCTTCCTTGAGCCATTCCAGTACGCGCGGCAGGCGGGCCTTGATGGAGTTCACGTTGAAGGTGGCGATTTTCATGGGATCCGGCGCGCTGATAATGAAAAAGGCCCGGAGCAGATCCGGGCCTGTCTTTTAGCACGACGCTCGTCGCGCGTTAAACCGCGAATGACGATCCGCAGCCGCAAGACGCGGTGGCGTTGGGATTCCTGATCTGGAAGGACGAGCCCATCAGATCTTCGACGAAATCAATTTCGGAGCCCGTGAGATAGAGCAGCGACATGGAATCCACGAGAACCTTCACGCCGTCGCGCTCGATGACGGAATCGTCGTCGTTGCGCTGGTCGTCGAAGGAAAAACCATATTGAAAGCCCGAGCAGCCGCCGCCGTTCACCGCGACGCGCAGCATCAGGCTCGGATCGCCTTCCTTGGAGATCAATTCGGCGACGCGCCTGGCGGCATTGGCCGTCACGCTCACCGGGGGGGCTTTGTCCGCGAATACACTCGCCATGGCTTCCTCTAATCCTCCACAAGCCACTGAAATTCAAACTCACTCTAATGTAGGAGGCCTTGCGAAATTGTCAAAGGCCGCGGTGATGGCCATTGAACGAAAACGGGGCGGCTTGAGCCGCCCCGTCGTCGAAAATCGCTTTGAAATCAGCGTGTCAGGCGTCAGGCCAGACGGAAATGCATGATTCCCCAGGCAAGATGGCCGTTATCGGCGCCGTTGACCCAGTTCTTCAGGCCGACCAGCATCCGGTCGATATAGTCGTCCGAAACCTTGCCTGTGAGCTCGCCGCGCCGGTTCGCCAGTTCCTTGCCGACCCGGTCGTAATGGGTGCGGAGCTGCGGCGTCAGATCCTCGATCATGACCTCTTCGAAACCGAGCTTGCCGAGTTCCTCCCGGTAGAACGCGAAGGAGCCGAGGCTGTCGAGGTGAATGCGGTCATAGATCGGCGCCAGGACCAACTCATCGTCCAGATTGTCCGCCTGCATGGGGTCGGTGAAGATGAACTGGCCTCCAGGCTTCAAGACGCGCGCGATTTCTTTCAGTACCTGCTTCCGGTTGCCCGAATGCAGGATCGCATCCTGCGACCACACGAAATCGAAGGAGTTGTCCGGCTCGGGGATCTCCTCGAAAGAACCGTGAACGACATTCACGAGATCGCCGAGACCCTGTTCGGCCGTCAGCTTGCGATTCCGCTCATTCTCCACCTCGGAGAGGTTGAGGCAGGTGACATGCGCGCCATATTTCTTCGCGATCACGCGCGCCGCCCCGCCAAAGCCGGCGCCGACATCGAGCACGCGGGTGCCGGGCTTCAGCCCCTCGAGCCGCTTGGCCATCCTGAGGACGGTCTTGTGGCTCGCGTCGCGGATCGGTTCCGCCGGGCTTTCATAAAGGCCGATATGAATGTCCTCGCCGCCCCAGATGATGGCGTAGAAATTGTCGGCGTCGCTGCTGTCGTAATAGTCCTCGGCTTTGGCGACGGCATCATCGGAGGCTTCGAGCGTTGCCGGTTTATTCATGGTAGGCCTTCTCCGCGACATGGACCAGGAAGTCCGGCTCCATGTCTTTGAAGTCTTCCTCGAAGTCGCCGTAGGTCTTGATGTCCTGGAAGCCGACCTCGGACATCAGCCGCCGCACGTATTTCTGACGCAGCGGGAACATGTTGAGGTGATACTGGCTGCCATCCGGGAAGGTGTATTGGAACCGGGCCAGACTGTCGTCGACATATTCCGGCTCGGCCGTCACCTTGTCACCGCAGTAGTAGTATTTGTGCTTGCTGTCGAAGCCGATATCCAGGATCGCATCGTAATTGCGCTGATCGAGAATGAGGATGCCGTCATGCTTCAAGGCCGCATAGAACTCGGCCAGGGCGCGGCGACGGTCCTTCTCGTTGAAGATGTGAGTAAACGAGTTTCCGAGACAGACAATGGCGTCAAATTTGCCGTGAATGTCACGGTTGAGCCAGCGCCAGTCGGAGTGAGCGGTCTTGAGGATCATGCCGCGCTCGCGGCCGTTTTCAAAGGCCTTGGCCAGCATTTCGGCCGACCCGTCGACGCTGGTCACCTGAAAACCGGCCTTGGCGAGTTGCACCGAGTGAAAGCCGGTGCCGGCCGCCACGTCGAGCACGGAGTGCTTGTCCCGCTTTTTCAGCAAATCGATGAAGAACCGGCCCTCGCTCTCGGCCCGGGCGTCCCAGTCAATCAGTTCATCCCATTTGTCGACAAAACCTTCGACATATTCTTCCTGGTAGTGATTGGTCTCCCGAACGCTGATGGGATCTTCGCCGAAATTCTGTTCTGGCTCGCTCGAGACATTCGGCTGGGTGCCACCATTGAGGCCCGCGAGGTTCGTCGAGGCAGATGTAGTCATTCTGATTCCTTCTTCGTTGTTCAACCGTTGGATTTGCAAAGCGCAATGCGTTCCGCGAAGGGCCGTCAGGCCCCATGCGCCGCGCGCTTCCAAAATTTGCCCAATATAAAGACCACGCCGCAGCCCGAATGCGCTTCAGACGATTGGGGTCTTATTGATCCGTAGGACGGCGCCACTATAGTCGAAAGAGTCTCAAAAATGAAGAAAAAATATTTGATTATCTAAATACTTTCACGTTCGGGTCGATAGGGTTAATATCTGTTAATTCTCCATAATATACGGGAAATAATGGTTTGTTTGGGGGAATCTTTTATCTCCCTGTTCCATATCAATATTTCGTATTTCTAAGGATAAGGGGCGCGAGACAGTCGACGCCTTGTTCCATATGGTCTGTTTCAGGCGGGGCGGAAGCTGTCCGCCCGCGCCATATTCCATGCGGTCGTATAAGCCGCATCCTCGCAATTACCCTCTCTCAGGCAGCCTTGGGCAATGAAGGCGTAGGCTTCCTCGGCCGGGACGGTTTCGCCGTCCTTCTGCCGCACCATGAGATGCCAGGGTTGCAATTCTTCCGGCCGCTCGAATCCGGCCGCGGCGACGATCTGGGCCAGCGCTTCCAGTGTATTGCGGTGGAAATTCGCCACGCGGACGGACTTGTCCTCGACGACGAGGGCGCGCTGGCGGGTCGGATCCTGCGTCGTGACGCCGGTCGGGCAGCGGTTGGTGTGGCAGGATTGCGCCTGAATGCAGCCGATCGAGAACATGAATCCGCGCGCCGAATTGCACCAGTCGGCTCCCAGCGCATGGGCCCAGACGAGATCGAACGCGCTGACCAGCTTGCCGCTGGCGCCGAGTCGGATGCGGTCGCGCAAACCCGCGCCGGTCAGCGCGTTGCGCACGAAGACGAGCCCGTCGGCGAGCGGCATGCCGAGATGATTGACGAATTCGAGAGGGGCCGCGCCCGTGCCGCCTTCCTTGCCGTCGACGACGATGAAATCCGGCGTGATCTGCGTTTCGATCATGGCTTTGAGGAGCGCCATGAATTCCCATCGGTGGCCGATACACAGTTTGAAGCCGACCGGCTTTCCCTGAGATGCCTCCCGGAGTTGCGCCAGAAAATGCATGAACTCGATCGGCGTCGAGAACGCGCTGTGGGCCGCGGGTGAGATGCAGTCCTGTCCCATCGGCACGCGGCGCGTCCTGGCGATCTCCCGGGTGATCTTTGCCGCCGGCAGGACGCCGCCATGGCCTGGTTTCGCGCCCTGCGAGAGCTTCACCTCGATCATCTTGACCTGCTCCAGAGTCGCCTGATCGCGGAACATCGCGGGATCGAACCGGCCGTTGTCGTCGCGGCAACCGAAATAGCCGCTGCCGAGTTCCCAGATCAGATCGCCGCCCGGCTCCAGATGATAGGGGCTGATCCCGCCTTCGCCCGTGTCGTGGGCGAAGCCGCCCATCCTCGCGCCCGTGTTCAAGGCGCGGATGGCATTCGCGCCAAGGGCTCCGAAGCTCATGGCCGAAATGTTGTAGAGCGAGGCGTCATACGGCTTGCGGCACTCCGAGCCGCCGATATTGACGCGGAAATTGCCGTCGCCATGGGGCTTGGGCGCGGCCGAATGCAGCAGCCAGGCGAAGCCCGAGGCATAGACATCCTCGCGGGTGCCGAAGGGGCGCTTGTCTTCCGCGTTCTTGGAGCGCTGATAGACGAGGGAGCGGTCTTCCCGGCTGAACGGATCCTCGTCGCGCTCGCTTTCGATCAGATATTGCCGGATCTCGGGACGGATTCCCTCGAAAACCCAGCGCATATGGCCGAGTACGGGGTAATTTCTCAGGATCGCATGGCGCTTCTGGCCCAGGTCCCAGACACCGAGAAGGCTGAGCGCCAGGAGCGGCAGGAAGACAATAAAGCTCGCCAGGCTCCAGAAGGCGCCGATGGCGGCCAGGATCGTCAGCAGGATGACGACGGCGAAAAACATATAACGCGACACGGGGAAAGCCTCCAATTCCAATGACGTTTTTATCGTGTGATCTGTCACGATTTTGGTGCTGTCAGTGCCGATTAGAGGCCCTATTGCCGATCCCGCGCAACCCCCGCCGGGACAAGACCCGATCGCCGGAACCGCTGGCTAGAGGGTCGGCGGATGTGGCATGGTGCGGCATGGCTCGAAGAACAAGGCGCAGTTCACGGCGCAGATTGGGGACCTCGCGCAGCCCGCGCCGCTGGCGAAAAATCATCGGAATCATCGTGCTTGTGCTGCTGCTCCTGCCGGGTGTGGCGGCCGGAATCTACCGCTTCATGGAGCCGCCGGTGACGCCGTTGATGCTGCTCCGGGAAGCGGGTGGCGCGCCGATCCTTAAGAAGTGGGAGCCGCTCAGCCGGATCTCGCCGGCATTGCAGCGCGCGGTGATTGCCTCCGAGGACGCCCGATTCTGCCAGCATTTCGGCTTTGACTGGAGCGCGATCAACGGCGCGATCGACCGCGACGCCGAGGGTGGCCGGCTTTACGGCGCCAGCACGATCAGCCAGCAGACCGCCAAAAACCTGTTCCTGTGGCCGAGCCGCACCTTTCTGCGCAAGGGGATCGAAGCCTATTTCACGGTCTGGCTGGAGGCGACCTGGCCCAAGCGCCGGATCCTCGAGATGTATCTCAATGTCGTCGAATGGGGGAACGGCATCTACGGCGCGGAGCAGGCGGCTGAAACCTATTTCGGCATTCCGGCGAGCGAGCTGTCGCCCTATCAGGCCGCGCTTCTGGCGGTCAGCCTGCCGAGCCCGCGCGAGAGCGACCCCGCCCATCCCTCGGCCTATCTGGCGGGACGGGCCAATACGATTCTGGCGCGCATGCCCCATGTCGCCTATCGGCCGGGCAAGGTCTGCCCCTAAGCGGTATTTTGCGGCTCGTCCGAAACTGACGCGCAACAATTGATTTCGTTCATTGCGGGTTAAGCCGAGGAATCCAACTCTGTCCGCGCTTGAGCAGGGTTTGCCCGCCCCCACCGGGCAAAAGTCAGGCCCTGATCGGCTTCGCAAAACCACTTTGGAGTCGGTTCAATGTTGACCAAAGCTCAATCCGTTATCTCGGCTGTCGCCGTATCCGCTTTCGTCCTGGGGAGCACCCTTTCGACGCCGCTTTACGCCCGTGATCGGGACCGTGACCGGGATCGCGACCGCGATCGTAGCCGCGACCGGCATGAGGTGCACCGCGCACCGCCGCCGCGTCCCTGGTACGGTCCGGTTCATCGCGGCCCCACCTATGTCGTGCCGCGCGATCGCTATCGCGTGTATCGCAATATCCGGATCTTCCGGCCCTATGGTCACTGGTATCCCGGTTACGGCCGGTATCACGACAATTCGACGGCCTTCAAGTTCCTGGCCTTCACGGCCATTACCATGATCCTCCTGAACCAGTTGAACGAGAGCCAGCAGCGCGCGCTCGAAACCGCCCAGATCAGGGCGACCACCGCTCCGGTCGGCGAGACCATCGATTGGACGGATGGCGGCGCGCGTGGCAGCGTCGTGACGACCCGCGACGGCACGTCCTCGACCGGCCGCTATTGCCGCGAGTTCCAGCAGACCGTTACGGTCGGCGGCAAGACGGAACAGGCCTATGGCACGGCGTGCCAGCAACCTGACGGCACCTGGGAGATCGTCTCCACGGGCGACAAGCAATAATAAAGGTCGGACAACAATAACGGCCGGGAGGCAAACTCCCGCGCCAATTCCGGAGTACGGGTGTGATGAAGACGGGTTATGCGTGCCTCGCCGTGGCGCTCACGGCAACTCTTGCGGCGGGGTGCGCGACGCCCCAGCGTCGTGCGCCGCGCGACCGGCCGGAAACCCCGGCCCAGAAGGCAGACAACTCCTATGGCGGCGGGGCGATGTCGGCGCCGCCGGCCGCGTTGATGCTGGCGACGCTGGACACCAATAACGACCAGAAGGTCGACCGCAAGGAACTGGAGGCCGGCGCCGACCGCGCCTTCGCCTCCGCCGACACCGACGGCAACGGCTCGGTCTCGATCGCCGAACTGGCCGACTGGTCGAAGCGCTGGATGGGCGACGCCTACGCGCTGCCCGGCCATTTCCAGTTCGACGAGGACCAGAACGACCACATCTCGCGCCAGGAATTCCACGACACCTTCCGCCGTCTGTTCGCCCGGTTCGACCAGAACAAGGATGGCGTGCTGGAGCGCTCCGAGCTGCTCACCATGACGCTGCCCGGTTTCGGCCGGCGCGGCGGACAGGGCGGCCGGCCGGGCGGCTTCAACGGCCAAACCCGGCGCGAGAGGCCCGGTGGCGATCAGGACGGCGACGGAGACTGACGCCGGGCGAACGGTTTCGGCGGTATCAGGCCCTAGAAGTCATACACGCCGGTGAGCCGCGTGGAGTAATCCGTGCTCTTGAGGCCCGCCGGCGGGGCGGTCTCGTGTTGGACGTTGAAGGACAGCCGGGCCGAGAACGCGCCGAAAAGCTTCGAGGTCAGCGCCGTGTTCGAGGTCAGGGTCTTGTCGCCCTTGCCGGCGAGCGCGGTCGCGTTTTCCGTGAAGGTGAGGCCGTCGGTGATCTGCCATTTGTAGGCGGCGCTGGCGCGGGCGACGAGGCGGTTTTCGCTGACGCCGGTGATATATTTGGTCTGGCGCAGCGACGGGCCGGCTTCGAGATCGAGCGACATGTTCGGCATGTCGATGACGCTGTAGCCGATACCGACGGATTCCGTGAAGCGCCGTGAGAAGCCCGCGAATTTGTCGCGCTCCCACATGCCGCCGCCATAGGCATAGAGCCGGTCGTCGAATTTGTAGTTCAGCGTATAGCTGGCGTTGAACCGCTCGCGCGTCGTCTGTCCGTCGGTGCGCTGGAAGTCGACATGCGCCGACGCCTTGTGGCGGAGCCGCAACCCGTCCTTCTCGAGATCGAGGCCGAGAACGCCGCTGGTCTCGTGCGTATTGCCGCGCGACAGGCCGAAGCCGAATTCGCCCTCGCCGGTCCAGCCCTCGAAATAACCCTCCGAGCGCAGTTCCGCCTCGTGCTCGGTCTCGGCGGCGGCCTGCGCGGTCGCCAGTTCCTTCTTGGCCATGGCGTCGATCTCGTCGGCGATGTCCGGATTGGTCGCCTTGGCGGCCTTCACGACGGCCTTGAACTCCGCTTGGTCGCCCGACTTGGCGGCTTCCCTGATCATCGCCGCGACGGGCGCGGGTACGTCGGCCCACGCGATCTGCGGCAGCATGGTGAAGCCAAGGAGCAAGGCGGCGGCGGACGCCTGATGCAAGGGTTTCATGGGGGTCCTCGTATCTTTGGTGAGCAGTAAGGATTGATCGTACGGCGCGTCCCTGGGCCATACGACGTAGAAACGGCGTTGGACCATAACGTTTCCCGCCCGAATTGCCAGCACGGAGAATTCGCCGGCGGATGGGATGAGGCCGGCCCCTGAACGTCATTCCCGCGACAAACTCTCCTGCCACTGGATGTCGTGGCCAAGCTGACGCAACACCTCATTCGACCTGGCCGCCGCCACGCGACGCTGCTCGCGCTCGATGATGTATTCCCGTATCGCCGTGCCGTTCCGCCCCCGCAATGAGTGTGAAACGGGGCGATTTTAGCGCGGGAGCGGGGAGTGGCCGTTCATATCTTTTTGAGCGGAGTAGCCGGCCCTAAATTGCTGCCACGTCAGGGTTTCCATTGCCCAAGCCCCGTCCTGCCTGTAGTTTCCGCCGCGTGATGGCGGGTAAGTCGAAAAAAGGCGCGGGGCGCGCCAGGAAAGTCGTGAAGACGAGCGGTCCGGCGCTGTTTGCCAGCCGGCCGGAGGACTCGCGCGGGCGGCTTTATTCGGAGCCGGAAAGCCTGACGCGGACGGTGTTTCAGCGCGACCGCGACCGGATCATCCATTCCAGCGCCTTCCGCCGCCTCAAGCACAAGACGCAAGTGTTCGTCTATCACGAGGGCGACTACTACCGGACGCGGCTCACCCATTCGATCGAGGTGGCGCAGATCGCGCGCTCGCTGGCGCGGGTGTTCGGGCTGAACGAGGATCTCGCCGAGGCGCTGGCGCTGGCGCATGATTTCGGCCATCCGCCGTTCGGCCATGCCGGCGAGGACGCGCTGGCCGAGGCCATGGCGCCCTATGGCGGCTTCGATCACAACGCCCAGTCCCTGCGCGTGGTCACCACGCTGGAGCAGCGCTATGCCGAGTTCGACGGGCTGAACCTCACCTGGGAGACCTTGGAGGGCATCGTCAAGCATAACGGGCCGCTGATCACCAAGACCCGCAAGCTCAAGGACCTGCCCGAGGCCGTGCGCGTCTACAACAAGCAGCACGATCTCGAACTCGACACCTATGCCAGCGCCGAGGCGCAGGCCGCCGCGCTGTCCGACGATATCGCCTACAACAATCACGATATCGACGACGGCTTGCGCGCCGGGCTCTTTGCGCTCGACGACCTTAAGGACGTGCCGCTCGTCGGGCCGGTGCTTCATGAGGTGACTGCCGCCTATCCGGGCCTCGATGCCCATCGCACGGCTCATGAGGTGGTGCGGCGCATGATCGACCGTATGATCAACGACGTGCTGGAGGAATCCCGCGGCCGCATCGTCGCCGCCAAGCCGAAATCGGCCGAAGCGGTGCGTCATCTCGATCACGCGCTGATCGGTTTCTCGCCGGAGATGCAGGAAAACGACCGGGCGCTGAAGGCGTTCCTCTCCGAGCACATGTACCGGCATTACCGGGTCAATCGCATGGCCAGCAAGGCGCGCCGGGTGGTCGCCGATCTCTTCGCGCTCTATATGGAGGAGCCGGAATGCCTGCCCACGCCGTGGCGCGCGGCGGCGGACGCCGAAGGAGCGGGCGGCCGGGAGACGGCGAAACACAAAACGGCGCGGGCCCGGCTCGTCGCCGATTTCATCGGGGGCATGACCGACCGCTATGCGCTTTCCGAGCACAAGCGGCTCTATGATCTGACGGCAATCGACGTATGAATATTTTCAAGGATCTGTCGCGCGATATCCGCGCGATCATCGAGGAACTCGGGCGGAACGGCGTGCTGCCGGCGGCGCTGGATACATCCGCCGTCACGGTGGAGCCGCCGCGCGATCCGAGCCATGGCGACGTGGCGACCAACGCCGCGCTGGTGCTGGCCAAGCCGGCGGCGAAGAAGCCGCGCGAGATCGCGGACGCCCTGGCCGACGCGCTGCGCGGGCATCCCGATATCGAGCAGGTCGAGATCGCCGGGCCGGGCTTCATCAATATGCGGCTCGGCCGCGCGGTCTGGGACAATGTCCTGCGCGCCATTCTCGAAACCGGACCGGCCTATGGCGCGTCCGATCTCGGCGGCGATGCGCCGGTGAATGTCGAATATGTGTCGGCGAACCCGACGGGGCCGATGCATGTCGGCCATTGCCGGGGCGCGGTGTTCGGCGATGCGCTGGCGGCGCTGTTGGAGAAAGCCGGTTACGGCGTCACGCGCGAATATTACATCAATGACGCGGGCGCGCAGATCGACGTGCTCGCCCGCTCGGCCTATCTGCGCTACCGCGAGGCGCTCGGCGAGGAGGTCGGGGAGATCCCGGAAGGGCTCTATCCCGGCGACTACCTGATTCCGGTCGGCCGGGATCTCGCCAAGCGGGATGGTGACAAGTGGCTGGACAAGCCGGAGGCGGAATGGCTGCCGGACGTGCGGAAATTCGCCAGCGACGCCATGCTCGTCATGATCAGGGAAGATCTGAAGGCGCTCGGCATCAGTTTCGATCTTTATTTCTCCGAGGCCACGCTGCACGAGCAAGGCGGCGCGATCGACCGGACGCTGGATGATCTCGACAAGATGGGGCTCATCTATGAAGGCGTGCTGGAGCCCCCCAAGGGCAAGCTGCCCGAGGACTGGGAGCCGCGCCCGCAAACCCTGTTCCGCGCCACCGAGTTCGGCGACGACGTGGACCGTCCGCTCAAGAAGTCGGACGGCTCCTACACCTATTTCGCCGCCGACATCGCGTATCACGCCGACAAGCTGCGGCGCGGCTTCACCACCATGATCGATGTCTGGGGCGCGGATCACGGCGGCTATGTGAAACGCATGACCGCCGCGGTGAAGGCCTTGTCCGGCGGCACGGCCTCGCTGGACGTGAAGCTCTGCCAGCTCGTGCGCCTGTTCCGCAAGGGCGAGCCGGTGCGCATGTCCAAGCGGGCGGGCAGCTTCGTGACGCTGCGCGAGGTCGTCGACGAGGTCGGCAAGGACGTCGTCCGCTTCATCATGCTCACCCGCAAGAACGACGCGCCGCTGGACTTCGATTTCGCCGAAGTGCTTGATCAGTCCAAGGACAACCCGGTCTTTTACGTGCAATACGCCCATGCCCGCGTGCATTCGGTGATGCGCAACGCCAAGGCCGAGATGCCGGATCTGGATCTGTCGGCGGAGGCGCTGTCCAAGACGGATTTCGGGGCGCTGACGCATGACGACGAGATCGCGCTGATCAGGCTTATGTCGAGCTGGCCGCGACTGGTCGAGACCGCCGCCGAGGCCCATGAGCCGCACCGCGTCGCGTTTTATCTCTATGATCTTGCTTCCGCTTTTCATACGCTGTGGAATAAGGGGAAGGAAGATCCGGCCCTGCGCTTTATCGTTGCGGAAGATCGCAGCGTGACCGAGGCCAGACTTGGGCTGATTTGGGGCGTTGCGACCGTCATCGCGTCGGGGCTGGGTATCATGGGCGTGCAACCGGTCGAGGAGATGCGTTAAATGTCGAGCGAATCCGGTCCGGATGGTCGGAAAGATCCCGTTTTGGGATCCGAGACACCGAACGAACCCGAAACCGAAAATCATGATGCCGATCCGGCGGAATCTCTGGGAGACTCCGAGCCCGATCGACTGCCGCCGTGGCTCGGAATGCCCGATGACGATTTGAAGGTCAGCCGGTTCAGCCCCGGCATGATCGCCGGGGGCATCGCTGCGCTGGTGATCTTCGGCGTGATCGTCTGGGTGGTCTATCATCAGGCCGGCGATCGGTCCGATATGAAGCCGCCGCCGGTGATCACGGCGGATAACGCGCCGACCAAGGTTCAACCGGAAAGTCCGGGCGGCACGGATGTGCCCAATCAGGACAAGACGGTCTATGACCGGATCAATCCCGGGGCGCCGGCCCAGCCGGAGAGTATCCTGCCACCGCCCGAGGAGCCGAAAGGCCTGGAGCCGCAACAATCCGGTGAACAATCCACTCAGCAAAGCCAGCGCGCCGCGCCAGTGCCGACCCAGAACGTAGCGCCGACACCGGAGCCGACGCCGCCTCAAACGGCGGAGAAAACCACCGAGGCCAAACCGGCGCCCAAGCCCGCCCCGAAAGCGGCGCCTGAGAAAACGCCTGTCGCGGTTGCCTCGCGCGGCAATTATCTCATTCAGCTCGGGGCGTTCGGCGATGACGCCGGCGCGAACCGCGCGTGGAAGGCGTTGAGCGCCAAATACACCTCGGTGCTTGGCGGTCTGAAGCCCGATATCCAGAGGGCGGATCTCGGGGCCAGGGGCGTGTTCCATCGCCTGCGCGCCGGTCCGTTCGAGACCCGGGACGGGGCCGAGGCGGCCTGCGCGAAGCTGAAGGCCCAGAAACAGGGTTGCCTGGTTGTCACGCCCTAATCCGCGTCCGGTTATTTTTGGGTGTGCGGGGACGGGGCTGGCCGAGGCCGAAGCGCGATTTTTCTCCGAGATCGACCCGCTGGGGTTCATCCTTTTCGCCCGTAATTGCCGCGAACCGGACCAGATTCGTGATATGATCCGCGAGCTGCGCGCGGCCGTCGGCCGGGAAGACGCGCCGGTGCTGATCGATCAGGAAGGCGGCCGGGTCGCCCGGCTGAAGCCGCCCCACTGGCGCGAAGCCCCGCCCGCCGCCCGGTTCGGCGAGTTGGCGCGGCGCGATCCGGGACAGGCGATCGAGGCCTGCCGGCTGAATGGCCGCTTGCTCGCCGCCGATCTCCTGCTGCTCGGCATCAATGTGGATTGCGTGCCTGTGCTGGATATTCCCGCGCCGGGCGGTCACGACATTATCGGCGACAGGGCGTTCGGCACCGATCCCGACCTGGTCGCGACGCTTGGCCGGGCGCTGATGGACGGGGTGATGGCTGGCGGCGTCCTGCCGATCATCAAGCACATTCCCGGCCATGGCCGGGCGAAGGTCGACAGTCATGTCGGTTTGCCCGTCGTCGATGCCGATCTCGAAACCCTGGAATCGACCGATTTCGCGCCGTTCCGGGCGCTGCGGGACGCGCCGCTTGCGATGACCGCCCATATCGTCTACACCGCCATCGACGAAAAAGCGGCGATTACGGTCTCCGCAAAAGGAATCGCGGACGTAATCCGCGGCAGAATCGGCTTCGGCGGCATTCTGATTTCGGACGATCTGTGCATGGAGGCGCTCGGCGGCAGTCCGGCGGAGCGCGCCACGGCCGCCATGGGGGCGGGATGCGATCTCGTTCTGCATTGCAACGGCGTACTTGATGACATGATGGTGGTGGCGGGAGCGTTGGAATCCATGACTGGAGAGGCCTGGGACCGGATGCGACCCGTCTTCGCCCGCATGCCCAAACCGGAACCGATCGACGCGCCCGCGATGATCGCCCGGCTTGCTGAGTTGCTCGGGCCGGTTGCCGGATCCATCGCGTGAGGCCGGTAACATGTTGAATTTCGGGCAGATTATACAGGCGATCTCGGTGTGGGCCTTGCCGGTGATCTTCGCGATCACCCTCCATGAAGCGTCCCATGGCTACGCCGCGCTGCGCTTCGGCGATCCGACCGCGAAGGAGCAGGGGCGCCTTACGCTCAATCCGCTGCACCATATCGATCCGTTCGGCACGCTGATCCTGCCGGCGCTGCTGTTGCTCTTTTCCGGCGTCGCTTTCGGCTATGCCAAGCCCGTTCCGGTCAATTTCAACCGGCTCAACAAGCCCAAGCGGGACATGATCTTCGTTGCGGCGGCCGGCCCCGCGACCAATCTGGTCCTCGCTTTCCTGAGCGTTCTGGCCTTGCCGCTAAGCGCGCATCTGCCGGCCGGCCTTGGGCCATGGGCGATCCAGAATCTTTACAACTCAGTCGTCATCAACCTGATTCTGGCCGTGTTCAACATGATCCCCATCCCGCCGCTCGATGGCGGGCGCGTGGCGGTGGGCCTGTTGCCACATCCGTTGGACCGGCAGCTCGCGGGAGTCGAGCGTTATGGCTTTATCATCCTGATAAGCCTGCTGTTTTTCCTGCCCATGATCGGCGACGCGCTCGGGATCGACCTCAATGTGATCTGGTGGATCGTTAGTCCGGTTGTGAACTTCCTGTATAATCTGTTCTCATCCGTCATTTCCTGATTGGCAATGGGGCGCAGGCTTGGAGAACGCCGAAGACATCGTGCTCGACCCGGACGCTGGTGATTACGCCGGCGGCGAGCAGCTTGTCGTTGATATCGAGGGATATGAAGGCCCGCTAGACGTCCTGCTGACCCTGGCGCGGGCTCAGAAGGTCGATCTCGAAAAGATCTCGATCCTGGCGCTGGTCGAGCAGTATATCGCCTTTATTAATCAAGCCCGTCAGTTGCGGCTGGAAATCGCCGCCGATTATCTCGTCATGGCGGCCTGGCTGGCCTACCTCAAGTCGCGCCTGCTGCTGCCGGACGAGCCGAGCGAAGGCGAGCCGACCGGCGAGGAAATGGCCGCCCGGCTGACATTCCAGTTGCAGCGCCTGGAGGCCATGCGCCAGCGCGGCGCTGAGATCATGTCGCGCCATCGCCTCGGCCTGGACGTTTTCGCGCGCGGCGAGCCCGAAGGCGTCACGGTGATTCGGCATTCGCGCTACGAATTGTCCATGTATGAGCTGCTGCGGGCATACGCCATGCAGATGGTGCGACATAATGCCAGCCATGCCATGGTGGTCCGGTCGCCGGTCTATTCGATCGAGGACGCGATCGAGCGCCTGCGGGGCATGCTCGGTGCGTTCCCGGACTGGACCCAGCTCGAGAGCTTCCTCCCCAAAGGGACGCTGAACCCCGAAGAAATGAGATCGGCGATCGCCAGCACCTTCGCGGCCAGCCTGGAGGTCGCCAAGCAGGGGCTGGTGGAGTTGCGGCAGTTGAAGACGTTTGGGCCGATTTTCGTGCGGCCATTGGCGGGTGGAAAATGAGCGAGCAGGCTCAGAATCAGCGAATCGTCGAAGCGATGTTGTTCGCGGCGACCGAGCCGCTGGACGAAGATACCTTCGCCGCGCGCTTGCCTGAAGGCACGGACATAAAGGCAATTCTGGACGACCTTCAGCAGACTTACGCCATGCGCGGCGTGAATCTGGTTCGGGTGGCGCAGCGTTGGGCGCTCCGCACCGCGCCGGATCTCGCCTTCCTGCTGCGCAAGGAAGTTCAGGATGTCCGGCGGCTCTCGAGGGCGGGGGTCGAAACACTCGCCATCATCGCGTACCATCAGCCCGTGACGCGCGCCGAGATCGAAGAGATTCGCGGTGTTGCGGTCAACAAGGGCACGCTCGACGTGCTGATGGAAACCGAGTGGGTGCGCCCGGTCGGCAGGCGGCAAACACCAGGCAGGCCAGTAACTTACGGCACGACGGCAGAATTCCTCAACCACTTCGGTCTGGCCTCGATCAAGGATCTTCCGGGCCTTTCAGAGTTGAAGGCCGCCGGCCTGCTGGATTCCGAGATTCCGCCCGATTTCATGGCCCCAGCGGCGGACGAATCGGAGGCCGAAACGGACTCCCAGGAGGAGCTGTTCGAGGACGCGGACGAGGACGATTCTCAAGACACCGGCTCCGACGACGGAGTGGAGGATGACGGTGAAGAAGAGCCCGTGAACGGTGATGCCGGGCCGGAAACGGCCGAAGCGGGCGAGGACGAGGAAGTTCCGCTCGAAACCTGAGCGACTCCACGAGTTCGTGATGGAGTTGAGCTATTGCACGGAATGTGGCACACCCTAGATAGAGAGGTGTCGGGCAGGATCCACCTGCCGGCGCCACGAGATCGGAGGTACCGTTTTGGGCTCGTTAAGTATTTGGCATTGGCTGATCGTCCTGCTGCTGGTCATGGTCTTGTTCGGACGAGGCAAGATCTCCGACCTGATGGGTGATGTCGCGAAAGGCATCAAGAGCTTCAAGAAGGGACTGGCCGAAGAAGACGCGCCCGACGATGATTCTGAGCGGGCGTCGATTTCGGATCGGTCCGAGAAGCCCGTCAATTCGATGGCCGACGATAAGGCTGCTAAGGGATAATCAACCGGCTGATAGCGGGCGCATGAGTCCGCTAGGTAGCCCGAGTTCAGCTCCGAGTTGGCCGCGGGGCTTTTCTCAATTGCATTTTCTTTTGGCCTGGACAGACGGCGATGTTTGATATCGGCTGGTCAGAGATGCTGGTCATCGTCGTCGTGCTGATCGTCGTGGTTGGCCCGCAGGACCTACCTAAGGTCATGCGCATGGCAGGCCGCTGGGCCGCCAAGGCGCGGCAGATGGCGGCCGAATTCCAGAACAGCATTCAGGACATGGCGCGCGAGGCGGATCTCGACGACGTCCAGCGCGAAATCAAGAACATCGCCAACACCGATGTGAAGACGATTCTGAAGGACACCATCGACCCCAGCGGCGAGATGGCGAGTCAGATGCAGGTCGATCTGCCGGACCTCAATGCGCAGACATCCCTGAAATCGCCCGAATCGGAGAAATCCGCGGAAACGGACTCGCCGGAAGAGCCGACGCCGCTGCCGGAAACGCCCGCGGTCACCGGGCCCGGGTCTTCTCCCGCTCCCTCGGAAGGGGAGGAGACCGCCAAACCGGCTGAGCCGTCCAAGTCCGCCGATGCGGCCGAGACGGCTGAACCCGCCGAGAAGAACCGGGAGGTCTGATCGTGTCGACCGAGGATATCGATTCGACCAAGGCGCCCCTGCTCGATCATCTGATCGAACTGCGCAGCCGTCTGGTCAAATCTATGGTCGCGATCCTGCTGGCTTTTTTCCTGTGCTACTGGCAATCGGGAAATATCTTCCAGTTTCTGGTCCAGCCCCTGCTCGGCGTTCTGCCCGAGGGCCGGGGTCTGATCTATACCGCGCCACAGGAAGCCTTCTTCACCTATGTGAAGCTGTCGCTCTGGGGAGCGATCATGCTGGCCTTTCCGATCATCGCCTCGCAGATCTGGATGTTCGTGGCGCCCGGGCTCTACAAGCACGAGCGCAAGGCTTTCCTGCCGTTCCTCATCGCCACGCCGCTTCTGTTCATCCTCGGCGCCACGCTGGCCTATGAAGTGGTGATGCCGTTGGCGCTGAAATTCTTCGCGCATTTCGAAACCACCGATATCCGCCAGGAAACCAAGGTCGCTGACTATCTGTCGCTGGCGATGACGCTGATCTTCGCCTTCGGTCTGGCGTTTGAACTGCCGGTGCTGCTCACGCTGATGGCCAAGGTCGGCCTGATCTCCTCCGATACGCTGAAGAGCAAACGGCGCTATGCGATCGTCGGCATCTTCATCGTTGCCGCCGTATTGACCCCGCCCGACATGGTCAGCCAGGTCAGTCTCGGCGTCCCCATGGTGCTGCTCTACGAGATCTCGATTTTCTCGGTCAAATGGGTCGAACGCGGCAAGCGGCGCGCGCGCGAGGAAGAAGAGTAACGACCTCGGGCGCTTCGCTGGACGGGGGTGACTGAGCGTCGTATACAACCGCCGACCTGCACCAACAATTCTCAGAGCGCGCACATGTTCGACATCAGATGGATTCGCGAAAATCCGGCGGCCTTCGATGCCGCCCTTGCGCGCCGCGGCCTCGCGCCGGCGTCCGGCCCGGCGATCGCCATCGACGCGAAGCGGCGGGCGTGCCAGACCGAGCTTCAGGAAGTGCAGGCCCGGCGCAACGACGCCTCGAAGGCCATCGGCGCCGCCAAAGGCAAGGGTGACGACGCGGCGGCGAATGCGCTGATCGCGGAAGTCGGCGACCTCAAGGAGCGCACCAAGCAGCTCGAGGACGAGGAGCGCGAGATCCTGGCGGAGCTGGACGCCTCTCTCTCGGCCATTCCCAATCTGCTCGACGACGATGTGCCGGACGGCAAGAGCGACGCCGACAATGTGGAATTGCGCCGCATCGGCGAGCCGCGCGCCTTCAGTTACGAAGTCAAGGATCACGTCGATCTCGGCGTGGGCCTCGGCCAGATGGACTTCGAAGCGGCGGCGAAAATGTCCGGTGCGCGTTTCGTCGTGCTCAAATCGGACCTGGCCCGGCTCGAACGCGCGCTCGGCGATTTTATGCTGGATCTGCATACCCGCGAGCACGGCTATACCGAAGTCTCGCCACCCCTGCTGGTGCGCGACGAGGCGGTATTCGGCACCGGCCAGTTGCCAAAATTCAAGGAGGACCTGTTCCAGACCACCGATGGGCGCTGGCTGATCCCAACCTCCGAAGTGCCGGTCACCAATCTGGTGCGCGAGAGCATTCTGGACGAGGACGTGCTGCCGCTGCGCATGACCGCGCGCACGCCCAATTTCCGCTCCGAAGCGGGCGCGGCCGGCAAGGATACGCGCGGCATGATCCGCAATCACCAGTTCTGGAAGGTCGAGCTGGTCAGCATCACGCGGCCGGAGGATGGCCCGGCCGAGCACGAACGCATGCTGGGCTGCGCCGAGGAAGTGCTGAAACGTCTCGAGATTCCGTATCGCGTGGTCGTGCTGTGCGCCGGCGACACGGGCTTCTCGGCCCGCAAGACCTATGACATCGAGGCATGGCTGCCGGCCCAGAACGCCTATCGCGAAATCGCCAGTCATTCCCATTGCGGCGATTTCCAGGCCCGCCGCATGGACGCGCGCTATCGTCCGAGGGAAGCCAAGGGCACGCGTTACGTCCATACGCTGAACGGCTCGGGCGTGGCGGTCGGCCGGGCCCTGATCGCGGTGCTGGAGAATTACCAGCAGGAAGGCGGCTCGATCGCCGTACCCGCCGTGCTCCAGCCTTATATGAACGGACAGACCGTGGTCGGCGGCCATGATTGACGCCCCCCGCATTCTCGTCACCAATGACGACGGCATTCACGCGCCGGGCCTCAAGGTGCTGGAGGAAATCGCGCGCGATATCTCCGACGACGTCTGGGTGATAGCGCCGGAATCCGAGCAGAGCGGCTCGTCGCACTCACTGAGCCTCGCCATGCCCTTGCGGCTGCGCAACATCTCCGAGCACCGGTTCGCCGTTCAGGGTACGCCGACCGACTGTGTTGCCATGGGCTTGCGCTACATTCTGCGGGATCGGAAAGTCGATCTGGTCCTGTCCGGCGTCAATCGCGGTGCCAACATTTCCGACGACGTGACCTATTCCGGCACCATCGCGGCCGCTATGGAAGGCACCCTGCTCGGCGTGCCGTCGATTGCTTTGAGCCAGGCGGTGGCGCCAAAAAGCAAACAGGCCAAATGGTCGACCGCCCGCCACCACGCGCCCGATCTGATCCGCAAGCTTCTGAAGCTCGGCTGGCCGCGCGACGTGCTCATCAACGTCAACTTCCCCGATATTCCGCAAGAGTCGATCAAGGGCGTAAACGTGACCCGTCAGGGGCATCAGGATATTTCCGACCTGTTCATCGACGAACGGGTGGATTCGCGTGAGATCCCCTATTTCTGGATTGGCCTTCGCGGGGCTTACGGCGATCCGTCGGCGGATTCCGACCTTATCGCGATCCGAAATGGCTATATTTCGGTGACGCCCTTGCATCTCGACCTCACGCATGGCGAGACTTACCGGGCGATGCAGGCCGCGCTTGAATAGATTCAGCGCCCGGCGATCGGCGGGGATCCGATCCGTAGGGAGCCTATGACTCGAGACAAGTCCCAAGACTCCGCGAAGATAAGCCTCATTATGGAGCTTCGCGGCGAGGGTATTACCGACACGCGTGTGCTCTCGGCGATCGAGCGCGTGCCGCGCGAGGCGTTCGTGCCGGAGGAGAGGCGCGGCAACGCCTATGAAAATCTGGCGCTGCCGATTGGCTGCGAGCAGACCATAAGCCAGCCCTATGTCGTCGCCTATATGACCCAGGCCCTGCAGGTCGGCGAGCGCATGCGGGTGCTGGAGATCGGGACGGGATCCGGCTATCAGGCGGCCGTGCTCTCGGCTCTGTGCCGCCGGGTCTACACGGTAGAGCGCCACAAGCCGCTGCTGAAGGCGGCCGAGAAACGCTTCAGGAATCTCGGAATCAGCACCATCACCACGCGCCACGGCGACGGAACCGAAGGGTGGACGGACCAGGCGCCGTTCGACCGCATCATCGTCACCGCCGCCGCCAATACGATACCGGAGAACCTGCTCGAACAGCTCGCGGTCGGCGGTATCATGGTTCTTCCGGTTGGTGGTTTTGCGATGGATCAGTATGTTCAGCGCATCGTGAAAACGGAGGACGGCTTGAAAACATCGATCCTTTTGCCCGTCCGTTTCGTGCCGCTCGTGCCCGGCGCCGTGCACGGCGGATGACCCGCCTGCGAAACTTTGTCCGCATTACGGCGTTGAACAGCCCGCGCGACGACCATAATATCCGAGAGCCATGAAACAGTTGCGTATCCGAGGCGTCTGGATCCTCTGCTCAGGCCTAGCCCTCGCGGTAAGCGTCTCGGGATGCGCCGAGCGGTCCGCGCCGGCGCCGGTCGTCTATCGCAATCAGGCGAGCCGTCCGCCGCCCAAGCCTCCGGCCCCCAAAACACCCATCGTCAATCCCGTCCCTCCGCGAGAGCCGGTCGAAACCACCCCGCTTCCGCCGCCCGGCAAGGATTCGAGCAGCCAGTCCAGCGATCAGCAATCCTCAAACCAACCGGCGCGTGTCGAGGGGCGGGTCGTCGTCGTCAAGGGCGATACGCTGTATTCGCTGTCCAAGCGCTATGACGTGGCCCTGAGAGACCTGATCGACGCGAATGACCTGGAGCCGCCCTATATTCTTTCGATCGGCCAGAAACTGGTCATTCCGGGGGCCGAGACCCATACCGTTTCCAGGGGGGAGACGGCCTACGGCATTTCCCGGCTTTACGACGTCGATCTGACGAGCCTGCTGAAAACCAATCACATCGGTAAGCCCTACACGCTTTATGTCGGCCAGAAACTGAAGCTGCCGCCCAAGGTCTACGGGCCGGGCGATCAGGCCAAGACGGCGGATGTATCCGATCCCGGCGTCAAGGCGGTCATCGGCACGCCGCCGCCGCGGTCGGGCAAGGGTTTCGCCTGGCCGGTTCGCGGCAAGATCATCTCCAGCTTTGGGACCAAGGCCGACGGCCGCCACAATGACGGCATCAATATTCTGGTTTCGAAGGGCGCGCCGGTGCGCGCGGCGGATAACGGAGTCGTCGTCTATGCGGGCAGCGAACTCAAAGGCTATGGCAAGCTGGTCCTGATCCGTCACGCCGGCGGCTGGGTCACAGCTTATGCCCATAACGATCAGTTATTGGTCGATCGGGGCGAGAAGGTGAGCGCCGGACAGGTCATCGCACGGGCCGGAAGCACCGGCAGCGTCAGCCGTCCGCAGGTTCATTTCGAGATCCGCAAAGGCGCGAACGCAGTGAATCCCCGGAAGTTCCTGGCCTGACCTTCGCCGTCTAATCCAGCGTCTTGCCCAGCCGTCCGGCCAGATCCTGAATGAATTGCCAGGCCACGCGGCCCGAGCGCGAGCCGCGCGTAATCGACCATTCCAGCGCTTCGGCCCGGATGTCGTCGGACGGCTCGCCCAGCCCGTAATGCGCCACATAGGCATCGACCATTTCGAGATACTGCTCCTGGCTGCAGGCATGAAAGCCGAGCCACAGGCCGAACCGGTCCGATAGCGAGACCTTTTCTTCCACGGCTTCCCCCGGATTGATCGCAGTCGACCGCTCGTTTTCCATCATGTCGCGCGGCAGCAGATGGCGGCGGTTGGAGGTCGCATAGAAGATGACGTTGGTGGGCCGGCCTTCGATCCCGCCTTCCAGCACCGCCTTCAACGACTTGTAGCTGGTGTCGTCGCCGTCGAACGACAAATCGTCGCAGAATAGGATGCAGCGGCGCTCGGCGGCGCGCAGAATGGCGAGAAGCCGGGGCAGGGTGGGGATATCCTCGCGGTGGATCTCCACCAGGGTCAGCCGCGCGTCCGGCATGTCGCGATTGACCTGACCATGGGCGGATTTGATGAGTGAGCTTTTGCCCATGCCGCGCGCCCCCCAGAGCAGGGCATTGTTCGCCGGCAGGCCATTCGCGAACCGGGTGGTGTTGTCGAGCAGGATGTCGCGAACCCGGTCGATCCCGCGCAGCAGCGGCAATTCCACCCGATTGATCTCCGCCACGGGCGCCAGCGCCCCCAATTCCGAATGCCAGGTAAAGGCTTCGGCGGCGCTGAGATCCGGCGCGGCCACGGGAGCCGGGGTCAAACGGTCCAGCGCGTCGGCGATGCGCTCAAGCGTGCTTTGAAGGGCGGAGAAATCGCGGGATTCGGTCATATTCGTTCCGATCGAAACCTTATCTGGTCGGGGCGCGCGCACCCTAACACACGGGCCACGCGCGGAGAATAAGATGCAGAAGGGGTGAAACCGTCCGTCGGACGCCTGTACCCCTTTGAAATTGCCGGTGGCCCGGTTATAGTCCCGCCCACTTTTGCGGCAATCAAGAGAAGGGGCCCCGTGCCGATGAAGCTAGCTCATTTGATAATCGCCCTCGTGGCCGTTCTGGCTGCGACGCCGGCATATGCTCAGGCGGCAGGCCAGCAAGCCGGCGGGTATAGCTTCTTCATCATGCTCGCGCTGATGTTCGCGGTCTTCTACTTCCTGCTGATCCGGCCGCAGCAGAAGCGCCAGAAAGAGCACAAGGCGATGATCGAAGCCGTGCGCCGGGGCGACACCGTGGTGACGTCCGGCGGCATGATCGGCAAGATCACCAAGGTGATCGACGAAAACGAGGTTCAGGTCGAACTGGCCGAGAGTGTCCGCGTCCGGATCATCAAATCCACGCTGGCCGATGTGCGCGGCAAGAGCGAGCCGGCGGCGCCTGCCAAAGGCGACAAGGACAAGAAGGCCAAAGCCGAAAAGTCCGACAAATCCGACGCGAATGCCGCCAATGACGAGCCCGCCAACGACAAAGCGCCGGGCGGCAAATAACGCGATCGCCTGCAGGCTGCGACAGAAGGGCAGATAACAGCCATGATGAATTTCTCGCTCCGGAAGATCATTCTGGTGGGCGGAGTCTGCCTGATCGGGCTTCTCTTTGCCGTCCCGAATTTCCTGCCGCCCAAGGTTCTCGCGAGCCTGCCGTCTTTCATTCCGAGCCGGACGATCAATCTCGGCCTCGATCTGCGCGGCGGGTCTCATCTGCTGCTCGAAGTCGACGTCAAGGCGGTGATCAACCAGGATCTGCAGGATCTTGTCGATCAGATCCGAGGCGCGCTGCGGTCCAAGAAGATCGGCTATACGGGCCTCGGCATCAACCATCAGAAAGTTTCCCTGAACCTTCGCGATCCCAATGAAGCCGATCAGGCGGTCAAGGCGATCCGGGATCTCGCGACGCCGGTTCAGCAGTCCATTCTCGGCGGCAATGGCGGACCGAATATTTCGGTCACCCGGGAAGGCTCCCGCATTACGACGAACCTGACCGAGGAGGCGATCGCCGAGCGCACCCGCAACGCGGTGAGCCAGTCGATGGAGGTGATCCGCCGCCGCGTCGACGAGACCGGCACCAAGGAGCCGACGATCGAGCGTCAGGGCCAGGACCGAATCCTGCTGCAGCTTCCGGGCGTGCAGGATCCCAGCCGGATGAAGGACATTCTCGGAACCACGGCAAAGCTGACCTTCCGCTTCGTCGATCAGTCGATGTCGGTACAGCAGGCCGAGGCCACACATGTGCCGCCGGGTGATGAAATCCTGCCGGCGTCCGAGAATAATCGCGGCGGGCCATCGGCCTATCTCATCCGCAAACGCGTGATGGTGAGCGGCGAGAACCTCAAGAACGCCCAGCCCGGTTTCAGTCCGCAAACCAATCAGCCGGTAGTCAATATCCGATTCGACTCGATCGGCGGCAAGCGCTTCGCCGAGGCCACCCGCAACAATGTCGGCAAGCTGTTCGCCATTGTGCTCGACAACAAGGTGATCAGCGCGCCGCGCATCAATGAGCCCATTCTGGGCGGTTCGGCGCAGATTTCCGGCTCCTTCACGGTTCAGGAGACGCAGGATCTGGCGCTTCTGCTGCGCGCCGGCGCGCTGCCCGCGCCGATGACGATCGTTCAGGAGCGGACGGTCGGGCCGCAGCTTGGTGCGGATTCGATCGCCGAAGGCAAGGAAGCCGCCGTCATCGGCTCCTTGTTCGTCGTCGTCTTCATGATGCTGGTCTACGGATTTTTCGGGCTCCTCGCGAATCTGGGGTTGATTGTGAACATGGTGCTGATCTTCGGCGCCTTGTCCGCCTTTCAGGCAACGCTGACCCTGCCCGGCATCGCGGGTATCGTTCTCACCATCGGCATGGCGGTGGACGCCAACGTGCTGATCTATGAGAGAATTCGTGAAGAGGCGCGGAACGGCAAGACGCCGTTCAACGCGATCGACGCCGGCTTCCGGCGCGCGATGGTGACCATTCTCGACGCCAACCTGACCACGCTGATCACCGGCATCATTCTTTATCTCGTCGGAACCGGTCCGGTCCGCGGCTTTGCCGTGACGCTGTCCATCGGTGTTTGCACCTCGGTGTTTACGGCGGTTACCGTCACGCGACTGTTCGTTGTGATCTGGCTGCGCCGCCGCCGGCCACAAGTATTGCCCATCTAGGGGAAGCTATCGTTCCATGAAAAAGCTCAAGCTGATCCCCGACAACACGAACATCAAGTTCGCCGAAAAGCGCGTGATCTGCGTGTCGCTCTCGGTGCTCTTCATCGTCCTGTCGATCGTGCTCTATTTCACCCGCGGGCTGAATTACGGCATCGATTTCGAGGGCGGCATCATGATCGAGGTCAAGACGCCGCAAGTGGCCGAACTGGCCAAGATTCGCAGTGCGTTGAATTCCCTCGACCTCGGTGACGTGGGGATTCAAACCTTTGGTGCGCCCGACGATATTCTGATCCGTGTCGAGAAACAGGACGGTGGCGACAAGGCTCAGGAAATCGCCGTCACCAAAATCAAAGACACGCTCGACAAGGTCATCGCGGGCAAGCCGCAATATCGGCGAACCGAGGTGGTCGGTCCAAAGGTCAGTGGCGAACTCAAGCAGCAAGGCTTCATCGCGATGACCTTGGCCATTCTTGCCATGGTGATCTATGTCTGGTTCCGATTCGAATGGCAGTTCGGCGTCGGCACCGTGCTGGCGCTGATTCACGACGCGACGCTCACGATCGGCTTCTTCTCGATCACCCGGCTGGAGTTCAACCTGTCGGTCGTCGCCGCAATTCTGACCATCGTCGGCTATTCGATGAACAACTCCGTCGTCGTGTTCGACCGTATTCGCGAAAACTTGCGTAAATACAAGAAGATGGGCTTGGTCGACCTGATCAATCTCAGCGTCAACGAGACGTTGTCGCGCACGATCATGACGGCCATGACCACGTTCCTGGCCCTGCTCGCCCTGTTCTTCTTCGGCGGTGAGGTGATCCGGGCGTTCTCGGCGGCGATGCTGTTCGGCGTGTTCATCGGTACCTATTCGTCGATCTATGTCGGCGCGCCGGTGCTGATCTGGTTCAATCTCAGAAGCGAAGACGTCCAGATCCAGGCGCCTTCCGGGGCCGCGAAGAAAAACACCCCTTAACTTTGGCGGCCTGGCCGCCGGAGGATTCGTTCCATGAAGATGGAACCGGTTATATCCGGCTACAACACGTCCATCGCGGCCTATGGCGACCGCAGCTTCACCATCGCGGGCGAAAAGCGCGCCGGCTCCATTCTCCTGATGCCCGAAAGCGTCGCGTCATGGCCCGTGGAGCGCATGGATGACCTGACGGTCGAATCGCTTGAGACGATCGTCGAGCATGCCGACGATATCGAACTGCTGATCGTCGGAACCGGCCATCATCCGGCCTTGCTGCCGACCAAAGTGCGCAACCATTTCCGCCAGCGCGGCATCGCCATAGAGGCCATGGCGACGGGCCCGGCCTGCCGGACCTATAACGTCCTGCTTGCCGAGCACCGCCTCGTCGCGGCCGCGCTGATCGCGGTCGACTGATATCTCCAGTCTCTCCAAGCCTGTCGAAGCCCGTCCGCGGCTATCGTCACGATACGTGATACAGGTTCTGAGCCGAGATCATGAAATAGAGCATCGGGATCGACAGCAGCGTATTGGTGCGCGAGAACAGCATCGCGATGCGCGCCGATTTCGCCTTCACGTCCGGGGCCGCCTCGACAATGCCAAGCGCCCGCTTCTGATGCGGCCAGATCACGAACCACACGTTGAACGCCATGATCAGGCCGAACCACATGCCGATGCCGATCGGCATATGCTTGATATTGCCGCCGAAAATATCGAGCCCGAGCGACAAGGCGGACGCGATATAGCCGTTGAGCGAGGCGAGCCAAAGCCCGAACAACACCGTGCCGGCCGCGCCCCAGCGGAACCAGAACAACGCCGCCGGCGCGATCACCTTGCCGATGGCCGGTTTCTGATCGTCCGGAATGTTCTTCATGTTGGGGATCTGGACGAAATTGAAATACCAGAGCAGCCCGATCCACATGATGCCGCACAACACGTGGAACACGCGGATGATGAATTTGTAATATTCGAGATCGAAATGCATGACGGTTCTCCTTCGACGGCTAAGCGCCGGCCAAATTGACGGCGATCGCGAGGATCACGGTCAGAACGACCCCGAGAACGATAGTCCAAGGCAAGGATTCAAGTGGATTTTTCATGGATTCACCCCCTGTGACGAACGACGCGTGCCGCTATAAAGGGAGCGGGTCCGCGCCTATCGGCCCGCTAAGACTGTAGCACAATAGATTTCCCGGCACAGCGTTCCGCATCGGCCGGGCTTTTTTGACCCGGACTCCATCGGCTCTATCTTGGGAAATATGGTGGAATCTCATAACCCTCAGGCCTATTGCGGCACCGAAGTCCGGGTCAATGATCCCGAACGTTACCTGATTTCGCTGTTCGCGGCAGACGAGGACCGCGGCGCGCTGCACGCGCTTTACGCGTTCAATCTGGAGTTGGCCAAGGTCGCGACGATCGTCAGCGAGCCGCTTCTGGGACAGGTCCGGCTGCAATGGTGGCGGGAATCGATCGCCGGCATTTATGACGGCTCGCCGCGCCATCACGAGGTGGTCCTCGCACTGGCGGAGGCCGTGAAGGACCGTGATCTGCCGCGCGATATGTTCGAAACCATGATAACGGGCCGCGAGGTCGAGCTGGAAGCAGGCCCGCCCGAGACCGTCGCCGATCTCGAAGCCTATCTCCGCTCCACGGCGGGTGAACTGGTCGCGCTAGGCTTGCGCGCGGTCGGCGCGGGTGAGGGGGACGATCTCATCGACGCGGGCCGTTCCGTCGGCATTGCGAGCGGTTATATGACGATCCTCAGGGCGCTTAGAAGCCAGCGCGGGCGTCAGCGGCCGCTTGTGCCGGCGGAGGTTCTGGCGCGTCACGGTGTGGCGCCGGAAGATGTTGCGCAGGGCCGCGTCGCCGCCGGGTTGAGCAAGGCGGTCGAGGAGCTGGCCCATCAGGCCCGCGCGCGTCTGGCCGAGGCGCGGCGTAAGGCCGGTCGCCCGAAACGTCGCCATATGGCGCCGCTTCTCACGGGGGCGCTGCTGCCGTCCTATCTCGGATCGCTCAAATCGGCCGGTTACGATCTTGGTACGGCGAATTTCGAGCGTGGCAGCCTGGGCCGCACCCTGCGGGTCTATCGCAATGCGTTGTTGCGGAAAGTCTGAGGATCATTCCGCCGCGGATCGGTTCGGCGCCGCGAGCCAGGCGTCGAGCGCCTTGTTGGCCCGGGTGGTATAGGCTTTTTTTCGCTCGTTGCGGCGAATGCGCTCGTCGAAGGGCGGAAACAGGCCGAAATTGACGTTCATCGGCTGGAACGTCTCTTCGTCCGCCCCGCCCGTGATGTGGCTCAGCAACGCGCCGAGCGCGGTTTCGACCGGCGGCGCGACGAAAATCTCGCCTTTCTGCTCTCCCGCCGCCATCCGGCCCGCAATCAGGCCGATCGCGGCGCTCTCCACATAGCCTTCGACGCCGGTCACCTGCCCGGCGAAACGGATATGGGGCAGGGATTTGAGCCGCAATTCACCGTCCAGCAGTTTCGGGCTGTTGAGGAAGGTGTTGCGGTGTAGGCCGCCGAGCCGGGCGAATTCGGCCTTTTCCAGCCCCGGAATCATGCGGAAGATGCGGGTCTGCTCGGCATATTTCAGTTTCGTCTGAAAGCCGACCATGTTGTAGAGCGTGCCGAGCGCGTTGTCCTGGCGGAGCTGCACCACGGCATAGGGCTTGTCGGGCGAATGCGGATTGGTCAGTCCGACCGGCTTCAGGGGGCCATAGGCGAGCGTCTTGATGCCGCGCTCGGCCATCACCTCGATCGGCAGGCAGCCTTCGAAATAGGGCGTGTCGGCTTCCCATTCCTTGAAGGCCGTTTTTCGCCGGCGAGGATCTCCGCGACGAAGGCCTCGTATTCCTCGCGCGTCAGCGGGCAATTGATGTAATCGGCGCCGTCACCCTTGTCGTAGCGCGACTGGAACCAGGCCTTCGAGAAATCGATGCTTTCCTTGTAGACGATCGGCGCAATCGCGTCGAAAAAGGCGAGCGCGTCTTCGCCCGTGGCCCGCAGGATGTCCTGCGAAAGAGATTCGGACGTCAACGGCCCGGTCGCGACGATCACCGAGCCCCAGTCGGCCCCGGGCAACGCCGAAATCTCGCCGCGTTCTATGGTCACGAGCGGTTCGGCCTCGAGCGCGTCAGTGACCGCTTGGCTGAACCCCTCGCGGTCCACCGCCAGTGCACCGCCGGCCGGCACCTTATGGGCGTCCGCCGAGGTCAGGATCAGCGAGCCGAGACGCCGCATTTCGGCATGCAGCAGGCCGACCGCATTGCTCTCGGCGTCGTCCGACCGGAAGGAATTGGAGCAAACCAGTTCGGCGAAACCGTCCGTCTGATGCGCGTCGGTGCCGCGGATCGGGCGCATTTCGTGCAGAGTGACGGCGACGCCGGCGCGTGCGATCTGCCACGCGGCTTCGCTGCCGGCCAGGCCGCCGCCGACGACATGGACGCCGTTTTGGGGAAGTGTTGCCATGGGTGGGATCTAGCCTTGGGAGGTCTCCCTGTCAATTGCCCGGGACGGCCGGAATAGTCGTCTCGGGGGTCGTCCGGTCAACAATATCTTAAGGGCGTTGTCATAGAGTCGCGCATTCCTATGGAGGGTTGAAACTCATGGCGTGCACGGCCCGAGTCCTCGTCTATGCGTCGGGCGGGGCAGAGCATAGCGACATCGCCCCGACTCTCGCCGCAAATGGCTTCGACGCCCGCTTCGTCGTGCCCGGCGGCCCGGCCAATGACGGGTCCGATACCGGCGACGCCGACCTCGTGATCATCGATTGTCAGGATCTCAGGGCCGACGAGGAAAGCGCGGCGGTCGATCTGACCCATTTGCTCAAACATTCCGGGAAGGCCCGGCCGGTTCCCGTGATCGTGATCGATCGTTCGGATGACAGCGCCCGGCAGGTGAAGCTTTTGTCCGCCGGGGCCGATGAATATATCGCCCGGCCGTTTCTCGACAGCCAGCTTCTCGGCCGGCTCGGTTCCCACCTCCGCCTCGCAACGATGCGCGAGGAACTTGTCCGGCGGGCATCGACCGCGAAGAAATACGGGGTCGATCAGGAAACCGTCGTTCCCTCGGAGGAAATCAAGGGGATCGTCCAGCTTCTGGTGATCGGCGGACGGGGAGATTCGTTCTCCGCAATCGAGGCCCAACTCGGCGCCGACACCGACCTTACTTTCGCGTGGTCCGGCCAGACCGCGCTGGATTATCTGCAGCGCCGCTCGTTCGACGCCGTTCTGGTGGATATGGATTCCCATGACGGCGAAGCGTTGCAGCTATGCAGCCAGATTCGCGCGCATCCCAGCCTGTCGACGCTGCCGGTCCTGATCTTCGGTGACAGGATCGGGCTTAATGACGCCTCGGAGCCTTATCGCGCCGGGGCGGACGACGTGCTGTTCCGGCCGCTCGCCAATGACGAGTTGCGCACCCGGATCCGCGCGCTGGTCGCCCATCAGCGCTATCGGGCCGCGCTCCACCGTGTCTACAGCGAAGCGCGCCATCTGATCACCAGCGACAGTCTGACCGGCCTCTACAGCCACGGTTATCTGATGGAGCACCTTGGCGATGAGATCGACTACGCAAAGGCACATGACCGCAATCTCTCGATTGCGCTGTTCGACATCCATCAGATGCGCAATATCAACCGCCAATATGGCTACGCGGCCGGCGACAAGGTCATTCGGCAGATCGGCAGTCTCATGAGCCGTCTGGTCAGGGGCGAGGATTTGCCGGCCCGTTTGAACGGCGAGGAATTCTGTGTCCTGCTGCCGGATACGGCCGAGCGCGACGCGGATCTCGTGGTCTCGCGTCTGCTGAATGTGGTGAACTTCACCGAATTCTCCGCCGGAAATCCGGATGAGCCGTGCTCGGTGCGGCTTAGGGGCCGGGCGGTTCAAATGACCGCCGACGATACGGCCGAAGGACTTATAGAACGAGGCCGGGCGTCGCTGGCCGAGCCGGGTGACGGCAGGCGCTGACACGTCGTGCGCCGCCTAGGAACTTCGTCCGGGTAGTTGCCGGTGGACGCTGCGGGCCAAGCAATTTATGATCACAGGCTGAGTTTCGCCGATAGAGAACGTCTTTATGCGTGATATCGGGGGGCAGATCGGCAATCAGTTGCGGGGCGTCGTACCAGTGGGATCTTCCTTGATTCGAACGATCGGATCTCTCGCGCTGCTGGTCGCATTGGGAGCGGCTCCGGCGGCCGCGCAGCAATCGAGCGCGATGCAGGAGAGGGGTTTGCCGCTGGGGGCGCGGGCGAGCGCGCCCCAGACGTCCGACAATGCGGCCGCGGCCGAGGAAGCGGCGGTCCGGCCCAAACTCATCGGGGCGCTGCGCGCCAAAGGCTTCGAATACGGCGCACCGGTCTTTATCCGAATCTTCAAGCAGAGTCGGCAGCTGGAACTTTGGCTTCTGGACGGTTACAAATACCGGCTGTTCCGGACCTACCCGATCTGTAGTTACTCGGGAGCGCTCGGCCCGAAGCTTAGGGAGGGCGACCGCCAGGCCCCGGAAGGCTTCTATTTCGTCAATGAAAGCCAGTTAAATCCGAACAGCCATTTCCATCTGTCGTTCGACATCGGCTATCCAAACCCGTATGACCGCGCGCATGGCCGGACCGGCAATCACCTGATGATCCATGGCGGATGCGTTTCGAGCGGCTGCTACGCCATGACGAATAAAGGTATCACGGAGATCTATACGCTGGTCGACGCGGCTCTCCATAACGGCCAGAGCCTGTTCGAAGTGCATATTTTCCCGTTCCGGATGACGCGGGCCAACATGGCGGCGCATGCCAAGAGCCGGTGGGCGTCGTTCTGGACCAATCTGAAAGCCGGATACGACTATTTCCAAGCTTATCACCGGCCGCCCATTATCGAGAGCAACGGCAAGCGCTATACCTTCGGTCCGAAGATGTCGCCGACCGTATCTCCGGCATCCATGTCGGCGGATGCGTCCGATGTCTCCGAGACGTGCACCCGCTGCTAAGAAATAACAGATAGTCTTTTCCCTGTGACACGTTTCCAACGAGTTGGATATTTCGTCACCGCGATCGTGGCAGCCCTGATTTGGGCCGGAGCGGCCGCGGCGGCAAACAAAGCGGCGGCCGGTCAGGCGGATTCCGAACCGGTCGTGCTGACCCGCAGTTTGGCCGGCGATCCCG
Organism: uncultured Alphaproteobacteria bacterium; assembly: GCA_963821875.1. GTDB lineage: Bacteria > Pseudomonadota > Alphaproteobacteria > CAVTAV01 > CAVTAV01 > CAVTAV01. Next base: position 282,077 of record CAWGFE010000004.1, read on the forward strand.
GTACGCTCGATCCCAATCTTGCCGAAACCGTCGCGGAGGCCACGGTCGACGACGATCTTTTCGTCGGGCTCGTGGCCTATAACGCGTCGGGACGGCCGGAGCCCGCTTGCGCCGAATCCTGGACCGTCTCGCCCGATGGTCTTACCTATACGTTCAAGCTGCGCGACGGCCTCAAATGGTCCGACGGCCAGCCGCTGACAGCCGCCGATTTCGTCTATTCGCTGAGACGGGCGGTCGATCCGTCGACGGCGGCGGCGCAGGCCGGGCTGCTGTTCGTCATCAAGAACGCGGAGGCGGTCAACAAGGGGGCCATGTCGCCGGATATGCTGGGCGTAGAGGCGCCGGACGCTCATACGCTGCAGATCTCGCTCAACGCGCCCACGCCCTATTTTCTCGAGATCCTGGCCAATCCGATCGCCGATCCCGTGCCGTCCAAGCTCGTCAACGCCGCCGGCCGCAACTGGGTGAAGCCCGGAGTGATGATCAGCAACGGGCCCTTCGTCCTGGCGGAACGCGCGCCGGGCGGTCCGATCCATCTGACCCGCAACACTAATTTCTATGACGCGGACACGATCCGGATCGACGACGTGATCTATGTGCCGACCGAGGACGAGGTCGCCGCCGTCAGCCGGTTCCGGGCCGGCGACTTCGATATCGTGAGCCGCGTGCCGATGACGCGTCTGTCCTGGCTGCATGAAAATATGCCGCAGGCCCTGCGCACCGCGCCCTATCTGGCGGTCTATTATCTCGTTCTGAACGACAGCCGGCGTCCGCTGAATGATCCGAATATACGTCGAGCGCTGTCGCTTGCGATCAATCGCGACACGCTCGCGCACAAGCTTCTGGGCACCGGCGCCGAGCCCGCCTATGGCCTCGTGCCGCCGGGAACGGTGAATTACGACGGCTCGTACAAACCGGACTACGCCAAACTTCCCATGAAAGAACGGTTGAAGCAGGCGCGGCAGCTCATCCTCAAGGCCGGCTATGGCCCTGACAGGCCCCTCGAATTGACGGTACGCTATGTCACCGGCGACGAGCGCGAGAAGGTGGCCGTCGCGATCGCCTCGATGTGGCGGCGGGCCGGCGTGGTGACCAAGTTCCAGAACGCGGAATCGAAAGTCCATTTCAGCGCCGTGCGGGCCGGCGATTTTACGGTGTCCTATGAAGGGTGGGCCGCCGACTATAACGATGCCGGGGACTTCCTTTTCATCCTGCGGTCGAGCTCCCGCTCGGCGAACACCTCGCGCTACAGCAATCCGGCCTTCGACAAGCTGATGGATCAGGCGGATCAGGCCCTCACGCGCGACGCGCGGGCCGACTTGCTCAAGAAGGCCGAGGGTCTCGCGATGGCCGACCAGCCCGTGATTCCGTTGTTCTTCCCGGTCAAGGCCAATCTCGTCGCGGATTACGTGAAGGGCTGGAAAGACAATCCGCTCGATGTTCATCCGTCGCGTTACATCTGGCTCGATGCGCCACAAAAGCAGCCCGATCAGGATAGCGACGGTCCCGCGGAAGAAGGTGGCTGAGGAGGCGACATGGCGGATGTGCTGAAATCCGAATGGATCATGGATCTCAAGGCGGAGGTTGCGCCGCCCATCGAGATCGCGGACGCGCCGCTCGGCCCTCGCCGGATCATTCCGATCCTCGGCGGCAGTTTCGAAGGGCCGGCCCTCAAGGGCAAGGTCGTGCCCGGCGGTGCGGATTACCAGATCCTGCGGCGCGACGGCGTGACCGTGCTCGAAGCGAAATATCTGCTTGAAACCGATGACGGCGCTGTCATCGCGGTCGTCAATCGCGGCATGCGGCACGGCCCTGCGGAGGTGCTTCAGCGCGTGATGGCGGGCGAGGCGGTGGATCCCAGCGAATATTATTTTCGCGCCGCGCCGGAATTCGAAGCGCCTGCCGGCCCGTATGACTGGCTCAATAAGTCGTTGTTCATGACGACCGGCGAACGCTATTCGGACGGCGTCATCATCCATTTCCACCGCATTCTCTAGCCAACTCGTGGAGCTCGACCGTCTCAAGACCTCGATCTGGGTCCAGGCGCAGATCCGGATTTGCGACCTTGCCGCCATTCCGATCGTGGTCATGAAGCGCGGCGATCCGGATGCCGGGACGGTGGTCCTGAAGATCTGTCGTCGAGACCGGACCTGCGAGGTGTTCAGCCAGGTGCGGGATTTCGACGGGCGGATGAAATGGATGCGCGCCAGCGGGCCCGATCCGGTGCCCGAGGCGGATGCCGAACCGCTAATCGAACGCCAGACGAAACGCGATTCCGACCTCTGGGTGATCGAGATCGACGATCCCCATAACCGCTACGAAATAGACGCCCCGGTCATCTGATTTCCCGGCGGTTCAGCGGGGCGTGGGGACATCCCCTTGCATCGCCATGCCCTTTGCACTACATGCTGGCGCCGACCCTTTTCCGCCATTCCAACCGAGTTAAAGAGACCTTATGGCTTCCTATCAATATTGTTACGTGATGCAAGGCCTGTCCAAGACCTATCCGGGCGGCCGCAAGGTCTTGGACAATATCTCGCTGTCGTTCCTGCCCGGCGCCAAGATCGGTGTGCTGGGCGTCAACGGGGCGGGTAAGTCGACGCTGCTCCGCATCATGGCGGGGCAGGATACGGAATTTAACGGCGAAGCCTGGGCGGCGGATGGCTGCCGGGTCGGCTTTCTGCAGCAGGAGCCGCATCTGGATCCGCAAAAGGACGTTCTCGGCAATGTGATGGACGGCGTCCGCGCGACCAAGGATTTGCTCGACAAATTCGAGGAAATCAGCGCCAAATTCGCCGAACCCATGAGCGACGACGAGATGAACGCGCTCATCGAGGAGCAGGGCGAGCTTCAGGAAAAGATCGAGGCGATCGACGCCTGGAACATCGACACCGAGGTCGAGATCGCCATGGACGCATTGCGCTGTCCGCCGGGCGACGCCGAGGTAACCAAGCTTTCCGGCGGTGAACGCCGCCGCGTGGCGCTATGCCGGCTGTTGCTCGAGAAGCCGGATCTGCTGCTGCTCGACGAGCCGACCAACCATCTGGACGCCGAATCCGTCGCCTGGCTGGAGCATTTCCTGGAAAATTATGCGGGCACCGTCGTGGCGGTGACCCATGATCGCTATTTCCTCGACAATGTCGCCGGCTGGATTCTGGAACTCGACCGGGGCCACGGCATTCCGTGGCAGGGTAATTACTCGTCCTGGCTGGAACAGAAACAAAAGCGGCTCGAACTCGAAGGCAAGCAGGAAGAGTCGAGGCAGAAGACGCTGGCCCGGGAACTGGAATGGATTCGCCAGTCGCCGCGCGCGCGTCACGCCAAGAGCCGCGCCCGTATCACGGCCTATGAGGACCTGCTGGCGAAGAGTCAGGAAAAGGCGCCGAACCGCGCCCAGATCGTCATTCCGGCCGGGCCGCGTCTTGGCGACGTGGTCGTCATCGCGGAGCATGTCAGCAAGGGTTTTGGCGATCACCTGCTGATGGACGATCTCAATTTCCGCCTGCCGCCGGGCGGCATCGTCGGCGTAATCGGCCCGAACGGTGCGGGTAAAACGACCCTGTTCCGTATGATCACGGGGCAGGAACAGCCCGATAGCGGCACGTTCACGGTCGGCGACACCGTGGAACTCGGCTATGTCGATCAGTCACGCGATACGCTCGATCCGAACAAGACTGTGTGGGAGGAAATTTCCGGCGGCCTTGACGTGATCCTGCTCGGCAAGCGCGAGGTCCAGAGCCGCGCCTATGTCGGTGCGTTCAACTTCAAGGGCGGCGACCAGCAGAAAAAGGTCGGCCAGCTTTCAGGCGGCGAGCGCAACCGGGTCCATCTCGCCAAGATGCTCAAACAGGGCGCGAACCTGCTGCTGCTCGACGAACCGACCAACGATCTCGATGTCGACACGCTCCGGGCGCTCGAAGAAGGGCTCGAGGATTTCGCGGGCTGCGCGGTGATCATCAGCCACGATCGCTGGTTCCTGGACCGCATTGCGACCCATATCCTGGCCTTCGAAGGCGACAGCAAGGTCGTTTGGTTCGAGGGCAACTATCAGGATTACGAGGCCGACAAGAAGCGCCGCCTCGGCGCCGAAGCGGATCAGCCGCACCGGATCAAATACAAGAAATTCAGCCGGAAATAGCCGCGGGAGCAGGGTGGGACGACTTACTGACCGAAATCGTCGTCGAAGTTTTCGAACAGGTCGTTCTGTTGCTGCTGTTCCTGCTTGGACGCCGGCGCGCCGTTGCGGATCTCGAAGGTGCGGTTCTGCCGGTAATAGCTCCTCAGCGTGGCGTAGCCGTCGACCGAGTTCTTGCGCAGATCGTGCAGGAGCTTCTTGTTGCGGGCGTATTTGTCGATCGCGTTCATGCCGATCCGCGGATAGCTGAGATAGGTCACATGGTTCAGGCGGAAGACCCAAGTGATCGGATCCATCGCGACATCGACGATCAGGCCGAAGCCGTCGCGTATGCTTGAAGGCCCGTAGATCGGGATCATCAGATAGCCGCCGTCCTTCACGCCGTGCACCGCGAGTGTCTGGCCGAAATCCTCGGTATGCTGCGGAATGCCGAGCTTCTCGGCGGGATCGAACAGGCCGCCGATGCCGACCGTCGAGTTCATGACGAACCGGCCCAGCGTATCGCTGGCGCGCTTGCCTTGTCCCTGAAGCACGTCGTTGATGAAGATGATCGGCCCGTTCATGTTGTCGAGAAAGTCCCGGAGCCTGTTGCGCACGATCTTCGGGAAGATCGTCGTGTAGACGGTCGCAATCGGCGAGAGGACATATCGGTTGAAGCCGTTGTTGAACGTGTAGACGTCGCGGTTGAACGGCTCCAGCGGGTCATCGGCTTTCTTGTATTGGGCCAAAGCAACCGGATCGCTGGCCGGCGGGCGCGTTGCGCAGGCCGGGAGCAACACGATCCCGACCAGCAGGACGGTCCAGCGCAGCAGACCGAGGTTCATCATTCGTCTCGACGGTTTCAACGTTAAGCGCACGCGTGCTCTACCTTCGTAGTCGACCTTGAAGTCAGCAATATTCGCCGGGATGGCGGCGGTGGCTCAGGCTCACCCGATAGAATACGTCGAGTTGGCCCGGAAGGATCATAAATCGGCTGGCCGGATTCTATCAAAGAGAGTCCGAATAACCGGTGTACACATGGACGTAGGCCCATCTCCAAGCATACCGCATTTACAGACGGATTCCGGCGCGGGAATCCACTACGTTGTGTATAAACATATCTTTATATATATGTTGACGTTTGAATTAACGCCTGGATGGTGAGGGGGCCAGTTTATTCGGGCCCGTGGGATCGGCGCAAGATATGGATGCACTTCTTCCCGGACTGAGGGCTGCGGCGGAGCCGACGCGTTTGCGGCTTCTGGCGCTACTCGGCCATTCCGAATTGACGGTGACGGAAGTGACCCAGATTCTGGGCCAGAGCCAGCCGCGTGTCTCGCGCCACCTCAAGCTCATGTGCGAGGCCGGACTGCTGGACCGGTTCCGCGAGGGTACCTGGGCGTTCTACCGGCTGACCGAAAAGGGCCAATGCGCCGAACTGGCGCGCCTTCTGGTCGATCTCATCCCGATCGACGATCCGGTTTATGCGCGCGATCTGGAGCGCCTGGAAGCCATCAAGGCGGCGCGGGCCGAGGCGGCGGCGGAGTATTTCCGGGTCAACGCCGCCAACTGGGGCAAGATCCGCTCGCTTTACGTGCCCGAGGCCGAACTCGAGCAGTCCATGCTGGAGATTCTGGGCGACCGGGAAATCAACGATCTCCTCGATGTGGGCACCGGCACCGGCCGGATGCTCACTCTGTTCGCGCCCCGGATAAAGCGCGGCATCGGCTACGACATGAGCCACGAGATGCTGGCGCTCGCCCGCACCAATCTCGACGAGGCGGGCGTGCGCAATTGCCAGGTCCGGCATGGCGACATGTACAGCATTCCCATGCCGAACGAGTCGGTGGATGTCGTGCTGTTCCATCTGGTGCTGCACTATGCCGACGATCCCGCTGCCGCAATCCATGAATCCGCGCGGCTGTTGCGGCCCGGCGGCGAGATGCTGATCGTCGATTTCGCGCCGCACGACATCGAATATCTGCGCACCGAACACGCCCATCGCCGTCTCGGCTTTTCCGATCAGGAAGTCGAGAACTGGCTTGCCGCCGCACGGCTTCACCTGGAATCGACCCGGCATTTCGAGGGCACCGAACTGACGGTGACGATCTGGCATGCGGTCAACCGGAAACCGGGCGTCCCGGACGTCGTGAAGAAACGTGACATGGCGGCTGCCGGCGCGGCATAAATTTGCGCTATGATCGGCGATATCGGCCGGAACACCACAGCCCATGCTCGACCTTCTCATCTCGGCAACCGTCACCTTTCTCGTGATCATCGATCCGATCGGCAATGTGCCGATCTTCATGGCCGTGACGCAGGGCCGAAGCAACGTCGAGCGCCGCGCGGCGGCCATCCGGGCCATTTCGGTTGCGGCCGTCACGCTTGTCGTCTTCGGCATCCTCGGCAATTACATTCTGGAATTTCTCGGGATCACGCTGGCCGCACTCCAGATCGCCGGCGGCATTCTGTTGCTGCTGCTCGCCATCGACATGGTGCTGGCGCGTCAGAGCGGCCTGCGCTCGACGACTGCGCCGGAGGACCAGGAAGCGGAACATCGCGAGGATGTCGCCGTCTTTCCGCTCGCGATTCCCCTGATCGCCGGGCCCGGTGCGATGACGTCCGTGCTTCTCATGATCGGCCGCGTGAACCATGACCTTCTCGGGATCGTCCTCGTTCTCGGCGTGATGCTGGGCGTGCTGGTCGTCACCCTGCTGGCGTTCTTCAGCGCCTCCTGGTTGATGGAGCGGCTGGGTGTCACCGGTGTAAATGTCGTCGGGCGGGTGCTGGGCATCATTCTGGCCGCCCTTGCCGCGCAGAACATTGTCGACGGGCTGGCGACAAGTTTTCCGGTTCTTCACGGGTGAGCCATTGGCCGGACTGACGATCACGCCTATACTGAATGCATCGTTCTCGGGGCGGGGTGAAAGTCCCCACCGGCGGTAAGCGCGAGATTGCGCGAAGCCCGCGAGCGCCCGGCGATCTGCCGCCGGGGTCAGCAGATTCGGTGCAATTCCGAAGCCGACGGTGACAGTCCGGATGGAAGAGAACGGATGAACGGCTTCGGCCCGTGCGCACCCGCGCATGGGTGCGCGTCGTTTATCAGGCTCGCCCCGTGTCAGTGCCAATCGAACCGGGGATGAGACCCATGACCGCCAATGTTTCGCTGAAATCCGACACACCTGCGCCTGCCGGAAGCCCGGGCCGCATCGCCTTTATCGAGGCCTGCTGGCACAAGGAAATCGTGGAACAGGCGCGACTGTCCTTCCTCGAAGAACTTGGGCGGCAGGGCATCGCCGAATCTCGCGTCGATCTCTTCGAGGTGCCGGGCAGCCTTGAAATCCCGCTTCAGGCCAAGCTGCTGGCCAAGACCGGTCGTTACGCCGTCATTGTCGCCGCCGGCTTCGTCATCGATGGCGGCATCTACCGCCACGACTTCGTCGCCTCCACCGTGATCGACGGCCTGATGCGAGTGCAGATCGAGACCGAGGTGCCGATCCTCTCCGTCGTCCTCACGCCGCATCACTTTCACGAACACGGCGCACATCACGACTTCTTTTTCGATCACTTCAAGGTAAAGGGCCGAGAAGCCGCCGAAGCCTGCGTGAAGACGCTGGAGAATCTGGAGAGGGTAGGGGCCCTTATGAGCGCGTGAAGCCGATCGGCGGCGGCTCACCACTCCACCGTTTTGCCTTCATAGCTGATGAAGGACCCGGACTTGTCCAGAGTCAGGCCGGCGATGACCTTGCGCATGCCGGCGATGCTGACATCGGGGGTGATGTCGGCGCCGGGGCCGCCCATGTCGGTCTTGACCCAGCCGGGGGTGAGGGCGGCGGCGATGATGTGTTTGTCCTTCAGGTCCAGCGCCAGGCTGCGGGTGACGGCGTTCGCGGCGGCCTTGCTGGACCGGTAGACGTAAAGCCCGCCCCAGTCATTGCCGCCGATCGAGCCGAGGCCGCTTGAAATCGTGATCAGTTTTTTCTGATCGCCGCGTTCGAGATGGGGAAGGAAGGCGTGGGTCATTCGGGCGATCGCCATGGTGTTGACGCGGAAGACCTGCTCCCACATGTCGTAATCGATATCGCCCAGGCCGCCGCCGAAGCTGCCGCCGCTGACGCCGGCATTGTTGATGAGCACGTCGATGGCGTGCCCCTCGAGCGAGGCGGCGAGGCTGTCGATCTGGTGAATATCCGCGACGTCCAGCGGATGGAGCGTGACGCGGCCGTCCGAGCCGCCCGCCAAGGCCTTGAGCGTATCGGCCTTCTCGGGATTGCGGCAGGTCGCTATCACGTGCCAGCCATCGGCGGCGTATTGCTTGACGAATTCGAAGCCCAAACCCCGGCTGCTCCCCGTAACCAGAACGCTCGGCATGTTCTCCCTCCCTGGACGTGACTGGCTTGCGTTACGCGCGGCCGAAACCGCCGCCACCCGGTGTTTCTATCACGATGGCGTCCCCGACCTCCACCGTAGTCTGGCCGAGGAGGCGAGAAGCTCGCACGCGCCATCCGCCCGTTCGACGCGATTGACGCCGCGCCGGCCCGGCCGCCGCCTTCAAGGCCGAAAGGATCGGTGGTCCGGCGATTGGAGAGGATGGCCGCCGTCATCGGCTTCAGGAACCGGATGCGGCGGATCGCGCCGTCGCCGCCCCGATGACGGCCATCGCCGCCGGAGCCCGCGCGGATCGCAAAATCGTCGACGAGCGACCGGATAACGCAGTTCCAGAACTTCCGGGTCGGTGAGGCGCGAATTGGTCATGTGGCTTTGTACGGCGGATGCCCCGTCATAGTCCGCGCCGGCGCCCGTGCCGCCGCAGATCGTCTCGTAATACTGGTGGTGGGCGTTGCCGAAGGTGAGGTTGTTCATCGTGCCCTGCGATCCGGCCAGCACGCCGAGCGCGCCGAACAGGGCATCGACGATCACCTGCGAGGTCTCCACATTGCCGGCAACAACCGCCGCCGGATATTGCGGGTTGAGCAGGCATCCTTCGGGAACGACGATCTTCAGGGGCTTCAGACAGCCGCCATTCAACGGGATGTCGTCGTCCACCAGGCAGCGGAAGACATAGAGCACCGCCGCCATGCAAACGGCGTGGGGAGCGTTGAAATTGGTCCGGCTTGCCGGGCTCGTCCCCGTGAAATCGATGGTCGCGCCGCGCGCTTCGCGATCGATGGTAATGGCGACCTTGATCGTCGCGCCGATATCGAGCGGGGCCTCGAACGCACCGTCTTTCAACACGCCGATCACGCGGCGGACGGATTCTTCCGCATTGTCGCGCACATGGCCCATATAGGCGTTGACGACATCGAGGCCGAACTGGGCGACCATGCGTTTGAGATCCGCCGCGCCTTTCTCATTGGCGGCGATCTGGGCTTTGAGATCGGCGATGTTCTGATCGGGTTTACGCGCCGGATAGCGCCCCGAGGCGAGCAGCGCCCGCGTTTCGGCCTCGCGGAATTTGCCGGCGCTCACCAGCAGAAAATTGTCGATCAGGATGCCTTCCTCCTCGACGCTCGTGGAGGAGGGCGGCACGGAGCCGGGCGTCAGTCCGCCGATATCGCCGTGGTGCCCCCGGCTGGCGACATAGAAGAGCGGCACATGGCCGTCATCGCCGAAAACCGGTGTGATGACCGTCACATCGGGCAGATGCGTGCCGCCGTTATAGGGCGCGTTCAAGGCGAAGACGTCACCGGGCCGCATGGTTTCGCCGTCCTCGCGGATGATGGTGCGCACGCTCTCGCTCATGGAGCCGAGATGCACCGGCACGTGGGGCGCGTTGGCGATCAGTTCGCCCGCGCCGTCGAACACCGCGCAGGAGAAATCCAGCCGCTCCTTCATATTGACCGAATGGGCGGTATTGCGCAGAACGACGCCCATCTCCTCCGCGATCGACATGAAGAGATTGTTGAAGATCTCGAGCCGGACGGGATCGGCCTGGGTGCCGATCGCCATCCTGCGCGGGCGCGCCGTCGCGCGGGTGACCAGCAGATTACCCTCGGACGTGAAGTCGGCCCGCCAGCCCGGCTCGACGACATTGGTGCCATGGCCCTCGACGATGATCGCCGGGCCGCGGATGGTATCGCCGGGAACGAGAGCCGCCCGGTCGATCACCAGCGCGTCATGCCAGCCGCCCTGACTGAAAAATCGGGTCTCGGCCAGAGGCGGCGCCGGGCTCTCGCGCGGCTCGTTCCGGACGGATGAGGAGGCGCCGGCGCCTTCGCGGGCGATGGCTTCCAGCGACACCGCTTCGATGGTGAGTTGTTTGCCCTCATCGGTAAAGCCGAAGCGCGCTTTGTGGGCGGCCTCGAAATTGCGGGTCATGTCGGCGACGGAGCCGAAGGGCACGATCAGCGTCGTATCGCTTCCCTGATAGCGAATATGCACCGTCCGGTGCGTTTCGGCATCACCCGTGTTCGCGCCGCCTTTTTCAAGTTCGGCGAGGGCGTCGGTCGCGAGCTGCCCGAAGATCTTTTCGAGTTGGGGCGGCAGGTTTTCGCCGAGCGGCGCTTCGATGCCTTGTTCGCGGTGGGCCGTCGCGTCGGCGAGACCCATGCCGAGGGCGGAGAGCACGCCCGCCAGCGGATGGATCAGGATGCGGTCCATGCCGAGCGCGTCGGCCACGAGACAGGCATGTTGCCCACCCGCGCCACCGAACGAGACGAGGGTGTATTTCGAAACATCCCGGCCGCGTTGAACCGAGATTTTCTTGATCGCCCGCGCCATGTTGTCGACCGCCACGGCGATAAATCCGTCGGCGATCTCTTCCGGCGATTTTTCCGCCCCGGTCTCGGCCATTTCCGTGGCGAGCCCGGCGAATTCTTCAGCGACGCGATCCCGGTCGAGCGGTTGATCGGCCTGCGGCCCGAAGACTTTCGGGAAAAAGGCCAGCGGGATCTTGCCAAGGAAGAGATTGGCGTCAGTCACTGTCAGCGGGCCGCCGCGGCGATAGCTCGCCGGTCCGGGGTTCGCGCCCGCCGAGTCCGGGCCGACGCGGATTCGCTGGCCGTCGAAATGCAGGATCGAGCCGCCGCCCGCCGCCACGGTATGGATATGCATCATCGGCACGCGCAGTCGCACGCCGGCGACTTCCGCTTCGAAGCTGCGCTCGAACGCGCCGTCGTAATGGCTGACGTCGGTCGAGGTGCCGCCCATGTCGAAGCCGATGATCTTGTCGAAACCGGCCTCTTCGGCGATCCGCGCGGCGCCGACAATGCCGCCGGCCGGCCCCGAGAGGATCGCGTCCTTGCCCTCGAAATTGCCCGCCTCGGCGAGCCCGCCGTTCGATTGCATGAACATCAGCCGCGTGTCTCCCACGGCCTCGCGAACCTGCGAGACATAACGGCCCAGCACCGGCGAGAGATAGGCGTCGACGACCGTCGTATCCCCGCGCGCGACGAATTTGATCAGCGGGCTTACGCGGTGGCTGACCGAGATCTGCGTGAAGCCGAGCCGGCGCGCAAGGTTGGCCAGGGCCGTTTCATGGGCCGCGTGGCGATAGCCATGCATCAACACGATGGCGATCGAGCGGAAACCATCCTCGAACGCCGTTCGGAAGTCGCGTTCGGCGGCGTCCAGATCGACCGGTCGCTCGACAGCGCCATCGGCGCGGATCCGCTCGTCGATTTCGACGACCCGGGAATAGAGCATCTCTGGCAATTCGATATGGAGAGCGAAGATCTTCGGCCGGTTCTGATAGCCGATGCGCAGTCCGTCGCGAAAGCCGCGGGTGACGGCGAGCAGCGTCGGCTCTCCCTTGCGTTCGAGCAGCGCGTTGGTGGCGATGGTCGTGCCCATCTTGACGACGCCGACATCGACTTCGGGAAAAGGCGCGTCGTCGTCGAGCTCCATGAGGGCGCGGATACCGGCGATGGCCGCGTCGCCGTACTGCCCGGGATTTTCCGACAGAAGCTTGTGGGTCACGCGCGCGCCGTCCGGCCGTTCGGCGACGATGTCTGTGAAGGTCCCGCCGCGATCGATCCAGAATTGCCAGCGGCCCGCTCGCCTGTTGGAGGTAGCGGTCATGGCGTTGGAGCCGATGAGGTTGGGCTAAGCATGGCCCAATTTAGCGTGGCAGGGTGAAAAGTATCTAGGCGGTTTCCTGAACCTGGCTTTGGCCGGGCTGGGGATAATCATAGCCGAAGAAGGTGTGCCCCAGTTCCTCGGCGAGCTGGATCAGCCGGAGCTGAACGCCGTCGAGATATTCATGCAGGCCGCGAGCGACGATGTCCTCGATGGTTTGCCGGTCGAAGTCCTCCTGAATGTCGGTCAGGGACTGGATCGAATGGTCGGGCGTCACGACGCCGAGCCGGCCGAGCTGTTCGAGCGACATCGCCATCGCGTCGATGCAGCTCCGCGTCGACCGTGCGAATTCCGGATTGAGCAGCAGGAAGCCGGACACCTGCGTTGCGCTCATACCGCGTGGATATAGGCGCCGGAAGGCATGATAGCCTGCCGCCGAGCGCAAAACCGCCATCCACTGGCTGACGTCGACGGCCGAGCCGACCTCCACCTCATGCGGGAGCAGCAAGTGGTATTTGACGTCGATTAGCCGGGTCATCTGGTCGGCGCGTTCGAGATTCTTGCCGATCAGATAGAAATACCAGCCGGCGTCGCGAAAGAAGGTGCCCTCGGTGACGCCGTGATAGGTCTGGCAGCCGAGCTTGATCCAGCTGCACAGCCCGGCGAGGCGGTGCTCGGAGATATTGGCCTCGGTGAGCGTGCCGAGTTGGCGATAGAAGGTATTGAGCTGAGTCCACATCTCGGTGGAAATCAGAGGCCGCAGGCTGCGCGCATTTTCCCGCGCCGCCGCGAGGCAGGACCGGATCGAACCGGGGTTTTCCCGGTCCAGCGTTAAGTAATAGATCACCTTTTCCGGACTGACGTCGCCGTGTGTCTCCTTGAATTCCTCCTCTTCGGCATAGAGGTGAAGCACATGGCTCCAGTCCTGCAATCCGCTGCTGTCCCGGCTGAAGGTTTCGTTGACGTCGAGAATGCGCGCCAGGTCCTCGGCCCGCTCCATATAGCGGGCCATCCAGAAGACGGCGTCGGCATAGCGTGCGAGCAGATTACTCAAGGACCCAGGTATCCTTCGATCCGCCGCCCTGCGACGAGTTGACGACAATGGAGCCTCGCGGCAGGGCCACGCGGGTCAGCCCGCCGGGCAGCACCCAGGTCGACTCTCCCGTCACCGCATAGGGACGGAGGTCGACATGGCGGGGTTCGACCTTGCCGTTCACCAGCGTCGGCGAAACCGAAAGCTGGACCATCGGCTGGCTGATGAAATTCTCAGGGTCCGCCTTGATCTGGGCGCGGCATTCGGCGAGTTGCTTCCGCGTCGCCTTGGGCCCGACCGTGATGCCGTAACCGCCCGAGGCGCCGACCGGCTTGATCACCAGGTCCTTGAGGTGATCGAGCGTGTATTGCAGGCCTTCCTTCTCGCGGCAGATATAAGTCTCGACATTGGGCAGGATCGCTTCCTCGTCGAGATAGTATTTGATGAGCCGGGGGACATAGGCGTAGACCGCCTTGTCGTCGGCAACGCCGGTGCCGACTGCGTTGGCGAGCGCAACATTGCCGGCGCGGTAGGCCCGCATGATGCCGGGCACGCCGAGCACGCTCTCCGGGTTATAGACCTCGGGATCGAGGAAATCGTCGTCGATCCGGCGATAGATCACGTGAACCGGCTCCAGCCCGGCGATCGTCTTCATATAAACCTTGTCGTCGACCACCACGAGGTCGCGCCCCTCGACCAGCGGCACACCCATCTCACGACTCAGGAAGACGTGTTCGAAAAAGGCCGAATTATAGGTGCCGGCGGAGAGCAGCACCGCCTGCGGATCGTCGATCCCCGGCGGGGCGACCTGCAAAAGAGCTTCAAGAAGCTTCGGTCCATAATTCGAGACGGGTCGCACGCCGATGCTGTTCAGCATGTCGGAAAAGGCCCGCTGCATCAGGTGCCGGTTCTCGATGACATAGGAAACGCCAGATGGGCAGCGGCCGTTATCCTCCAGCACGACGAATTCGCCCTGATCGTTCCGAAGCAGATCGGTCCCGTCGATATTGATATAGGTGCCGTAGGGAAGTTCGAGGCCGATCATCTCCTTGCGGAAATTCTCATTGCCGAGCACGAGGTCGCCGGGAATGATCCCATCCTTCAGGGCCTTCTGATCGGAATAGATGTCCTTCAGGAACCGATTGAGCGCGGTAACGCGCTGGACGATGCCGCGTTCGACCTTGGTCCAGTCGTCGCGCGAGATGACGCGGGGAATGATGTCGAATGGCAGGATCCGGTCTATCGCCGTGCGGTCGGTATAAACCGTGAAGGTGATCCCGAGATTGAGCAGTTCTTCGTCGGCGTCATGCGCGCGGTCGCGCAGCTCTCGAACGTCTATTTGATTGAGCCGCCGCCGCAGGCGTTCGGTGTATGTCGCCGGCTGATCCGGCAGCCCGAGCATTTCGCAGAAATAGGGAGCCGGATGATAGTTTTGAAGTAGCTCGGTACGTGTCCCGTTCGCCATGAAAATGAGTTCTTGTTGTCACGCTGGGGCAGCCATCGCTGAACCGACTCTAGCGCCACTGTCGCTTGTTCGACAAATGGTATCGGCTTTTTCAGGTCACGTTTTGGTCATTCGATTATTCAATCGGCAGTTGCTCGTAATTAAGGCATGCGAATCCCTTGTTTTGCCTATTCGATAACGCAATGATGCCGGAAGAGATCGAGGGAGTGATTCGGAGTCTATGTCGATTTGGGGAAAAATTCTGGGCGGCGCCGCCGGGTTTGCCGTGGGCGGGCCGATCGGGGCTCTTTTGGGCGCCATTGCCGGTCACGCGATAGACCAGTACCGTTCCACCGAACTTTCCCCTGACGAGGGCATGCGCCAAGTCACTTTCACCATCGCGGTGATCGTGCTCAGCGCCAAGATGGCGAAGGCTGACGGGGTCGTCACGAAGAACGAAATCGCCGCGTTCCGCCGTGTCTTTCGTGTGCCGCCGGACGAGGTGAAGAATGTCGGCCGCGTTTTCGACATGGCGCGGGCGGACTCCTCCGGTTTCGAGCCCTATGCCGAGCAGGTGGCCAGGATGTTCCGCAGTCATCCCCGGGTGCTGGAGGATCTTCTGGGGGCGCTCTTTCACATCGCGCTGGCGGATGGGTCGCTGCACAAGCGCGAACTCGCCTATCTCCGGCGTGTGGCCCAGATCTTCGGCTTCACCGAGGCCGATTTCGACCGGATTAAATCCAGCCATACCGGTCCTGACGCCGCCGATCCCTACACCGTGCTCGGCGTGGCGCACGACATTTCCGATCAGGATCTCAAATCGGCCTATCGCAAGCTGATCCGCGAAAATCATCCGGACAAGCTGGTGTCGGAGGGCCTGCCGCAGGAGTTCATAGACGTCGCCAACGAGAAGCTGAAGGCGATTAATGTTGCTTACGAGAAGATTTCCAAGCAGCGCGGACTGAACTGATGGCCCCGCGTCATCTCGCCCTGGTCATCTTCACCATGGTGATATGGGGTACCAACATCATTGCGAACAAAGTGGTGGTGGACGCCATGCCGCCGCTGTTTTTCGCGGCCATCCGGTTCGTCATCGTGCTGGCCTGCATCTTTCCGTGGTTGCGGATCGTACCGGGCCGCATGAAGCGGATCTTCATGCTTGCGATGCTGATTGGCGGACTGCATTTCGGACTGTTCTTCGTTTCGTTGAAGCTGGCGGGCGACGCCTCCGTGCTGGCGATCGTCATCCAGCTCTACATGCCGCTTGCCGCGCTCGCAGGCATGGTCTTGCTCGGCGAAAAGATCGGATGGCAGCGCGCCGGCGCCATGACGGGGGCCTTCATCGGGATCGTGATCATCGTCTTCGACGCCCGCGTCTTCTCCTATATCGACGCTGTCATCATCATGATCGTTGCGCAGATGGTCTATGCGATCGCCGCCGTGCTGCTGCGCAGTCTTCAGGGCATCAACGTGATGCAATTGCAGGCCTGGAATGCGGCCTTCGGCATGCCCGCCCTGCTTGCGATGTCCCTGCTGGTCGAGAACGGCCAGTGGGAATCGCTGCGCCATCTCGATCTTGTTCCGTGGCTCTGCCTCGTCTATTCGGCTTTCGGGGGAGCAATTTTCGGACACGGCGCGATGATGTATCTCTATCAGCGCTATCCGGTCTCGCAGGTCGTGATCTATACGCTGCTGTCGCCGGTCGTCGCGGTTATCACGGGCGTGCTGGTGCTGCATGAGCATATCAGCGCCAAGATCATCGTCGGCGGTCTGATCACCTTGAGCAGCGTCGCCATTTACTTCCGGCGGGCCAAGAAACTCGCATGAATGGAAGCGCCGACATTCCCGGTGTGGATTGCCCGTCGCCCAATCACGACGCCCGGCCGGCCGGGCGGGCGCCGGACATGCTGGTGCTGCACTACACCGGCATGCGGACCGGGCGGGAAGCTCTGGACCGGTTGTGCGACTCCTCGGCCAAGGTCAGCGCGCATTACATGATCGAGGAGGATGGCACGCTCTATCGGCTGGTGCCGGAGGATCGCCGGGCCTGGCATGCCGGCGTGGCCTCATGGCAGGGCGAGGCGGACGTCAATGGCCGTTCCATCGGCATCGAATTGGTCAATCCTGGCCATGAATTCGGCTATCGCGCCTTTACGGAACCGCAGATGCAGATGCTCGATACGCTCGCGGGCGATATCGTCGCCCGATACCGCATCCCGCCGTCCCGTGTCGTCGGCCATTCGGATGTTGCCCCGCTGCGCAAGCAGGATCCGGGTGAACTATTTGACTGGCCGCGGCTGGCCAGGCTCGGGATCGGGCTCTGGCCCGAGCCTGTCACGGGCCAGATGGATCGGTTGAGCCTGTGGGACATTCAGGCGATTCTCGCCGAGATCGGCTATGGAATCGAGATGACAGGGGAGATGGATGCGTTGACCCGTGCGGTCATCGCGGCTTTCCAGCGCCATTTCTTGCCGGAAAATCTGACGGGCGAGGCCGATATGGCCACGATCAGGCGCCTGATGGACGTTAAATCGCTTGTCTAGGCCCTATTGGCCTTCGGCGGTGTTATCCACGTTCTGAAGGGTGGAGTCGGTATGACTCGCATGGGCGGTATCCGCCACCAGTCCATTCGGCAGATTCCTGATCTCCGTGGCGATCTTGCCCTTGCCATGCGAGCTCGAACAGCCGGAGCTTAGCGCGGCGGCCAGCGCTACGAGCGTTACGGACACCGCATGACGGCGGCCCAAACCAAAAAAGTTCACGCGCTTCCCCGCAAAAATATCACCGTTAATCTCAACTTTAGACACGCGATCCTATGTTTTTGGTCGTCGCTATTCAAGGTGGGGATGACGCGATGGCGCGCTTTGCGCGTCCGGGCGTGCGAATAGGACAGATCTGGAACAATTCATTCAGTGCTTGCGCCCTGGAAGGATCTTGGCCCAAGAAAACTGGTTTGCCGCGGTATGAGGATGTCCAGCGACGAATTTCAGACGGCTTCGGCATGCAGCGGGACGATCGTCTCGCTTGCCGATAATGGCGCTGTTTCCGACCCGGCGACCCCGGAAAAACTGCGGTCGTTGTCAGCTCAGGTTGAAGCGGGTTTTTCGGGGCGGGACTATCAACACGATGTCGATCGGGCCGCGAGACGCGGGAGTCGCGCCGGAGAAAGCTTCCTGTTCGTCGTGAGAAAGAACGGCGACGAGCTGACGGGATTTGCTCCATTCCACGTCTTTTCGTCGCATCTGGAATACAATCTCGGCAATCTGCGGCTCTTCCGAAAAGCCATCACGTGTTATGAGATCGACGGCCCGCCGATCTCAAACGGTGAGGACGCCGGAGCGCTCGCCGCCGAGACGCTCGACGTCATGGCTGCGGATATGGCCGATGACGCCGTAATCTCGTGCCGTAGCATTCCCGCCGGGACGCCGCTTCACGACTTGCTCAACGATCGGTCCAGCCCGGTTCGAAAGCGGTTTCATGTCTTGCCCTGGGGGCCGGAGAAATCCCGCTTCAAAATCGTCTGGACCGGCGATTTCGAGGCTTATCTGTCGACGCTGGGCAAGATCAGCCGCAAGGATCTTAGGCGGACCATGAAGAAGTTCGAGCGGGATTTCGGATCCCGTTATGAACTGCGGCGATACACGGCCCCCGAGCAGGTCAAAGACTATCTCAGGGACGCCGTTCCGGTGTCCGACCTGACCTATCAGAAGCAACTGCTCGGAATCGGGCTGTCGGATGATCCGGGGCTTGAGAACGATCTGGAGGCGGCGGCGCGGCGGGGGCTGTTCCTCGCGCACAATCTATATGTCGATGGCCAGCCGATCGCCTTCCATCATGGCTTCGTTTACAACAAGATCTTCGTGATGGTGGACGGGGGCTATGATCCCGAGTGGCGCAAAAGCCAGGTCGGTGTGGTGAGCTTTCTGATGGTCTTGCAGGACATCGAAAGGAACCGCGACGACATCGAGCTGATGGACTATTTGAGCGGCTATAATGTTCTCAAGGAACGAACGAGCAATTGGTCTCAGCCCGAACGCGATTATTTCCTTTTCAAGAAGAATTTCGCCGGTTCGATGGTCTATCGATCGCTGGTTGCGATGAATGCCGTTTCGGATGGCTTGGTAAACCTGCTGAAACACGTTCACGCCGATGAATGGGCCAAGACCGTCATTCGGCGCTGGACAGGGCGCGGCCACGTCTGATCGGTTCGTCTCTCAATGTGTGATTGCACGCCCTGTATTGACTATCGGCGTGGGGATGAGTACCTGCAGATGGTCAGACGGCCGGATGACCGCCGCTTGCGTCTATCGGCGCAGGGGGAGGAAAGTCCGGGCTCCACGGAAGCACGGTGCCGGGTAATGCCCGGCGGAGGCGACTCCAGGGAAAGTGCAACAGAAAGCATACCGCCGCACCGCCTTCGGGCGGCAGGTAAGGGTGAAATGGTGCGGTAAGAGCGCACCGCGCGACTGGTGACAGGAGCGGCATGGTAAACCCCACCGGGAGCAAGGCCAAATAGGAACAGGGGCGGGGTTCGACCCCGCAGGCGAGTTTCCGCGCCGCTGTTCGGGTAGGCTGCTCGAGCCGTCCGGTAACGGCCGGCCTAGAGGAATGGTCATCGCCGCGCGTCTTCGGGCGGGTGGTACAGAACCCGGCTTACAGGCCGTCTGACAAATTTTTCCGCGCAGAACTCGAATTTGGGCCGCCGCACAGGGCAGGGTGACGAGAGATTTACCGAATTTCCACGTCTCCGGGATACTCCGGTGCGGGTGATCGAAGAGCATCGGCGGATGCGTCCGCCGGATCCAGAGGGGATGACGTGACCACGAAAGCTCAGTGGCGGCCTTGGGACGTGACCGACGCGCATGAACTCGCGCGTCTGGCCGGTTTGGCCCGGGAACAGCTGCCGATCGTCGATATCAAGCACGACGTCGAATGGCTGAAAGAGCTTTGCAATCGGCCCGGAAAGCGCGTTTTCGCCCTGACTTGCGGCGCGGGAGATGCTCTTTCGGGCATTGCGCCGTTCGAGGTCTATCCGTCGCATCTCGATTTTACGATCGGCGAAATCTCTCTCTTTTCCAAACGCACCACCAAATATGTGCTGGAAATCGGGCCTGTCGTCGCGTCATCCGCCGACGAGGGTGTTCTGGATTCCTGTTTTGCGGCACTGCGCGGATCGATCGAACCGTCCGCGGTGGTGTTCCTGGAGGGGGTGCCCCTTGAGGGGCCGATGGCAACCCTGCTGAACAATCCCGGCAGCGATTTGCGCCGGCATTTCCATGTCGTGCCGCACGGGCCCGAATATCTGCGCTGCCGGATCAATTGGGAGGGAACGGTCGACGCCTATCTCGCGTCGCTCAGCAAGCGTACCGGTAAGGATCTCGCCAAGATCTGGCGGAAGTTCAAAGAGGAATATGAGGGGCGGCACGAGCTGCGGCGCTTCGATACGGTCGACGGCGTCGGCGAGTTCCTCAAGGAAGCGATACCGGTCTCGGACAAGACCTATCAGAAGAACCTGCTCGGCCTCGGCCTCGAAATCGGCGGCGACCTGCAGGACGAGATGACGAGCGCCGCCCGGAAGGGCTATTTCGTCGGCTATGTCCTGTATGTCGACGGAGAAGCGATCGCGTTCGACTATGGTTATATCTATGGCGACTGCTTCTATCTTCTGACCAAGGGCTATGATCCAGCCTGGGCGACCAAGAAGATCGGCATGGTTCTCGGCATGGAATTGCTGCGGGACGTCGAGGATCAGCACTATCCCGTCCGCGTGCTCGACCATATGTATGGCGGCGACGTGTACAAGGAGCGCACCTCCAATAACAAGACGCCCGAGCGGCATTACTATCTGATCCCGCGGTCGGTGTCCGGCGCCGTCCTCGCCAAATCGATGATCGCCACCGACCGGTTTTCCCGCTGGCTCGGCGATACGCTGGCGAAATACGGGCTGAAAGATCGCATCAAACGACTCATCCGCCGGCACTCCGTCAGCTAAGGTTGAGTCGGCCGAACGGGTCTTCCACCCGGATTCGGCCCCTTTTTGCTTCCCGACATCATCCCATCTGCGACGACATGGCGCGAATTCCACGCCGTGTTGCATTTGTGCTGTCCACCACTGGTGGCGTCGATAGCCCGGTCTACATATAGATGATGCCTCGGGATTGGCCACTATACGTAGTTCTTCTAGCCCGGTTCGGCCCCGTTCGTCCGCTGAAATGCGGGTCGCGTAAGGCGCTAAATTCCGGGCTTAATCCCATGACTTAACATTGACTTCCCATAATTTCCCATGCTATCCCATGACGTCCCATGAGCGATAAGGGGAGGAAGGTTCGCTTCCGGCGCAACATGGGCCCACACAAGGTACGAAATCGGGCTGCGCATGCCGCTTTTCCTGTCCACGCATGTCAACAAGGTCGACAAGAAGGGTCGCGTATCGGTCCCTGCGGCCTATCGCGCGTCGTTGGCCGGGCAGGGCTGGGACGGCGTCGTGTGTCTGCCGTCGCTGACCAATCCGGCGCTCGACGGCTGCGACCTCGCCTTCATGGAAAAGCTGAGCGCCGAGCAGAACCAGGGCATTCAGGCGTTCAGTCAGGCGCATGATCCGCTCTCAAGCGCGGTCTTTGCCGCCGCGCGCCAGCTTTCCTTCGATTCAGAAGGGCGCATTCTTCTGCCCGAGGCTTTCCTGAAACATGCGGGTATTACCGATACCGCCTGCTTCGTTGGCCGCGGCCCGACATTCCAGATCTGGGAGCCCGCGCGTTTCGATGCGCATCACGGTGACGCCTGGAAGGCGCTCGAGGCTCAGCAGAAAGCGGGGGCGGCGAAATGACCGGCATGACTCCGCAGACATCCATGCCCGGCGGCCGCCATGTGCCGGTGATGATCGACGAGGTCCTGGAATCCCTTGAGCCGCGCGACCGGGAAACCTATGTCGACGGCACGTTCGGCGACGGCGGCTATTCCGAGGCGATCCTGAACGCCGCCGACTGCAAGGTTCTCGGCATCGATCGCGATCCCGAGGCGGTCGAGCGTGGCCGCGCCATCGCCGCCAAATATTCCGGCCGGCTCGCCGTGGTCCGGGGCCGGTTCGGCGATCTGGATGCCATTCTCGACCAGGAGACGCCCGGTCCGATCAATGGCGTCGTGATGGATCTCGGCGTTTCCTCGAACCAGCTCGACGATGCCGATCGCGGGTTCTCGTTCCGCTTCGACGGTCCGCTCGATATGCGCATGAGCACCGAGGGACAGAGCGCGGCCGACGTCGTGAACGCGCTCGACGAAGCCGCTCTGGCCGACGTCATCTATCGCTATGGCGAGGAGCGGAAATCGCGCCGCATCGCACGCGCCATCATCGCGCATCGCCGCGAGACGCCCATCCGCCGCACCCTGGAACTGGCGGACATCATTTCCAGGGCGATCGGGCCTCAAAAGCCCGGCGCTCAAGCCATTCACCCCGCGACGCGCACGTTTCAGGCGTTGCGGATCTACATCAATGACGAGTTGCGGGAGCTGGAAAACGGTCTCTCCGCCGCCGAGCGCGCGCTTGCGCCCGAAGGCCGGCTCGTCGTGGTGTCCTTTCATTCCCTGGAGGATCGTACAGTAAAAGATTTCCTCCGGGATCGGAGCGGCGGCGCCCCGCGCCCTTCGCGTCACACGCCCCCCGTGTCTCTCATGCAGGACTCGGTGGCGCCGTCGTTCCGACTTCTTTCCAGAAAAGCCGTTCGGCCGAGCGAGGCCGAAATCGCCCGTAATCCCCGTTCCCGCTCGGCGCGCCTGAGGGCGGCGGTGCGGACGAACGCGCCGGCTATGGACCCGGACCGGGCCAGGGAGCGCTCACGATGAAAAAGGTAATGCTTTTCTTGACGCTGATCGTTGCCGGCACGCTCTGCTACGCCGTCTATGCGGTGAAATACAAGGTGGAGAGTCTCGAGGCGAAGAAGGAGCAGCTGACCAAGAACCTGCTCGAGGACCGCAATGCCATCCGGGTATCCTGGGCCGAATGGTATTACCTCAACACGCCCGAACGCCTGCAGCAGCTTTCCGCCAAATATTTGCCGCTTTCCAAGACTAAACCTCAGCAGATCGGCAGTATTGAGGACATCCCGATGCGCAAGGCCACTGGCCCCGTCGTTGCGTCCGAGGCCTATGATTTGCTAAAGCCCGGCGTTGCTCCCAAAAGAATGGATGTAGCAACCGGCGACAACCGACGGAAAATTCGCTCCAATACGCTGGCGTCTCTTGAGAGCCGGCTCGTCACCGCGCGCCGTGGCCCTGGCCCATGACGGCACGCGAGGAACGCCGAGCCCATCGCGGAGATATACCGCCGCGCAGTCGCAAGATCCGCATAGATGGCGCCGGGAAGCAGGCATTAGAAGATAGCCGGGTTCGGCTCCTTATTACGGCCGCCCTGTTCGGGGTGGCTTTTGTCGTTATCGGGATCCGTCTTGTTCAGCTCGGTCTCTATCAGAGCCCGGTCGAGCCGCGCATGGCCAGCAGCGATAGTCCCGCGCCGAATTTCGAACGCGCCGACATCGTGGACCGCAACGGCGTTCCTCTCGCCACCAATCTCGAAACCCAGTCGCTTTTCGCCAATGCCAGCAAGGTTATCGATCCCAAGGAGGCGACCGACAAGCTGGTCCGGGCGTTTCCCGATCTCGACCGCGACGATGTCTATCGCAAGCTGACCTCGGGGCGCGAATTCGTCTGGCTGAAGCGCAAGATGACGCCGCGCCAGGCGGCCATCGTGCCGCGTCTCGGCATTCCGGGCGTCTGGTATGAGCCGGAAATGCAGCGGGTCTATCCGCAAGGTCGTCTCGCCGCGCATGTCGTCGGCATGGTCGATATCGACAACAATGGCCTGTCGGGGATCGAGAAATATTTCGATGCGCGGCTAAGCGATCCGGCCTTTGCCGACAAGCAGTTCAAGCTGTCGATCGATATGCGCGTGCAGCATGCGATGCGGGACGAACTGCTGCACGCCGTCAAGAAATTCAGCGCCAAAGGCGCCGCCGGGATCGTCATGGACGTTCACACCGGCGAAGTGCTCGCCATGGTGTCCCTGCCGGATTTCGACCCAAACAACCCGGGGGCTTCGCCGATGGAGAACCGGTTCAACCGGGCGACGCTCGGCGTCTACGAGATGGGCTCCACCTTCAAGATCTTCAACACCGCGATGGCGCTCGAATCCGGGGTCGTGAAGGTCAGCGACAAGTTCGACGCGACCAAGCCGCTGCATATCGCGCGCTTCACGATTTATGACGACCATCCCAAGAAGCGCTGGCTCACGGTGCCGGAGATCTTCGTCTATTCCTCGAATATCGGCTCGGCCCAGATGGCCATCAAAGTCGGCTCGACATGGCAGGAAAGTTTCCTGCACTCGCTCGGCCTGATGCAGCCGGAAGACATCGAATTGCCGGCGCGCGGCACGCCGAACTATCCGCTCCATTGGGGCGAGGTCTATTCCATGACCATTTCCTATGGGCACGGCATGGCGGTGACGCCCCTGCATCTGGCGACGGCCGCCTCCGCGATCATCGATGGCGGAATCCTCCACCGCCCGACGCTTTTGAAGATTCCGGCCGGCGAAAAGCCCAAGGGCAAGCGCGTGGTCTCGGAGGAGACCAGCAAGGAAATGCGCGCGATGATGCGGCTCGTCGTCGAGGAGGGCACAGGGCGGCAGGCGGAAGTTCCCGGCTATATGGTCGGCGGCAAGACGGGCAGCGCCGAGAAGCCGGGCAAGAGCGGCGGGTATCAATTGACGGCGCTGGTCTCGTCCTTTGTTGGCGCGTTCCCGATGAACGATCCGAAATACCTGGTTCTCGCCACGCTCGACGAACCTCACGGCATCCCGTCGACCTATGGCTATCGCACCGCCGGCTGGAACGCCGCGCCGGTCGTCGGCCATGTCATCGAGCGCATCGCCGCGCTGCTCGACGTGCCGCCCGAACGCGGTATCGACTATCCGGAGGCCGACAAGCTCGCCTCGCTTGTTCAGGGACCGAAAGAATGAGGCTCTCGGACCTGATACAGGAAAACCACGCCGCCTCGGCGATCGAGATTCTCGGTCTGTCGGCCGATAGCCGCGCGGTTCAGCCGGGCTATCTGTTTGCGGCGCTCGCCGGTACGGAGCGAGACGGCGCGGCCTATATCGACAGTGCGATAGAACATGGCGCGGTGGCCGTGCTGACCGCGCCGGACGTCTCCGTGCCGAGCAAGGCCGTCCATGTGGTCGTGGACAACAATCCGCGCCGGCGGCTCGCGCTTCTGGCCGCACGGTTCTACGCCCGCCAGCCCCGCATGATCGCGGCCGTCACCGGCACCAACGGCAAGACATCGGTCGCCTGGTTCGTGCGCCAGATCTGGGAAACGCTGGGCTACAAGGCCGCCAGCATCGGCACGCTCGGCGCGATCGCTTCCGGTTTTCCGGAGCAGCCCTCGCTCACCACGCCCGAACCCGTGACGCTGCATCATACGCTGTCCCAATTCGCGGAAGCGGGGATCGATCATGCGGTATTGGAGGCGTCGAGTTACGGGTTGGCTCAGTACCGGCTGGACGGTGTCCGGATCTCGGCGGCGGCCTTCACCAATCTGACCCGGGATCACCTCGATTATCATCGCTCGGAAGAGGAATATTTCTACGCCAAGAAGCGCCTTTTCGCTGAGGTCATGCCGCCGGGCCGCACCGCCGTCGTCAACGCGGACTCCCCCTATGCGTCCGACATCGAAGCCCTGTGCTGGGCCCGAGGCAACCGGATCATCACCTATGGCGAGAGTTCCAAGGATCTGGTGCTGGTCGCTGTGAAGCCGCACGGTCTCGGCCAGGACATGACGGTAGAGTACAAGGGTGAGCGCTATGAAATTCACCTGCCGCTCGCCGGCCGTTTTCAGGCAATGAACGCGCTGGCGTCGGCCGGATTGGTGCTTGCGACGACCGGTATGCCCGTTGAACGGGTGTTCACCGCGCTCGACGCGCTGAAGCCGGTGCCGGGTCGTCTGGAACTGGTTGCCCGGCATCCCAACGGCGCGCCGATCTTTGTCGACTACGCGCATACGCCGGACGGGCTCGAGAATTGCCTGACGGCGCTGAAGCCCTATGCCGACGGCCGGCTCGTCGTGGTGTTCGGCTGCGGCGGGGACCGCGATGCCGGAAAGCGGCCGCTCATGGGCGCGGTCGCCGCGCGGCTTGCCGGCAAAGCCTATATCACGGACGACAATCCGCGCCGTGAGGATCCCGCGACGATCCGGGCGCAGATCCGGGAAGCTTGCCCCGGTGGTATCGAGATCGGTGACCGCCGCAAAGCGATCGGGACGGCCATTCGCGAATTGGCGCCGGGCGACGTCCTGGTGATCGCCGGCAAGGGCCATGAGCAGGGCCAGATCCTCGCGACCGAGACCATTCCTTTCAACGATGCCGAGGCCGCGCGCGCCGCGGTGAAGGAGCTTGACGGTTCCGGGGAGGCCGCGTGAGCAACAACGTTCTGTGGACCGCCGAAGAAGCTGCCACCGCGACGGGCGGGACAACCGTCGGCCGGTGGAACGCGACGGGCGTGTCGATTGACAGCCGCACCTGTGCGCCCGGGGACCTCTTCATCGCCCTCGTCGGCGAAAAGAATGACGGACATGCCTATGTCTCCGATGCCCTGAGCCGGGGCGCGGCGGCCGCGATGGTGGTGAAGACGTATCGCGGC
Source organism: uncultured Alphaproteobacteria bacterium (assembly GCA_963821875.1). Taxonomy (GTDB): domain Bacteria; phylum Pseudomonadota; class Alphaproteobacteria; order CAVTAV01; family CAVTAV01; genus CAVTAV01. The sequence continues at coordinate 308,368 of CAWGFE010000004.1, forward strand.
GATGTCCAGAACGACTGCCGGCTGCTCCGGGTGGACGATACGATGACCGGGCTCAACGCGCTTGGGCGCGCCAGCCGTGAACGCTCGACCGCGCGGATCATCGCGGTCACCGGCAGTGTCGGTAAAACCAGCACCAAGGAAGCGCTGAAGCTCGCGCTGTCGCGCTACAAGCCGACCCATGCCAGCGAGTTGAGTTACAACAACCAGTGGGGCGTACCGCTCAGCCTGGCGCGGATGCCGCGGGACAGCGCTTTTGGCGTGTTCGAACTCGGTATGAATCATCCCGGCGAGCTGGATCCGCTGACCCGTCTCGTGCGGCCCCATGTTGCGCTGATCACGACGGTCGAGAAGGTCCACACGGCGTTCTTCGATTCGGTCGAGGAGATTGCCGACGCCAAGGCCGAGATCTTCATGGGCGTCGAGCCCGGCGGCACGGCGGTGCTGAACCGTGACAATCCCCATTTCGACCGGCTGGCCGCGCGCGCCAAGGCCTGCGGAATCGATCACGTCCTGACCTTCGGCGAACATGATGAGGCCGATGTCCGCACGGTCAAATTCTGCCTTCACGATGCGTGCAGCTGCGTGACGGCCGATATCTCCGGCCAGATGCTGACCTATAAGGTCGGGATTGCCGGCAAGCACTGGGTCATGAACAGCCTCGGCGTTCTGGCGGGTGTGGCCGCGCTCGGTGGCGATCTCGGCCTTGCGGGCCTGGCGCTTGGCGATCTTCAGCCGCTCAAGGGCCGTGGCCAGCGTCACACCGTGCCGATGCGCGACGGCGACTTCACCCTGATCGACGAAAGCTATAACGCCAGCCCGGTGGCGATGCGCGCGGCGATTTCGACGCTCGCCAATGTCGGCGCGAACGAGAAGCCGCGCCGGATCGCGGTGCTGGGCGACATGCTGGAGCTCGGGGCGGACGCCCCGGCGGTCCACGCGGCCCTCGCGAAGGATCTGATCGACGCCAAGATCGATCTCGTGTTCACCGCGGGCCCGAATATGGCCGAACTTTTCGAGGCGCTGCCGCGTTCGATGAAAGGCGCGGCGAAAGAAAATTCATTGGATCTCGCGCCCCAGGTGACGCGGGCCATCCGGCCGGGCGACGTGGTCATGGTGAAAGGCTCGTTGGGAAGCCGCATGGCGCGCGTCGTCGACGCCTTGCTGGGGCTCGGCGAGAGAACACCGACCCGCGTGGCGAACGGTTGACGAGAGGCTGAGGGGATATGCTCTATAACTTACTCGCGCCGTTCAGCGACAGCCTGCCGATCCTGAACCTGTTCCGGTACCTGACGTTCCGGGCGGGCGGCGCGGTGCTCACCTCGCTGGCGATCTCCTTCATCTTCGGCCCCGCGATCATCCGCTGGCTGAAGAGCAAGCAAAAGCGCGGCCAGCCGATCCGGGACGACGGGCCGGTGGGCCATATCGTCTCCAAGCAGGGCACGCCGACCATGGGCGGCATCCTGATGCTGCTGGCCCTGGCGGTAAGCACGATCCTCTGGACGGATCTCGAAAACGTCTATGTCTGGACGACGCTGTTCGTGACCATCGGCTTCGGTCTCGTCGGCTTCGCCGATGATTTCCGCAAGGTCACCAAGTCCAGCCACAAAGGCGTCGGCGGCAGGGTCCGGCTGCTGATCGAATGCATCATCGCACTGGTCGCCGCGCTGGTGGTGATGCACTACTCCGAGCCGGACCTTCTCGACCGGCTGGCGGTGCCGTTCCTCAAGGATGTGCTGCTGAATCTCGGCTGGTTCTTCCTGCCGTTCTCCGTCTTCGTGATCGTGGGCGCGTCGAACGCGGTCAATCTGACCGACGGGCTGGACGGGCTGGCGATCATGCCGGTGATCATCGCCGCCGCCGCCTTCGCCGTGATCTCCTATCTCGTCGGCAACGCGGTCTTCGCCAAATATCTCCAGATCCACGCGGTGCCGGGCGCCGGCGAGTTGATGGTGTTCTGCGCGGCGCTGGTCGGCGCGGGCCTCGGATTCCTGTGGTTCAACGCGCCGCCCGCCATGGTGTTCATGGGCGATACCGGGGCGCTCTCGCTCGGCGGCGCGCTCGGCGTGATCAGCGTCATCATCAAGCACGAGCTGGTGCTCGCGCTGGTCGGCGGGCTGTTCGTGCTCGAGACCGTTTCCGTGATGGTGCAGGTGGTCTCCTTCAAGCTTACGGGCAAGCGCGTCTTCCGAATGGCGCCACTGCATCATCATTTCGAAGAAAAAGGCTGGGCTGAGCCGACTGTCGTTATTCGATTCTGGATCATCGCGGCGATCCTGGCGCTGATCGGCTTGTCGACCCTGAAGTTGAGGTAGTGGCGTCAGAATGATTCCCGTCACCGAATATGCCGGCAAATCCGTGGCCCTGTTCGGCCTCGCCCGGAGCGGACTGTCCGCGGGGCGTGCGCTCGCGGCCGGCGGCGCCCATGTGCTGGCCTGGGACGACAATGAGGACCGCCGCCGTCAGGCGGGCGAGGCTGGTCTGACGGTCGAAAACCTCTATGACATCGACTGGCATGAACCGGCCGGTTTCGTGCTGAGCCCCGGCGTGCCCCTGACGCATCCCCGGCCCCATCCGCTGGCCGCCAAGGCCCGCGAGGCCGGGTGCCCGATCATCGGCGACGTGGAGCTGTTCGCCAATGCGGTGAGCCGTCTCGGCGGCGGCAAGATCGTCGCGGTCACCGGCACGAACGGCAAATCCACCACCACGGCGTTGATCGGGCATGTGCTCAAGGCATGCGGCCAGTCGGCGGCTGTGGGCGGCAATATCGGCATTCCGGCGCTGGAACTGGAGCAGGTCGGCAAGGACGGCGCTTACGTGCTGGAAGTTTCCTCCTATCAGATCGATCTCGCGCCGAGCCTCGCGGCCGATGTCGCGGTGTTGCTCAACATCACCCCCGATCATCTCGACCGGCACGGCGGGATGGACGGCTATGTCGAGGTCAAGAAGCGTCTGCTGACCCAGCAGCGCCCGGCTCAGGCCGCCGTCATCGGCGTGGACGACGCGCCGACCAATGCGATTTTCGAGGCGTTGCGCGGCCATGGCCGTCGGATCGTGCCGATCTCGGCGGGCCACAAGGCCGAACGCGGCGTCTATGTGATCGACGGCATTCTGTACGACGATCTCGGCGGTCAGGCGGTGCAGGCGATGGATCTTCGGAACCATCAGCGCCTGCCGGGCTCTCATAATTGGCAGAACGCGGCGGCGGCTTTCGCGACGGCCCGCCTGCTCGGTCATCCGGCTCCGGCGATCGCGACCGCTATGGAGAGTTTCCCCGGCCTCGCCCATCGGATCGAGACCATCGCCACGATCGACGGGATCCGCTTCGTCAACAACTCGAAGGCGACGAATGCCGATGCGGCGGCCCGCGCACTGGCCTGTTTCGACAATATCTATTGGATTCTGGGCGGCCTCGCGAAAGATGGCGGGATCGACACGCTTCAACCCTATTTCGGCCGGGTCCACCGCGCCTATCTGATCGGTGAAGCGATGGATGCTTTCGGTGCGGCGCTCGATGGCGAAGTGCCTTACGCCAAATGCGGCACGCTCGACATCGCGGTGGACTCTGCGTTTACGGATGCCCGGCTCGACGCGGCGCCGGAGGCGGTGGTCCTGCTGTCGCCGGCCTGCGCGTCATTCGATCAGTTCAAGGATTTCGAGGACCGCGGCGAAGCGTTCCGCTGCATCGTACAAACACTTGCCGGGGAGAGCGGGGTATGAGGCTTTTCTCGCGCACCGATACGAGCATTTTTGGCCGCTGGTGGTGGACGGTCGATCGCTGGCTGCTGGCCGCGCTGTTGCTCCTTTACGCCCTCGGCATTGTGATGTCGCTCGCCGCCAGCCCGGCCGTGGCTCAGCGCCTGGACGTCGACAGCTTCTATTTCGTGAAGCGCCAGCTGTTGTTCATGGTCCCGTCGCTCATGCTGCTGTTCGGCTTTTCGCTGGCCACGCCCACCATGGTCCGGCGTGTGTCCGCCGTAATTTTCGTCGTCGGCATCGGCTGCCTCATTGCTGTCCTGTTCGTCGGGCCGGAAGTAAAGGGCGCAACCCGCTGGCTGAATGTCGGCTGGTACAATTTCCAGCCGTCCGAATTCGTCAAGCCGGCTTTCGCCTGTGTGACGGCCTGGATGTTCTCCGAGCAGCAGAAGACCAATGGATTGCCGGGCAACGCGATCGCGCTCGGCATGCTGGTCGTGCTTGTCGGTCTGGTCGTCAGCGAGCCCGATGTCGGGCAGGCGGCGCTCATCACCATCGTCTTTCTGGTGCAGTTCTTCCTCGCCGGTCTGCCGCTCGGCTGGGTCATGACCGGCGCCGGCATGGGCATGGTCGGTGTCGTCGGCGCCTATTTCGCCTTCGATCACGTCTCCGAGCGCGTCAATCGCTTCTTCAGCGCGGCAGACGAGAACTCCTATCAGATCGATCATGCGCTGAATGCGTTCCGGGCGGGCGGCCTGTTCGGCCGGGGGCCGGGCGAGGGCGTGGTGAAGACAGTGCTGCCCGACGCCCATTCCGACTTCATCTTCGCGGTGGCGGGCGAGGAATTCGGCATGCTCGCCTGTATCGGCCTGCTGGCTCTGTTCGGCTTCATCGTCATTCGCGGTCTTTTCCATCTCCTGCAGGAAGAGGACCGTTTCACCTTTCTGGCGACCGCCGGAATTCTCACACAGTTCGGGCTCCAGGCCGTCATCAACATGGCGGTGAATACCGATCTGATGCCCGCAAAGGGCATGACCCTGCCGTTCATCAGCTATGGCGGCTCGTCGCTCCTGGCGCTTGGCATGGGCATGGGCATGGTACTGGCATTCACACGGCGGCGGCACCAGCGCGCCCCGAACCTGAAAATCTGGGCTTACTCGCGCAGCCCGATGGCCGGAGGTAAGGCATGAGCCAGGGCGGCCAGCTATACGTCGTGACGGCGGGCGGCACGGGCGGCCACCTGTTCCCGGCGCGCGCGCTCGGCTTGGAGCTCAATCGCCGGGGCAATATGGTCATTCTGGTGACCGATCTGCGCGGCGAGAAGATCGTCGCGACCTTCCGTGAGTTCATCGTGAATTTCGTGCCGTCGGGCACGCTGTCGGCGCCCGGGCTCGCGAAGAAGATCGGCGCGTTGTGGCGCATCTTCCTCGGCACTGTCGAATCCTATTCGATGTTCCGCAAAATGAAGCCCGCCGCGGTGGTCGGCTTTGGCGGTTATCCGTCTTTCCCGGCCATGCTGGCGGCCAAGCTGGCGGGCATCCCGATCTGCGTCCACGAGCAGAACGCGGTGATGGGCAAGGCCAACGCCAGGGTCGTCCCCTGGGCGGCGGCCGTGGCGCTCAGCTTCGAGGACACCAAGGGGCTCGACCGGCGGCGCACCAAAGAGGTCGTCGTAACGGGCAATCCGGTCCGCGCCGAAATTGCCGCCTTGCGCGACAAGCCCTATCCCGGCTTCGGCCCCGGCACCAAGTTCCGCATCCTCGTCTTCGGCGGCAGCCAGGGCGCCAAGGTTCTCACCAACACGGTGCCCGCCGCGATGGCGCATCTGCCGGATTCGCTCAAGAAGCGGCTCGAAGTGACACAGCAATGCCACGAGGAAGATAAGGACGCGCTGATCCTGAAATATACCGAAGCCGGCATCAACGCGACGGTAGACAGCTTCTTCCATAATATCCCGGAGCTTCTCGCCGACGCGCATCTGGTGATCGGCCGGGCGGGCGCGTCGACCGTTTGCGAACTGGCGGTCGCCGGGCGGCCCGGCATTCTTGTGCCGCTGCCGAGTTCGCTGCGCGACGAGCAGACCGCGAATGCCCGCGTGCTGGCGAGCGCGGGCGGCGGCTGGTTGATCCCGCAGCCGGAATTCACCGACGCCGAGCTGGCCAAGCGTCTGCTTAAACTGGCGACAACCCACCATCTGCTTCAGGAGGCCGCAGTCGACGCCAAGGCCTTGGGCCGTCCCGGGGCGGCGTCCGCGCTGGCCGACCTGGTCGAGCGTGTCGCGGGCGAGCATGCCGAAGCCATGATGGCGAAAACTGCCGAACAAACCGGCGCAAATCCGTCGAGTTCCCAACGAAAAGAACGGAGCTGCGCATGAGCACCACCAATGTGCCCTTCGACATCGGCACCATTCACTTCGTCGGCATCGGCGGCATCGGCATGAGCGGAATCGCCGAGGTGATGCACAACCTCCATTATCCGGTCCAGGGCTCGGATGTGTCCGAGAACGCCAATGTGAAACGGCTGCGCGATCTCGGCATCAACGTGATGATCGGCCATGCGGCTGAGAATCTGGGTGATGCCAAGGTCGTGGTGACCTCCTCGGCGATCAAGGCGGACAATCCGGAAGTCGAGGCCGCCCGCGAGCGGCTGCTCCCCATCGTACGCCGTGCTGAAATGCTGGCCGAGTTGATGCGCCTGAAATGGTGCGTCTCGGTGGCGGGCACCCATGGCAAGACGACCACGACCTCGATGGTCGCGGCGGTGCTGGACGCCGGCAAGTTCGATCCGACTGTGATTAATGGCGGCATCATCAACGCCTATGGCACGAATGCGCGTCTCGGCGGCGGCAAATGGATGGTGGTCGAGGCGGACGAATCCGACGGTACCTTCATGAAGCTGCCCTCGACGATCGCCATCGTCACGAATATCGACCCGGAGCACATGGACTTCTACAAGTCGTTCGACGATCTGCGCCGGGCGTTCCTGACCTTCGTGGAGAACGTGCCGTTCTACGGCATCGCCGTGCTGTGCATCGACCATCCCGAGGTTCAGGCCCTGATCGGCCGCATCACCGATCGCCGGATCATGACCTATGAACTCAGCCCGCAGGCCGAAGTTCGCGCCGTAAACCTCGCCTATGACGACGGCGCGGCGACGTTCGACGTCGAAATTCTGAACCGGGCGAAAGGCGAGACCCGGACGATTACCGGCCTGCGTCTTCCCATGCCGGGCCGGCACAATGTTCAGAACGCGCTCGCCGCCGTGGCTGTGGCGCAGCACATGGGCATCGACGACGACACGCTCCGCGCCGCTTTCGCGGGCTTCCGGGGCGTAAAACGCCGCTTCACCAAGACCGGCGAAGTCGAAGGCGTCACCATCGTCGACGATTACGGCCATCACCCGGTGGAGATCGCCAATGTTCTGCGCGCCGCGCGTCAGGCCTACAGCAACCGGGTGATCGCCGTCGTCCAGCCGCATCGCTACACGCGGCTGAAGAATCTGTTCGAGGAATTCTGCACCTGCTTCAATGACGCCGACACGGTGATCGTCGCGGATGTCTATGCCGCGGGCGAGCAGCCCATAGAAGGCGCGAACAAGGACGCGCTGGTGGCCGGCCTCAAGGCGCGCGGCCACCGTCACGTCATCGCCCTGCCGTCCGAGGCCGAACTGGCCGACATCATCGCTGAAACGGCGATAAGCGGCGATGTAGTCGTCTGCCTCGGGGCGGGCAGCATCACCGGTTGGGCCAATGCGTTGCCCGAGGCGCTCGCCGAGAAGTGGCGCGTGATTGACACATCGAAGGAGGGGACGGGGTCGTGATGCCGGCTGCCAAAACACCCTTCTCCTGGATCGACGACGCCGGCCTTCGCGGCCGTGTGAGTTTCGACGCGTCGCTGGGAAATCTCACCTGGTTCCGTGTCGGCGGACCGGCGGACGTGCTGTTCCGTCCCGAGGATGAAAGCGATCTCGCAGCGTTCCTCGAAGCCTGCCCCGCCGAGATCCCGGTCACCATGATCGGCGTCGGTTCCAATTTGCTGGTGCGCGACGGCGGTATCGACGGCGCGGTGATCAAGCTCGGTCGGTCCTTCGCCCGGGTCACGGTCGAGGGAACGGATGTGCGCGCGGGCGCAGCGGCTTCCGACGTCAACGTCGCGCTGGCGTGCCGGGATGGGAGCCTCGCCGGCCTTGAATTCCTGCGCGGCATTCCCGGCACGATCGGCGGCGCGGTGCGCATGAACGCCGGCGCCTATGGCCGCGAGGTTTCGGATGTGCTGGTGAGCGCCCGGGCGATCGATCGCATGGGACAGCGTCACGACGTGACGGCGTCGGACCTCAAACTCGCCTATCGCCATAACGAAGCGCCGGCCGATTGGATCTTTACCTCCGCCGTTCTGCGCGGCGTGCCGGGCGACAAGACGGCGATCGCCGCCGCAATGAAGGAAATTAGCACCGCGCGCGAGGAAACCCAGCCGATCAAGACCCGCACGGGCGGCAGCACCTTCAAGAACCCGGCCGATCCGCGCGCCGAGGGCCGCAAGGCCTGGCAACTGATCGACGAGGCGGGCTGCCGGGGGCTCGTGCGCGGCGGCGCGCAGGTCTCGCCGCTCCACTGCAATTTCCTGATCAATCTGGGCAATGCCACCGCCGCAGATCTCGAAGGCCTGGGTGAGGAAGTCCGCCGCCGCGTCGAAGCCAAGACCGGCGTCGTGCTCGAATGGGAAATCCGGATCATCGGCCGTCACGCCCGCCCGGGAGGGTCGTCATGAGCCGCCACGTCGCCGTGCTGAAGGGCGGCTGGTCCGCCGAACGCGAGGTTTCGCTGGTCTCCGGCAGCGAGGTCGCCAAGGCGTTGCGCGCCAGCGGCTACGAGGTCACCGAAGTCGATGCCGGCCACGACGTGGCGAGCGTCCTGGCCGAGTTGAAGCCCGATGTGGTGTTCAACGCGCTGCATGGCCGCTGGGGTGAGGACGGCTGCGTTCAGGGCGTCTGCGAGATCCTCGAAATCCCCTATACGCATTCCGGCGTGATGGCCTCCTCGATCGCGATGGACAAGCCGATCACCAAGCAGATTCTGGAAGGCGTCGGCATTCGCTGCGCCGAGGGCAAGGTCGTGTCGAGCGCGGAGGTCTATAAGGCCGATGTCATGGCGCGGCCCTATGTCGTGAAGCCGGCGAATGAAGGCTCCAGTGTCGGTGTGAAAATCGTCCAGGAGGGCGACAATCTCGAGCCGGTCGAGGCGTGGCGCGAATTCGACGAACTGATGGTCGAACGCTTCATTCCGGGCCGCGAGATTACCGTCGCCGTGATGGGCGACAAGGCGCTCGGCGTAACTGAATTGCGGCCGATTTCCGGCTTTTACGATTACGACAACAAATATCAGGATGGCCGGACCGAGCACTTCTGCCCGGCGCCGATTCATGCCGATCGTTACGCCGAAGCCCAAGATATTGCGGTTCTTGCGCATAAAACCCTTAAATGCAGGGGTGTATCACGCACCGACTTCCGGTATGACGATACCGGGGGAGAGCCCGGACAGCTATATTTCCTCGAGATTAATACCCAACCCGGCCTGACGCCTTTGTCGCTCGTGCCGGAACTGGCGAAATTCGCCGGAGTGAGTTTTGAGTCGCTTGTGAGTTGGATTGTGGAGGATGCCGGATGCCCACGTTGATCCGCGCCGATGACAGGCCAGCCCCTCCGCGCGGGTCGCGCCGCGCCAAGCGGGCAACATCAAGCCGTACGCGGAGCCGGGGACGCGGCCGCCAGCCGGTCAAGCGGCCTCTGGTCTCCGAGAAGACGGCCCGCTCGCTCGTCATCACGGCGGGCGTTGCGGTCGTGTTGGTCGTCATCGGGCTGATTGCGAGCGGCCTTCCGGGACGGGCCTGGGCGGCCGCTTGCGCAGCCGTGGACCAGGTCGCGGTCGATTCCGGGTTTGCCGTCACCTCCGTCACTGTCTCTGGACGCGACGCCACCACGTCCGATGCGATCCTGCAGGCGGTCGACGTGAAATACGGCGCGCCGATCCTCGGCTTCGATGTCGACGCCGCGCGCAAGCGGATCGAAGCGCTGACCTCCGTGGCCTCCGCCAGCGTTACCCGGCGGTTGCCCAACGAGATCCATGTCGCGATCACGGAACGCGTGCCTTTCGCTCTCTGGCAGATCGACGGCCAACGCTATGTGATCGATCAGAACGGCAATGTCATCACCGGCCAGAATCTCGGCAAGTATCACGGCCTGTTCGAGATCGTCGGCGCGGGCGCGCCCAAGGCCGTCCAGGAACTGGTCGCGGTCTACAAGTCCGATCCGGATCTCGCTAGGCGGGTCGAGGCAGCGGTGCGGATCGGCGAGCGCCGCTGGAACATCCATTTCAGGAACGGCGTCGTTGTGCGGTTCCCCGAGGACAGGTTCGCCCAGGCCTGGCTGCGGCTCTCGAGGCTGGAAACCAACAAGCAGATCCTCGACCGGGCGATCGACTATGTCGATCTGCGGGTCAAGGACAAGATTTTCATCCGGCCCCTGGCCACGAGCGAAAATTCCACGTCGCGGGGGAAAGCCTCATGACGCGGCACGGAAACGGATCGATGACGGCATCGGCTGTGTTGGATAGCGGTTCGAGTGGAGTGGAGACGCGTAATGGTCGCGAGTAGGAACGGATTGGTCGCCGCCCTCGATGTAGGCACGTCGAAGGTTTGCTGTTTCGTCGCCAAGCTGGACGACGAGTCCGAGCGGCCGCGTATCGTCGGGATCGGCCATCACGTCTCGAAAGGCGTGCGGTCCGGCTCGGTGGTCGATATGGACGAGGCCGAGGCGGTCATCCGCGCGACCGTCGAGGCGGCGGAACGCATGGCCGGCGAGCGCATTGAGGATGTGTTCGTGAATGTCTCCAGCGGCCAGCCCAAGTCCGAAACCTTCGGCGTGGAGGTGTCCACCGAGGGGCACGAGATCGGCGAGGAGGACATCCGGCACATTCTGGTCGTCGGTCGCAACCAGTTCGACGGCGGCGATCGGCTGCTGCTTCACGCGCTGCCCGTCGGCTATGCCGTCGACGGCGTGCGCGGCGTTCGCGAGCCGCGCGGCTTGTATGGCGACAGGCTCAGCGTCGACATGCATATCGTCACCGCGGCGGCCAGCCCGTTGCGCAATCTCCAGCTCTGCATCGAGCGCGGCCATCTCGGCGTCGAGGGCATGTGCATGTCGGCTTACGCCTCGGGCCTTGCCTGTCTGGAGGAGGAAGAGATGGAGATGGGTGTCATCTGCCTCGATATGGGCGGCGGCACCACCTCGATCGGCGTCTTCATCGAAGGCGCGCTGGTTTACACCGACGTCGTGCCGATCGGCGGCAGCCATGTCACCAATGACATCGCCAAGGGATTGCTGACCCCGACGGTCCACGCCGAGCGCATCAAGTCGCTGCACGGCAGCGCGACGGCGGGCGTCTCCGACGATACGACGATGATTCAGGTGCCGCAGCTTGGCGAAGCCGGTTCGGAAGCGACACGCTCGGTCAGCCGCGCCAAGCTCAACGGCATCATCCGGCCGCGGGTTCAGGAAATTCTGGAACTGGTCCGCGCCAAGCTGACCGCTAGCGGCTTCGACAAGATCGCCGGCAACAGCATCGTTCTGACGGGTGGCGGGGCTCAGCTCACCGGCATTCGCGAAATCACGACGCAGATCCTCGACCGCGAGGTCAGGATCGGGCAGCCGAAATGCGTGCAGGGTCTGGCGGAGGCGACCAGCGGTCCGGCCTTCGCGACCTGCGCCGGGCTTGTCCGCTTTGCGCAACAGACGGAGCCCGAGCGGGAACATTCGCTCGCGGCGCGGAATTTGGTCGCCGGAGTATGGCGGCTTGGTCGCATCGGCCGTTGGTTGAGAGACAACTTCTGATGCGGCGCGTAGCAGTGAAAAGGACGGAAATCAGTGGACACAAGGTTTTCAAGGGATGGAGGTCGTAACATGACTATCACACTCAGCGTTCCGGAGATCACGAAGATGAAGCCAAAAATCATAGTATTCGGCGTGGGCGGCGCCGGTGGGAACGCCGTCAACAACATGATCGAGGCGGGCCTCGAAGGCGTCGAATTCGTTGCCGCCAACACGGATGCCCAGGCTTTGTCGATGTCGAAGGCGGATCGCCGCATTCAACTCGGCGCGTCGATCACGCAAGGATTGGGCGCCGGCGCGAAGCCGGAAGTCGGCCAGGCCGCCGCCGAAGAATCGATCGACGATATCGTCGAGCAGATGGTCGGCAGCAACATGGCCTTCATCACCGCCGGTCTGGGCGGCGGCACCGGCACGGGAGCGGCGCCGGTAATCGCGCGGATCGCCCGCGAGCACGATATTCTGACCGTCGGCGTCGTCACCAAGCCGTTCCAGTTCGAAGGCACGAACCGGATGACGCTCGCCGAGAGCGGTCTCGAAGAGCTGCAGCAATATGTCGATACGCTGATCGTGATCCCGAACCAGAACCTGTTCCGGATCGCCAATGAGAAGACCACCTTCGCGGACGCCTTCTCGATGGCCGATCAGGTGCTGCATGCCGGCGTGCGCGGCGTGACCGATCTGATGATCATCCCGGGCCTGATCAATCTCGACTTCGCCGACATCAAGACGGTGATGAGCGAGATGGGCAAGGCGATGATGGGCACCGGCGAGGCCGAGGGCGAGAAGCGCGCCCTGGAAGCCGCCGAGGCCGCAATTTCGAACCCGCTCCTCGACGATGTGTCGATGAAGGGCGCGCACGGCGTTCTCATCAACATCACGGGCGGCCCGGATCTGACCCTGTTCGAGGTCGACGAAGCCGCCAACCGCATCCGCAACGAGGTCGATCCGGACGCCAACATCATTGTCGGCTCGACCTGCCTCGACGAGCTGCAGGGCAAGATCCGCGTCTCCGTCGTGGCTACCGGTATCGATGCGGAAGCGGTCGCCTATGATGACACGGACGGTCACGCCGATGTGCGCCACATTCATTCCGGCCGCGACTATGGCCAGTCGGCTCCCCAGGCGTCGGTGGTGACGAAGTTCGTCGCCCCCAACCGTGGCTCGAGCACGCAAACGGCGACCCGCATGGCGGTTCAGCCGGAAGAAGCGGACGCCGATCCCGAAATAGACCCTGACCCGGTCCCGCAGACCTATCAACAGGTCAATGGCAGCCCGGTAACCCAGGCGGTCGTGCAGCCGCAGGTCCATGCCCATGCGCAAACCCGCGCCATGGCCGAGCAGGAGCAGTCCAAGTCGCCGGCGGCGCTTCAGATGGTTCGTCGCGCGACCAAGTCGGTATCGGGCTCCAAGCCGTTCGTCGCCCCAAAGCCGGTTGACGTGCCGGTTTCCAAGGCGCCGGTCGGCAAGGCCGATCCGTTCGCCGAAGCGGCGCTCGCCAATGGCGGAGCTTCCGTCGTCAACAAGCCTCAGCGGGGCCCGAGCCTGTTCGAGCGTATGACCGGCGTCGCCCGGTCGGTGCAAAAAGAGCCGCGCGCGAAGGCCGAGCCGGTTCTCGGCACGCCGTCGGATCTGGAAAACGCCGCCAAGCCGGCGCAACCGGAGCCCGCTCCGGCCGTCCGGCAGCCTCAGGCGCAGGCAACGGCTCCCCAAAAGGCTCAACCTCAGCCTCAGGAGCAGCTGAAACCCCAGCCCGAGGAAATGCAACGGCCGTCCGCCCCGACCGAACGGATCGTGACGCCGCGGCGTCTCGAGGATCAGCTTGAGATCCCGACCTTCCTGCGCCGGCAGGTGAACTGACGGGCCATGCGGTCGCCCGTCATCTCTTGCGTTCGGCCCGATCCTGTCGATCTCCGTCCACGGACAGGCTCAGGGCGAACGGACGGGAGCGGCCGCCACCGAGTTTAGCGTACGAGTAGCCTTGATTACCTTGTGACTCCCATACTGGACCGTGGCATGTCCGTGCCGCGGTCCTTCTTTATTCCGGTCGCTGCGGCCGTCCGGCGCGGTTCCCCAACGGACCTTTGCCTCCTCCGCCTGCATCCCTATAATTCGCCCCTTGATGCGGTGAGGGGCGGCGACGTACTCTCGCCCCGCAATCGGCCGAACAGGGTGGAGCGAGTTCAGTGACGGCAAAAATCCTCGAGACCTCACATTGGCGGCGGCTGGGCCGGTCCGGGACCTTCGGGCTCGTCGCGCTCGGGCTGGTCGTGATCAGCCTGGCGGGGTGCTCGAAGAAGGAGTTGAACTATCAGGACGCCACCGTGTCCGATCTCTACTATCTCGGCCAGAAATATATGGATCAGAAGCGCTACAAGCTGGCGGCCGCGGCCTATGACGAGGTCGAGCGCCAGCATCCCTATTCGATCTGGGCGCGGCGCTCCGAGCTGATGTCGGCTTATGCGCACTATCTCGGCAACGAATATGACGACGCCATTCTGGCGACCGAGCGCTATCTGCAGCTCCATCCGGGCAGCAAGGGCGCAGGCTACGCCCGCTATCTCAAGGCGATCTGCTATTACGAGCAGATCACGGATGTCGGCCGCGACCAGAAGGTGACCCAGCAGGCGCTGGACGCGTTGAACGAGGTGGTGCGGCGCGACCCGGGCACGGAATACGCGAAAGACGCCAAGCTGAAGATCGATCTCACCCGCGACCATCTGGCGGGCAAGGAGATGTCGGTGGGGCGGTATTATCTGCGCCGGCACAAGCCGCTGGCCGCGATCGGCCGGTTCCGTACGGTCGTGAAGAAATATCAGACGACGAGCCATGTGCCGGAAGCGCTGGAACGTCTCACCGAGGCCTATCTGATGCTCGGCGTGATACCCGAGGCCAAGGCCTCGGCGGCGGTCCTGGGCGCGAACTATCCGTCGAGCATCTGGTACAAGGACGCTTACGAGCTCCTTCAGGGCAAGGGGTTGAAGCGCGAATTGAGCCCGAGCGAAGTGAAGAAACGCAACGCCGAAAACAAGAAGCGCGAGGAGCAACTGCGTAACGATCCTCGATCCTAGGGTCCTGAGGTGCGGCCCATGCTGGCAGGGCTGTCTATTCACAATATCGTTCTGATCGACCGGCTCGATCTCGCGCCGGAGGGCGGGCTTACCGTCGTCACCGGCGAGACCGGCGCGGGCAAGTCGATCCTGCTCGACTCTCTCGATCTGGCGCTTGGCGCGCGGGCGGACGCCTCGCTGCTGCGTCACGGGACGGAGCAGGGCAGCGTCACCGCAGAATTCGTGCTGGAAGCCGATCATCCGGCGCTGGCGATCCTCGACGAACTGGGCCTGACGATCGAGGACAACGGCGTCATTCTGCGCCGGGTCATCGGGCGGGACGGCCGCAGCAAGGCCTTTGTCAATGATCAGCCCGTCAGCGTCGCCGCGCTGCGCCAGATCGGCGATACGCTCGTGGAGATCCATGGCCAGAACGCCGATCGCGGCCTGATCAATCCCGCCGGTCACCGCACCCTGTTGGATGCCTATGCCGGGGCGACTGCGCTCGTGCGCGAGATAGCGGCTGCCTATAAGCGCTTGCGCGCGGCTGAAGAGGCGCTGGCCGAGGCCGAGGCGGAAAGCGCCAATGCCCGTGCCGACGAAGCCTATCTGCGCCACGCGGCGGATGAGCTGACGGCGCTGGCGCCCGAAGCCGGCGAGGAGGAAAGCCTCGCCGCCGAACGCGCCCTGATGATGAATTCCGAAAAGCTGGCGGAGGATACGGCCGAGGCCCTCGCCCTGATCGGCGGGGATACCGGCGCCGAGGACGCGTTGATGACCGCGCTCAGGAAGCTGGAGCGTGTGGCCGAGCGCGCCGAAGGCCTGCTCGACCAGCCACTGGAGGCTCTCGAACGCGCGCTGGTGGAGACGCGCGAGGCTGCAGGCCGGTTGGAGGAGGCCCAAAACAAGCTGGATTTCGAGCCGGGCCGGCTGGAGAAGGTCGAATCCCGCCTGTTTGCCCTGCGGGCCGCCGCGCGCAAGCACCAGTGCCGGGTGGATGATCTGGAGGCCCTGGCGCAGAAATTCGCGGCCCGTCTTGAGATGATCGAGACCGGCGAGAGCCGCATCGAGGCGCTCAAGAAGGACACCGCCGCCGCCCGCGAAAGCTACCGGGCGCTGAACGAAAAACTGAGCGCCGTGCGCCAGAAAGCGGCCAAAAAACTCGACAAGGCCGTCTCGTCGGAGCTCGCGCCGCTCATGCTGGGCCGGGCACGCTTTTCAACGCGTGTGGAGGCTCTGGCGGAAAGCGCCTGGGGCCCGGAAGGCGGGGACAGGGTGGTGTTCGAAGTCGCGACAATCCCCAACGCGCCACCGGGGCCGTTGAGCAAGATCGCATCGGGGGGCGAATTATCGCGTTTCTTGCTGGCGCTGCGCGTCGTTCTCGCCGCCACGGGCTCGGCCCCGACGCTGATCTTCGACGAGGTCGATCGCGGGGTCGGCGGCGCGGTCGCCGATGCGGTCGGCGAGCGGCTGTGGCGTCTGGCGCAGGAAGCCCAGGTTCTGGTCGTGACGCACTCGCCACAGGTGGCCGCGCGCGGCATCCATCACTGGCGCATCGCGAAAGGCGAGGGCCGGGCGGCCGGCGCTGCGCTTGTCACCACGGTCGAGACGCTGGATACCAAGGCCCGTACGGAAGAGATCGCGCGGATGCTCTCCGGCGCGAAAATCACCGACGAGGCGCGTGCCGCCGCTGAAAGCCTGATGCAGACATAGGGCCGGCCTCCTGTTGCCCCGCCGGGCCGGATCGGCTCAAATACCGAATGGACTCCAGCGATCCTTGGGGGGATTGGAGGCCCGGATCCCCGAATCCCCGCAAGAATATTCCAGCTTCCCGCAGTCCGTCGGTCGCCAGTGCTTATAACAACAGGAGAAGGTCTTCATGCAATCGAGCCAGCTTCAATCGGTTAGCGACGCCGCTGACATAGTGGCGATCACGCAACTCGTATTGGTCGAACGCGAGAGCAGGGATCTCGGCTTATGGAAAAGCATGGCGGCGTGCTTCCATCCCAATTCCCGAGTTCATCTGAGCTGGATCAACGGAAGCGGCGACGACTTCGTCAAGGGGTCGATCGACATGGCCGAACGCGGCATGAAGGCCAAACATCGGCTTGGACCCCCTCTCGTCCGTCTGGCCGGAAACCGGGCGGTTGCGAGTTTTTCGGCCATTATCGACATTCCGGCCACTGTCGAAGGCGTCGACGTCCAGCTGTCGAGCCACGCCCGGTTCTTCTATCGAGTGGAGAAACGCGACGATCGGTGGGGTATCTGCTTCTTCGATTCGATCTATGTGCGGGACGAGATCGTTCCCCAGATCCCCGGCGAGCGTATCGCGATCTCGCCCAGCGATGTCTCCGGCTATCGCAAGTCTTATCGGATGCTCTGCTTCCTGCTGAGCCAGACCGGCTATGTCCCGAACCAGGACCTGGCTGGCGACGACATGCCCGACACTGTTTCGACCAAGCTTGCAGAGATATACGATTGGGCCGGGCTGGTGCTCGAATAGCGCCTTCTTCGCCCGACTTCGGGTAAAGGCTTACCTTCGGCAGGCCGACCCCGCCTTGTACGCTCCCTCTTGAAGGGGACAGGGATAGGGTTGAGGGGGCGCCGGCGGGAGAGCGAGAACGCTTGAATTTGGTATCGAACACAATGGCCAAAGAAGAAAAAGACGCGATCGAAACAATGGATCCGGCCAAATTGACCGCCGAGGAGGCGGCCGAGGAACTCGAACGGCTGGCGCAGATGATAGCGCGGCACGACAAGGCCTATTACGAGAAGGACGCGCCGACGGTCTCGGACGCCGAATATGACGCGCTGAAGCGGCGCAATTCGGCGACAGAGGCGCAGTTCCCGGAGTTGATAAGGGCCGACAGTCCCTCCAAGCGGGTCGGCGCGGCGCCGGCCGGCGGCTTCGCCAAGGTGCGCCACAAGGTGCCGATGCTCTCGCTCGACAACGCGTTCGGCGAGGAGGATCTGCGGGATTTCGTGGATCGGGTCCGGCGGTTTTTGAGGATTCCCGAGGACGAGGTCATCGAACTGACCGCCGAGCCCAAGATCGACGGGCTCTCCGCCTCGCTGCGCTATGAGAACGGCGTCTTCGTTCAGGGCGCGACGCGGGGCGACGGTACGGTCGGCGAGGATATCACGGCCAATCTGAAGACCGTCAGGGACATTCCGCATCGCCTGACAGGCGGCCATGCGCCCGACGTGCTGGAGGTGCGCGGCGAGGTCTATATGGCCAAGGAGGATTTCGAGGCGCTGAACGAGACGCAGGAAGCCGCCGGCAAGCCGCGTTTCGCCAATCCCCGCAATGCGGCCGCCGGCTCGGTGCGCCAGCTCGATTCCGAGGTCACGCGGTCCCGGCCGCTACGGTTCTTCGCCTATACCTGGGGCGAGATGACCGTCTCGCCGGCGGATAGCCAGAGCGGCATGCTCGAAGCCTTCGAGGCGTGGGGATTCCGGATCAATCCGCGCTGGACGCTGTGCCGGGATATCGAGAACGCGCTCGAATTCTACACGGGAATCGAAGCGGAACGCGCGAGCCTCGGCTACGATATCGACGGGGTGGTCTACAAGATCGACCGGCTCGACTGGCAGGATCGGCTGGGTTTCGCCGGCCGCGCGCCGCGCTGGGCGATCGCCTTCAAATTCCCCGCCGAACAGGCCAAGACCATCGTGCGCGATATCGATGTTCAGGTCGGCCGCACCGGGGCGCTGACACCGGTCGCTAAGCTGGAGCCGGTGACGGTCGGTGGCGTCGTGGTGTCCAACGCCACGCTGCACAACGAGGACGAGATCGCGCGCAAAGATATCCGGATCGGCGATACGGTCGTGATCCAGCGTGCCGGAGACGTGATTCCGCAGGTCGTCGAGGTCGTGAAGGATCTCCGGCCCAAACACGCCAGGCCGTTCGAGTTCCCGACGGTTTGCCCGGTTTGCGGCAGCCATGCCGAGCGGGAAGAGGGCGAGGCGGTGCGGCGCTGCACCGGCGGTCTGATCTGCGCGGCCCAATCGGTCGAGCGATTGAGGCACTTCGTGTCGCGCAATGCCTTCGATATCGAAGGTCTGGGCGAGAAACAGATCCAGGCCTTCTTCGACGACGGTCTGATTCAAACGCCCGCCGATATCTTCACGCTCGAGTCCCGCAACGCCCGACTGGAGCCGAAGCTCGAAGAGCGCGAAGGCTGGGGCAAACAGTCTGTCGAGAATCTGTTCGCGGCGATCAATGCCCGGCGCGACATTCCGCTGGACCGGTTTCTCTACGCGCTCGGCATCAGGCATGTCGGCGAACGCAATGCCCGGCTGTTCGCACGCACCTATCTCGATTTTGCTGCGCTGCAACACGCTATGGAGACGGCTTCGGACCATTCGGGCCCCGCTTACGACGAACTGCTATCCATAGACGGCATAGGTCCGAAGGTTGCGGACGCGATCGTGGCGTTTTTCGCCGAGCCGAAGAACAAGGAGGCCCTTCGCGCGCTTCTGGAACAGGTCGAGGTGCGGCCGGTCGAGGCGCCGGCGGCGACATCGGCGATCGCCGGGAAGGCCATCGTTTTCACCGGCACGCTTGAGAAAATGACCCGGAATGAAGCCAAGGCACGGGCTGAATCTCTGGGCGCGCGCGTATCCGGCTCGGTTTCGGCCAAAACCGACATCGTGGTCGCCGGACCGGGCGCGGGTTCGAAACGCAAGCAGGCCGAAACGCTTGGCGTCACCATTATCGACGAAGATGCCTGGCTTGAAATGGTCGGGCGCAGTCCCGGATAACGGGCCGAAAGCCGGCGGATTTACGCGGTATAGGGGCGAATTCGCGCCAGCTCCTTAAAAACTATCTAAAATATGGTATGCGTTTTTTGCATAGCTGCAACGCAATATTTCTGTCTACACATCGTCGCCGCGGTGCAACATATTCCCTGTACGTTAGAAGCGTTAAATGGGAGTACTGGATATGTACACGGATCTGACAAACAAGTTGAACACTGGAATCAAGTCGCGTTTCACCGGCTTTAACACGGTCAATGAGATCGAGGCACCGGCGGCGAAGGAGACCTCGGTGTCCTGGGTCGGTTCCGCCTTCAAGAGTTTAGTGCGGGCCTTCGACCGTCTCGGCGCTTATCCGGCGGTGGGCGAGAGCCTCTTCGGCATGCAGGCCTATCTGGCCGGCGATCTGCCCGCCTCGGTGAAGATCAGGGAAGCCCGTATCCTGGCCAGCCGCTCGGTCATGACGACCGGCGTCGACAAAGAGGCCAAGGCTTACGGTCACTATGATTACTTCGACTTCCTGGCCGATCACGGTCATCTCGGCACGGCCGCCGCGCAAGGCGAAATCGCCGCGGCGACGCCGGCCCGGGCGGCGCTCAAGTCCGCTGCCTGAAAACGGCCTGGAGACAACGCGCGAAGAAAAGTAACGCGTTGAGCTAACGCTTCTGCATCGCCAGCGTCGCCCAGCCCTCCCGGCTCAGGCGGCGCTGGCATCGCAGACCCACCGCCCGGTAAGCCGCGATCACACTGCGCGCCTGGCGGTCCAACAGCCCCGACAAGATGACCAATCCCCCCGGCTCGAGCCTCTTCGAGAGCGCCGGCGCGAGCTCCATCAGTGGTTTCGCGAGGATATTCGCGAAAATCAGGTCAAAGGGGGCCGCCTTGATCAATTCAGGATGGTTCAGACCGGTCGCCGCATAAGCGGTGAGCGCGGGTCCGTCACGTCTGTACCCGGTTGCGACCGCGTTGAGTCGCGCATTCTCCAGCGTGATCTTCACGGCCACCGGATCGATATCCGAGGCGATCACCCGGGTTGTGAGCGCTTTCGCGGCGGCAATGGCCAGAACGCCGGTGCCGCAGCCGAGATCGAGGATGCGTTCGGGCCGCCGGCGTTTCAGAATATCGTCGAAGGCGACCAGGCACCCGAGCGTCGTGCCGTGATGACCGGTACCGAAGGCTTGGGCGGCCTCGATATGAAGCGCGATACTGCCGACCGGCACCTTGTCGGCATCATGTCCGCCGTAGACGAAGAACCGTCCGGCCCGGATCGGCGCCAGCGCCGATTGCGATTCCGCCACCCAGTCCCGCGCCTCGAGCGGAGCCAGCTCGAAAACGTTCGTATCGAGGTCCTTTAAAGCGTCGTCGATAGCCGCGCGGCCCGGATTGCCGCTGAAAAGCGCCTCAACCAGCCGCAAATCGTCCCCGTCCGGGTGGTCCGGCCGCTCGAAAGTGGATAGCGACAGCAGTTTCTCACCGAAAATTTCACCCAGCCGGTCGTCGATCGCCAGCGCCATGTCGACCGATACCGTAAGTGACAGTTTCCAGATTTCGGGACTATCGCTCACGCCAAGGCCTTTTCGACGAGACTCTTGGCTTCAGGCGTGAGATTGAGCGTCAGTGCCAGTTCGCGGCCCCGGGGCGACATCTTGCGCCAGGTCTGCGCAATGATCTTCACCACCTTGTCTTCCGGGTGTTTGGCAGCGAATTCCGTGAAATAATGCTCTAGGAAGACGAGACACGCCACGTCTTCGAGCGCCTGGGAGTCCTCATCGGCCTTGAGCCGTTCCTTGTGCAGCAGGGCCCGGACCCGGCCGATCGTCTCGGGGTCGTAGCCGACTTTTTCGAGGATTTCGGCCGTCACCCGCGCATGGAGGTCCTGCAGGTCCTTGCGCCATTTGAGATAACCGATGCGGCCCTCGGGATAGGCCGAGCGCGGGCTTTCCCAGCGCCGGATGTGCTGAGCCCGCACTGCGAGACGCAGGGCCTCCGACGCCTCGGGCTTCAGCCGGATCAGCCAGCCCGACATCTGCCGGCCGTAAACCAGTTCCTTCGGCTCTTCCAAGCCTTCATGCGGAATCCTGTTCGGATCGGCTGCATTGGCGGCGTCGATCGCCTTGATGGCGGCGGAAAAACGGTCCGAGTGGGTCATGCCCCCTTATGGAATATCTTCACGCAAACCGCACGGCAAAAATCGGAGGAAGGTGGGCGGAAATCGTGGCCCAGCTGTCGCCCTGATCGTCGCTCGTCCAGAGCGAGCCGGTGGTGGAGCCGAAGGCGAGGCTGTCGCCGGTTTCGTTAACGTCCAGACCGTGGCGATAGACGAGGTCATAGGCGTGCTTCTGGGGCAGGCCTTTCTTGAGGACCTTGAATGTCTTGCCGCCGTCGCGGGTGCGGGAGACCACGACCTTGCCGTCGACCGGCACACGCATTTCGTCCTTCACGGCGGGCACGAACCAGGCGGTCCTGCCGTCATGGGGGTGCACCGCGACGGCGAAACCGAAGACCGACGGCGTCGCCTTCTTGATGTCCTTCCATCGCGCGCCGCCATTCGTGGTGTGGAAGATGCCGTTGTGATGCTGCATCCAGAACGCGCCCGGATCGGCGCGGCACTGCACGATGCGGTGCGGATCCTGCGCCGCCGGAAGCTCCTTCATGTCGGGCGGCATATACGCGGCCCATACGCCCTTCGATTTGGTCGCCCAGTTTTCGCCGCCGTCGCTGGTCACGTAAACGCCGCCGACCGACACGCCGATCATCATCTTGCGGCTGTCGCGAGGATCGATGCAGATCGAATGAATCCCCGGCTTGTCGGCCCCGCCGCCCATCCAATGGGGCCGTTCCGGCGCATCCCAGAGCGGCTTCACCAGGTCCCATGTCCTGGCGCCGTCGTCCGAGCGGAAGAGGCCGCCGGGCTGGGTGCCGGCATAAATGACCCCCGGCATGTCGTCGCCGGCCGCTTCCATAGACCAGATCAGGTCGAGGGACGGCGCGTCGCCTTGCTTGTCTCGCTTCTTTTTCGTTTTCGGATAGGCTGGCGTGGTGACCTCCGTCCAGGACTTTCCGTTGTCCTCGGACTTGTGCAGTTTCTGGCCGAAATGGCCGCCGTCGATGGCGGCGTAGAGGGCTCCGTCGCGCTTGTCCTGCATCATCATGGAAACGCGTTGACCGGCGAAATCGGTCCTCGCGATCCGCCAGGGCGTCGCCCCGCGCGTGCGATTCAGCGTGAACAAGCCTTTCTTGGTGCCGACAAGCAGACGTTTTGACATGAGCATATTCCCCTGATGGATGGAGCCTAACCGCCCGAAAGGGCTTGCATGACGTAAATTTCGGAATCCGGCCGGACGGAAGAAGCCAGAATGTCCGGCCCGGTGAGATGTTCATTGTCGACGAAGATCGCGACGTGTTTGCGGATCCGGCCCTGCTCGTCGAGGACGTAGCCCCGCAGGCGCTCATGCCGGCTCAACGCGTCGTCGAGCGCCGCGCGCAGTGTGTCGCCGTCGCAGGCGATCGGTTCGCTCGGCGCGACGGTGCGCAAATGCCGGGTGAACATGACGACGGGCATCGGCGTCTCTTGATCTGGCAATCGATGGTGCAGCGTTCTCTAAATAGATTGATATCAACCTATTTTAGCGGAGTGAATTGTGGGAATACGCAAGAAATGCGCTTATCCCGTGTTGCCCGCTGCGCGCAAAATGTCGGGAAGCCGGCGAATTGCCTGTAGTCTGAAAGGCAGAGACTTCGTGACGATCACCGGGGAACGGCGGCCGTCAAAAACAAAAGCGGCAGGTGGAGAAGGTCACCTGCCGCCATTTGGTGCTTAGAAGGAGTATGCCAGATCGGTTGCCAACCGACGCGGACAGAATGATCCACAGATCCTTAACAACTCCTTACTAAATAAAATTTTTCACAAATTTCCTCTTTCCGTCATTTTTCGCCTGAAGGCGGCAAATTGCCGGTAACGCCCGCTCGCGGCGGAATTTCGCGTTTTTCAGGCTGACTTCAGACCACCGCGGCAACCTCGCGGCGAGAAATCTGACAATTAGCCGGGCATCCGGTTCATCCCGAGTTCAAGTCGATTCTTCCATCATGCGACTCACGTGACCCGACTGCCGCGTTTGTAAGGAGCGGGGAAAGGAGACTACTCATGAAGAAGATTTTGAAATCTGGCCTGATTGTTGTCGGCCTGGCTGTCGGAGCCGTCGGCGCTTCGGGTATGGCCCTGGCCGACCAGAACCATCATCGCAAACAGAGTAGCAAGCTGCCGCCGGCGCCACCGGCCGCCCATTACCAGATGCTGCAAAAACAGCACGGCCCGGCGCCTCATGCGAGCCGCCATCAGAATCAGCGCCGCGACCATAATCGCGACCGCGACCGACATCGTTTCGTCGACCGCGACGGCCATCATGACGGTATCCGAGATCGCGACCGCGACCGCGACCGCGACCGCGTTCGGGACCGTGACCATGATCGTGATCGAGACCGGGCCCGCCGTTGGACAAGAGATCGCGAGCACGTCTATATCGACCGTCGTGCGAGGAACCGGGACTGGCGCCGCGATTGGGACCGTGACCACGATCGCGGGTGGTTACGCTATGACCCGGACCGGTTCGGACGGATTCCCCGCCGCCATAACGTCTATACCGGCTTTGGCGCGCAGTGGATGTGGTGGGGCGGCGAGTACCGGCCGTTCGCCGCGCCGAGAGCCTATCGCAATTGCTATCCGGTCGTGAGATTCGGCTATTATCACGGCCGCCGCGCCCGCCTGGGCGGCACGATGTGCTGGGGGTCGCATGGCACCTATCTGATCCCCAACAGCACTTTCGTCATCAACATCTATTGAGGCGGCTTCCTCCCGCACCGCACAGCGCGGCGAGACCGGCTCCGGATCTTCCGGGGCCGGCTTTGTTTCGGGCGCCCGTCAATAGCCCGGTGTGTCCTTGGGGAGATTCGGCTTGGGGGTCGTGCCGCCGGGGTGACGCCATTCGTCGCCCGTGCGGTAGCCGCCGTCGCAATGATAGGCCGACCGGTCACACATATTTTTGCCGGTGTTGTAAAGCAGGCGTTCGACGTCGCGCGTTGTGCATGAGGAGAGTGCGAGACCGGCTCCGATCAGCGCGGCGGGGATCATCATCTTGCGCAGACGGTGTATCTCGCGCTTTTGCATTGAAGGCGTCCTCGATGCCGGCTTTCTTAATGTGAGCATCCTGCCGGAAGAGCGTCCGCTCGAGCAATGGCCTCAAGCAAGCCATGCCCGTCCGGGACGACCTCAGAATCTGTTTGCAATTCCTGTTGGCGTTGTTAGAGTAAATGAGAACAAAACAAGAATATTAAGCGTATATAGCACGAACATCGGAGGTGATGATGCTTGATCAGGTCGTTCATTATGCGGGTCTCGGACTTTTTTCCGCCGCTTGGCTTCTCGTCGGCGGCTGGACGGTTCGGGCGATTCTCCGATCCGTGTCGCGCTTCAAGCCTGTCCGGCGCTCGCGCAGGGCTGCGTCTTCCCGCCCGCTTGCCTCTCTCCCTGCTTGACCTCAGAATAGCGTAAGCGCCGGGCCGGGGGCTTTCGCCTTCGGGGCCGGTGGAACTGCGCTCGGAGAAGCCGGTCCTTCTGGCCGCAGGGTGACGCCTTCTGATCGACCGGCGGGGAGGCAGTGTGGCATGCCGAGGCTTCGACGCGGCGCGATCGTTCTGAGTGTTCTTGGTCTCGCGAGTGGATTGGTCATGCTTCCGCGGCCCGCGCAGGCCCAGATCACCGCCAAATATCTCGCCGATTTGTGTCGGGGAAACACAGGGTCTCCGGAGGTCGGCGAGGCGATGTGCAAGATGTATATCGCCGGGGTCACCGACATGCATTTCTATTCGGAATATGAAACCGGCCAGCGCTTCTTCTGCGTCAAGGAAACCTCCGTGACGGGCGACGATATCCGCAAGCTCTATCTCGCCTGGCTGGACAAGAACCCGAGCATGATTCATCAGAGCGCCCGCTATGTCCTCCTCAAGGCGATGATCGCGCGGTTTCCCTGTAAGTAAGACTGTTACCGATCCCTCGGATCGAGCGCGTCGCGCAGCCCGTCGCCGAGGAAATTAAAACAGAGCAGCGTCACCGCCAGAAAACCAGCGGGGAAGATCAGCAACCAGGGCGCGGTCTCCATCTGCTGCGCACCGTCCGAAATCAGCACGCCCCAGCTGGTCAGCGGTTCCTGAACGCCGAGACCCAGGAAGCTCAGGAAGCTCTCCATCAGAATGACCTGCGGAATCGTCAGCGTCGCATAGACGATGACGGAACCGAGCACGTTCGGCACGATATGGCGGCGAATGATCGCCGGCGTCGACGCGCCCGAGGCCACCGCCGCCTCGATGAAGTCCATTCCCTTGAGCGCCATGGTCTGCCCGCGCACGATCCGCGCCATGGTCAGCCATTCGACCGCGCCGAGCGCGACGAAGATCAGTATGATATTGCGGCCGAAAACGACCATCAGGATGATCACGAAAAAGATAAAGGGCAGGGAATACAATATGTCCACGAAGCGCATCATCAGCGCGTCGACACGGCCGCCGACATAGCCCGCGACAGCCCCGTAGGCCACGCCGATAATGAGGCTGACGAGCGTGGCGATCAGCCCGATCAGCAGCGATATCCGCGCGCCGAACATGGTGCGGAGAAAGAGATCCCGGCCCAGCGTGTCGGTGCCGAAAGGATGACCCTGCGCGAGGTTGGGGCTGAGGCCGATGGCGTCGAAATCGACGCCGTCGAGCTGATACGGGCTGACGATCGGAACGATGACTGCGAGGCAGATGATCACGAACAGCAGCGCCATCGCCACCAGAGCGGCGCGGTTATGAAACAGCCGCGCGCGGGCGTCCTGCCACAGGCTCCGTCCCTTGATCGGCGCGGTGGTTGCCATCCTTGTGTCGATCGGCATGGTCATCGGTAGCGCACCTTGGGGTCGAGCATCGCATAGACGATATCGACGATCAGATTGAGCAGGATGATCAGCGCGGCATAGAAGATCACCACGCCCATAACCAGCGTGTAGTCGCGATTCAGCGCGCCCTGCACGAAGTAGCGCCCGATGCCGGGCAGGCCGAAGATCTGTTCGACCACCAGCGAGCCGGTGAGCACCGCGGCGGTCGCGGGCCCGAGAAAGGTGACGACGGGCAGGATCGCGGCGGGGAGGGCGTGACGCCAGATGATCACGCGCGTCGGCAGGCCTTTGGCGCGGGCGGTCCGGATGTAATTCGCGCGGAGCACCTCGATCATGCTCCCGCGCGTGAGCCGCGTGATATAGGCGATCAGCGGCAAGGCCAGCGTCGTGACCGGCAGGACCATATTGGCCAGGGCGCCGTCGTTCCACCCGCCGACCGGCAGCAATCGGAGATAGATGCCGAGAAACAGGGTGAGTAACGGCGCGACGACGTAGTTGGGCACCGCGATGCCGGTGACGGCCAGGCCCATCACGGCGTGATCGCCGAGCCGGTTCTGCTTGAGCGCGGCATAAGTGCCGAAGGCCACGCCCAGAATGAGGGCGATCACCATCGCGGACAGGCCGAGCTTCAGGCTCACGGGGAAGCCCGACCGGATCAGTTCGGTGACCGTGAAGTCCTTGTAGCGGAAAGACGGGCCGAAATCGCCGTGCAGCACGCCGCTCAGATAGTCCCAATATTGCGCGATCAGCGGCTCGTTCAGGTGATAGGCCTTCTCCAGATTGGCCTCGACTTCGGGCGGCAGCCGCCGTTCGCTGTCGAACGGGCCGCCCGGCGCCAGCCGCATCATAAAGAAGGCGATGGTGATGATCGCGAGCAGCGTCGGGATCGCGCTCGCCAGCCGGCGCAGGAAATAGCCGATCACGGTCTCTGTCCCCCGAGTCTCATACCGGGTTACGGCTGCAGCGAGAGATAGCGGGTGGGATGGATATTTTCGGGATTGTCCACCCAGCCCTTCACCCGCTTGGCCACGAGATTTTTCGAGACGTAGTAGTAGATCGGCAGGATCGGCGCGTCCTCGATCGCGGTGATCTCGGCCTTGCGAAGGATTGCGGCGCGCTTCTTGAGATCGATCTCATGCGCCGCCTCGTCGAGATAACGGTTATAGACCGGGTTGTGATAGCGCGAATAGTTCAACGCGCTGCTCTTGGCCGAGAGCACCAGCAGGAAGTCCTGCGGGTCGTTGTAATCCGCGATCCAACTGGCCCGCGCCACCTCGAAATCGCCCTCGCGCAAGGCCGCGTAATGCACCGTGACGTCGGCGTTCAGGAGATCGGTCTGAACGCCCGCGCGCTTCCACATGGCGGAGACGGCCGTGGCGATCTTTTTGTGATTTTCGCTGGTGTTGTAGCGGATCGTCACATGCAAGGGATGGCCGGGGCCATAACCGGCGTCACTCAGCAACTGGCGGGCGCGTTTCAGACGCTCGGCCTTGTCGAGCATCGCGAAGGAGGCTTTCACCGCACCGTCGTAATGGGCGATGTTCGGCGGCACCAGGCCGTAAGCCGGCTTTTCGCCCGTGCGCAGGATCTTGTCGGTGATGGTCTCGCGGTCGACCAGCATCGAGAGCGCCACCCGGACGCGTTTGTCGTTAAAGGGCGGCTTGGTCATGTTGTAGACGTAGTAATAAGTGCCGAGATAGGGCGCGATGTGCAACTCGTCTGCCATGTTCTTGCGCAGCCAGGTGATCTGGTCGATCGGGATATCGTTGTTGATATCCAGCTCCCCGGCGCGGAAGCGCCGCAGCGCGGCGGAGCGGTCCTCGGTCAGTTCGTAATAGACATCGTCGATCTGTACGTCCTTGGCGTCATAGAAATCCGGGTTCTTCACCGCGTGGATATGCGACTGCGGCACCCATTCAGCGAATTTGTACGGGCCATCGGTGGCGATATGCGCGGGCTTGATCCAGTCCTTGCCGTATTTCTCGACGACGTGTTTTGGCAACGGATAGCTCACCGGGTTGGAGAGCAGGTCGATAAAATAGGGCGTAGGCGAGACCAGATCGATCACCACCGTATGGGCGTCCGGTGCGCTGACGCCGAGCTTGTCGGGCGGCATCTTGCCGACATTTATCGCTGCGGCATTCCTGATCACGTTCAGAAGCGAGGCCATGGGAGCGGCGGTTTTCGGATCCACCGCCCGGCGCAGGCCGAAAACAGCGTCTTGCGCCGTCACGGGCGAACCGTCGGTCCATCTGACGTCGTCGCGAAGCTTGAACGTGTAGCGCGTCTTGTCGGGGCTGACGGTCCAGGATTTGGCGAGACTGGCGACGGCATCGCCATGCGCATTGTCGGTGGTGAGGCCCAAAAACAGGTCTTCGACGACGATCACCTCCCAGGTACCGGAGATCAGCTCGGGATCCAAAGAGCCTGGTTCGCCGCTGGTGCCTCGATGGAGGGTCGATGCACCCGCCGCCTCCGTCGCGATCAGAAGAGCGGCCAGGGTGGCGATCATTGCCAGCGCCGTGCGGATCCACCGGTTTGTCATCATCGTCCGTAACATACTCCCGAGATGAAGCCGAATTACGTATACTGGCCAACATAGAAGTATCGGCCGAAAGGTGCTACGCCTGACATGAATTTTGCGGCGTATCGCCCCGGATCGGCGCTATCGAAACCGCGAAAAAGATTGGAGGTCTGA
This sequence comes from uncultured Alphaproteobacteria bacterium, assembly GCA_963821875.1. Taxonomy (GTDB): domain Bacteria; phylum Pseudomonadota; class Alphaproteobacteria; order CAVTAV01; family CAVTAV01; genus CAVTAV01. Next base: position 337,374 of record CAWGFE010000004.1, read on the forward strand.
GGCCTTATGAGTGTGATCGAGCGCATCCAATCCTTTCATACGGAACTGACCGAACTCAGGCGCGATATCCACGCCCATCCCGAAACCGCTTTCGAGGAAGTGCGCACCTCCGATCTGGTCGCCGAATGGCTGCAGAGCCTCGGGATGGAAATCCATCGCGGTCTCGGCAAGACCGGCGTGGTCGGCACGCTCAAGGCCGGCAACGGCAATCGCGCCATCGGCCTGCGCGCGGATATGGATGCGCTGCCGATCCTCGAGAACAACACCTTCTCCCACCGCTCCCGGCATGAAGGGAAGATGCATGCCTGCGGCCATGACGGCCACACGACCATGCTGCTGGGTGCGGCGAAATATCTGAGCGAAACCAGGAATTTCAACGGCACGATCTATTTCATCTTCCAGCCCGCCGAAGAGACCGAGGGCGGCGCCGATGCGATGATCAAGGACGGGCTTTTCGAGATGTTCCCGATGGAGACGGTGTTCGGCATGCACAACTTGCCGGGCATTCCCGTCGGCCGGTTCGGCGTGCGGCCGGGGCCGATCATGGCAGCTTATGACCAGTTCCAGATCAAGATCAAAGGCGTCGGGACCCACGCGGCCCTACCGCACAAGGGCATCGATCCGATCACGGTCGGCTCCGAGATCGTGTCGGCGCTCCAAACGATCGTCAGCCGCTCGCTCGATCCATTCGACAAGGCGATCGTCAGCGTGACGCAGTTCCATGCCGGCGACACATGGAACGTGATCCCGGAAACCGCCGTCATCTGCGGCACAGCGCGGAGTTTCCGCGCCGAGGTTCAGGACATCATCGAGTCGAAGCTCATGTCGATCGTAAGGGGTGTCGCCGCGTCTCATGGCGCGAGCGTCGAGATCGACTACAAACGGCTTTATCCGGCGACCGTGAACACGGAAGAGGAGTCGACGCTAGCCGGTGACGTAGCCGCCTCCATCGTCGGCGAGGATCACGTGGACCGGGACGCCATGCCGCTGATGGGATCGGAGGACTTCTCCTTCATGTTGCAGAAAAAGCCCGGCTGCTATCTCTTCATCGGCAACGGGGACGGCGAAGGCTCCTGCATGATCCATAACCCCGGCTACGACTTCAACGACGCTATCCTGCCCCTGGGCGCGACCTACTGGGCCCGTTTGGCGGAAGCCGTTCTCCCGGCGTAAGCCCTGTCTATACAGCCATATACTGATCGGCGGCGTCAGTCAGCCAGGTCCAGAGATAATCGGCGTCGAACGCGCCGACATGAATGTCGACATAGGCGCCGGTTTCCTCATGGAACAGGATGACCGGCGCCTCCGCGAGCAATGTCCGGATCACCATTCTCGGCTCGAAAGACGGCGATCGGAGATCGACGGCGCAGCCTTTCTCCAGGACATCCAGAATATACTTCCCGCCGAGCCGGATGGTGGTTCGGCCGTCGGTGATATCGGTGAGAAAGACATGCTCATCGGGTGTCGCCGCCGTCAGTCGGTCGATCAACGCGCCTTGCCCGCCTTCACCGGTAACGAACAGCCAGCAGGACGGAGAGAGCCACAGGCACAGCGCCTCCTTGCGCACCGAGGTGTTCGGCATGCGGGGCAGGGGATGGCCGACGGCCTGTCCGAGACGATCGAGCAAGGCCCTGTCGTGCCCGTCAGCCTGAAGCAGCACTCGGCCGAGAAACGGCACTTCCTCAATCGACAGCGTGTCCGACCTCACACGGGCGGGCACGACGCCGATCCAGTGCCGCCGCAACGGCGATGTGCGTTTGAGATCAGTCATCGCCGACGGCCTCCGTTTCGGCCCGCTCGGTCATAACGTGCGCCGGATAAGCCTTGCCGTCGAAGACGACGGTCACCGTCTCGCCGAGGAATTTGCGGCCTTCATCCAGAAAACCGGTCGCGACGCCGCGGTCGTATTTCTGGCTGATATGACCAGCCATCACATAGCCGGAAGGTCGCGCCGGCCGATGCCCGGCGATGTCCCGTGTGATCAATGCGCCGGCGGGCACGACCAGATCCTGATCTTCCGGCATCAGGCTCACAAGCTGAGGCCGGACGGTCCCGCTTTCCGCAATCCGGAGCGCCATACGCCGGCCGACGAAGTCCCCGTCCTTGGTCTTGAGCGCGTCGACAGGTCCGAGATCGACGGGCGACCAACGGCCGCTATACGCCGTATGGAGCGGCAGGCCGCCATTGTTCACTTCCGCCATGTTCCGCGCCGTAAGGCCGACCGGCATCAGGCCCGGCTCCGCGCCGCTTGCCAGGAGCCGAGTCCAGAAAAGCGCGGCCGTGCCGGTCCGCATCTGTATGTCGATATTCGGCACGTCCAGAGCATCGGCGGCAAGGATCCGGCACGGATGGTCCAGAAGCGTCGTCTCGCTGCAAGTCATCGGAGCGGGCCGGTCGCCGCTTATCCCGATGGCGGCGAGCACCTCCTCCGCCTTCGGTCCGGCCAACGACAGCGTCGCCCAAGCCGCGCTGACATCGGTGACGAAGACCTTGAGATCCGGCCAGACGAGTTGCCGCCATTGCTGAAGCCACTGCGCGATCCCCTCACCCCGACCGAGCGACGTGAGCAGCAGAAACGAGTTCCCTCGGTGGACGACTTGGCAGACATCGATGATCATCCCTGCGTCATCGAGCATATACCCCCGCTCGATCTGGCCGGGCGTCATCTTGTCGACATCCACAGTCACCAAGCGGTCTAGAAACGTCACGGCATCCGCTCCGGCGACATCGATTTTTCCCTCGGCCGAGCGATCAAACAGCGTCGCCGCGGTGCGCACCGCTTTGGCTTCGCGGCGGGCGGCAGCCGGCCCCTGTTCATCCTCGCCGGCGTAGCACGCGGGAAGAACCCAGCCATCGTATGTCTCGAAGATCGCTCCGGTTTCAATATGCGTCTGCCGGATCGCCAGCGTGCGGGTCCGGCGACAGTCCTGCGGCGCGAAGGCGCGAAGCGGGGCGAGGCCGAGGCGCCAGGTCGGCCTTTCCCCGAGGTCGTCGGGGGGCAGCGCTGCAGTGTCGCCCAACATGACCCGGGCGCTGAGTGCGCAGCTAAGACCGTCGTCCGGTCCCCGCAGCAGACCGGTTCGGCCGGCGACATGCTCCAGAATGCGCTGATTGTCGTGAATCACATCGTCGATATCGGCGAGCGTTACATCGGCCGACAGGTCGATCCAGTGTTCCGCGGCGGCCCTCGGAGAGATGCCCGGGCGGCGGATCAGGGCGCGGGGCGGCAGGAGCTCGTCTTCGTCGGTCGCCGGTAGACGCGGCATGACCGCGACGCCGCTTTTCAGGGATTCCCCCGCGTGACGTCCGGCTTCGTAACCGCTCTGGATGCAGTCGCGCGTGAGATCGTGACCGGCGGCCGCGCCGGCAACGGAGACCGGTCCGGGATGATCGTCCGCCATGAAGCCGGCGAGGGGCTCTTCATAGCTCGCCGTGCCGCCGGACTGGTTGAAGAGATCGAGATCGGGGTTCCAGCCGCCGGACATGCAAAGGAGGTCGCAGTCGATGTCGCGGCTCCCCTGCTGGCGTGGCTGGCCGCGCTCGTCCACGTCACTGATCACGACGCCCGTTATATGAGATTTCCCCTTGATCGCGGAGACGACGCTGCCCGAGACGATCTCGATTCCGCGCTTGCGGGCGGCTTTCGGCAAAGCGGATTGCGGATTGGCCCGGATATCGACGACAGCCATAACGCGGATGCCGATTTCGGCGAAGTCGATGGCGGTGCGGTAGGCGCTGTCATTATTGGTGACGACGACCGTCTGGCGGCCCGGCAAAACCGCGAAGCGTCTGAGATACAGCCGCGCCGCGGCCGCCAGCATTACGCCGGGCCGGTCATTGTTCGGCAGGACCATGATCTGCTCGATCGCGCCGGTCGCCAGCACGACGTGACGCGCTCTTATCTTCCACAGGCGCAATCCACTTGGCTGGTCTTGTGGCGCGGTTGGGTCGACCGGGCCGAGCCGTTCGACGATGTGGACGTAATTCTGTTCGTAAAAGCCCGTCGCCGTCGCGTTGCGCAACAGCGTCACGGTCTCCAACGCGGCCAGTTCATCGACAAGCGATGCGAGCCAGTTTCGCGCCGAGGCGCCGTCGACGATGACGTCGTCCCATCGAAGCGCGCCGCCGAATGTCTCCTCCGTCTCGACCAGCACTGTTTTTGCGCCGGCGCTGGCCGCCGTTTTGGCGGTAGCCAGACCCGCCGCACCGCCACCGACAATAAGGACGTCGCAGTGAAAAACCCGGCTTTCCGAGGGCAGGCCTGCGAGCGCCCGCCCGGGTTCGCCATAGCCGCCCGCCCGTTCGGGAGTGGCGTTACGCTTGCGGCCGGTCTTCCCGGGCCAGGTCCGGAAAGCAGCATGCCGGGGTGCGGAGCGCGCCTTGAGCCCGTCATAGAGGGCGAGGGTGGTTGCGGCCGCGAAGCGCTCCCCCGATTGCGCATCGTCGACCAGCACGAAGGCGTTGGGTTCCTCGCGTCCGCAGCCCACAATGCCGCGCGGCCGGTCGTGCCGCACGCTTTTCGTAACCTCGCGAACGCCGTTCGCGATCAGCGCGGAAGCCAGCGTGTCGCCCGCGAGGCCGGAATAGGACTTGCCGTTGAACCAGAATTTCAGCGGCCTGGCCCGATCGATCGCGCCGCCGAAAGCGAGGCGATTGAAAAAACGGGTCACGATCCGGCTCCTTCCATCGGTGGAGCGGGGAGCCGTTCGGCGGACAGAATGTCCCCGGTCTCGGTATCCCGTGTGAGCAAGAACCATTGGCCGCAGCCATGGGCGTGACACCAATATTCGCGGCGCGCCCCCGAGACCGGCTTGTCGCCGAACAGATAGAGAGACCAGGCGGCTTCGCTCGCCGGTGGTTCGTCGCCGGGCCGGACGTGACCGGATACAGCGCCGCCGGAAAACTCGGCTTCCGGCCGGGACCCGCAGAGTGGACAGGGGATCAGAAGCATGGGGCCCCCGTGGCCGTGAGAGCGGTTGGCGTCATGGCCGGGTGCAGCGATGCGCCGGCGGCGAAACGGCCCGGTGCGAAAGGTGCGATGACATCGTTGATGCTGGCGCGGCCGAGCAGTTCGGCGAACGAGATGCCGCTGGCGGGAAGGGCGGCATAGCCCTCCGCGCCCCAACCGCAATTCAGGAACACGCCGTCCAGCGGCGCCCGTCCGATGATCGGTTGGCCGTCCGGCGTGAGATCGATCGGGGCGGTCCAGCGCCGGGTCGCGGACGCGCCGCCAAGCCCCGGCACGAGCCGGGCGGCCTCCGACAAAAGGCGTTCGGTCTGGCGGCCCGAGCCCCATGGCGAGTTGGAGGCATAGTCGCCAGGAGGGGCCCAGGCCACGATCCGTCCATCGGGCATCTGACAGGCGGTTATCCCAGCCAAGCGGGAGACAAGCACAGGATCGAGAATGGGCGAGAAGGGTTCGGTCGCGATCGCGTTGATCGTGCGGGCGCGAAGCGGCAGCATGAAGCCGGCCAGTGCTGCCATGTCGGCGGCGTGGGATTCGGCGGCAATCGCCACGACGGGCGTAGCGATCTCGCCGCGGCTGGTGTCCAGCCCCGCGACCTTTCCGCCCTCGACGACGAACGAATTGACGTCGCAATTCTGCACGACGTCGACACCGAGAGCGTCGGCTGCGCGGGCATAGGCCCAGATCAGCCTTTCCGGATCGGCAATCCCACCGTCGGGGTAATGAACGGCGTCGAACCGGCGTAGCTCGGATGCGTCCGGCGATTTCAGCAAGCCGGCTTTGGCAAGCGTTGCCTCGTGGTTCAGTTTCGTCGCCGCGCCGCCCGCCAGGCGATAGAGTTCCGCCGCGTAACGTTGAGTCTTTGCGCCCACGCCGTCTTCGACGATGTCGAGCACGCCGCGTGTGCCGGTTCCCGGATCGAAGCCGAGCTCCCCCGCAAGGCCGGCATAATGTGTTGTCGCCATGTGGTGAAGGCCGACGGTGTCCTTGAGGTCCGGTCCGCGACCATAGACCACCGGCAATTGCCAGCCTGTCTCGCCGATCCATCCGCGCACCAGAACGGCGGTGTGGCGCAAGCGATGGATCTTGGCGAGGTAAAAGGCGGCTGCCAGCCCATGGCCGCCGCCACCGATGATGACGGCGTCATAGCGCGCTTTCGGGTCCGGATTGCGCCAGGCGGGCTGTTGCATCGTCAGCCCGGCGGCAAGACGCCGCCGCGTCCCGGCAAATTTGGCTAGCGCCATTCGCCCTGTTCTCCGCGCGGTTTCGCTTTCTCCCTCACTGACGTTAGCAAGCCTCCACGGGCGGGCAAACGGAAGAGTCGATGCTTCCGATCACAAAAGCGCGGGATACGCGTAAGCCGCCCATTCCGTGGCATTTTTCATCTCGGCCCGGCGCGGCTGAATCCACGTTTCGAACGTCGGATTCGCCGGGAAAACGGTTTGTGGCCGGATGAATTTACATCGCCGCGAATCGGTCTGTGATTCCCGGATTTCCGGGCGTTTTCGAGGGGAGGGCGCGTAATGGTGCGCCGCACATGGTTGAATGATCGGCGGTCAGCGCGTAGATTCACCCCTGTAGGAGTGGGAGACGTATGCGTGAATAGTTACGGTGTAATTCGCGAAGCAAGATTCGGTATCGGTCAGATCGTGCGTCATCGGTTGTTTCCGTTTCGCGGCGTCGTGTTCGATGTCGATCCGGTATTCAGCAACACGGAAGAGTGGTGGCTTTCAATTCCGGAAGATGTCCGGCCGTCCAAGGACCAGCCGTATTACCACCTGTTCGCCGAGAACGAAGACAGTCACTACATCGCCTATGTGTCGCAGCAGAATCTGGTGCCCGACGACAGTGGCGAGCCGGTGAACCACCCGGACATCCAGTCCTATTTCATGGGACTTCAGGACGGCAGCTACACGCCGCTACCGCATCAGGCGCATTAAAACACGATAGCTGGCCGGATCAGGCGGGCCGCATTCCCGCCGCAGGCCGGATATTGTCCAATTCGGCGTCTTCGAGGCCGAGAGCCCGCAGCGCGATCACCGTCGCCTCCTGGGTGATCAAATCGATCCGCTCGGGCGTGAAGCTGTGCCAGTTGAGCCGGGTCAGGAGCACCTGACGGATGACGAGGAAACTGACCAGCTGACCGATAAGGCATTGCACCTGGATGATGGTCTCGGGCGCGTCGGGCGACACATTGTTCGACGCCGCGATCATGTTGCACAGCGCCGTCTGCAGCGGCCGGGCGGCTTCCGAATAGAACAGTCCGAAGCCTTCCGAGCGTCGGGCGAATTCGCGTGCGACGATCGCGATGCGATCCTGCATCTGGGGATCGCCGAGCATCGCGTTGAAGAAGGAGTTGAGGAATTCCCGCATGACCCGCGCCAGGCCCGTCTTGTTGCGCCCGGCGACGGCGATGCCGTGGCTGAGCGAGGTCAGGGCCGGCGTGAGGGACCTCTGAAAATCCGTTCGGACCTGCGCGAAGACCGCGTCATAGAGGCCTTCCTTGCCGCCGAAGTGATAGGCGATGCTCGAAATATTGGTGTTCGCGGCCGCCGAGAGGGTTCGCGTGGTGACGCCGTCATAACCGTGACGGGCGAACAGGGGCAATGCGTTCTCGACGAGCCGGGCCCGGGTCACCTCCGGCACCGCGGATTTGCCGGTCTGCCTGCCGACATGCATCGTTCGTGCGCCAAACCGTACGGCTACCATTCTCTCCGCCCCCCTAACTGATATTCCCGCTCAGTCGGCACAATGACGCTCACACTCCGCGTGAAATAATTAAGAACATCACACGAAACCGGAAGGTGGCCCCGATATCCGATCCGATTACGCGTACAAAGTCCCAAATCGAGACGCCGCATTCTGCCCAATTCGATAAAGTTTTACAAAAATTGCTCAGAACCGTTGCAAGTAACGGCGTCTGAATCCCTGAATCCTGCGAGATTTATCGTTAACCATATTGGAATCCATCCCCAGACTGTGAATAAAATAGGTGATTCGGCCGAGAATGAGTTGACCGAAGACTTTGAAATGGCGGTTAACTTGTGATCAATCCTTACTGACTAAGGGTTATGAGTTGGCCCAGGTAGCTTGGAAGCAGAGACGTGGCGAAAAAGTTCGAGGCGTCCATATTCAATCAGCTCGTCCGCGAAGCCATCGAGGAAGGACGGCACCACCGTCATCTCCCGGACTATTGGGCGGACCAGCAACTTGTTGAGATTCGTGCGGATTCGGCGCAGGAAGCGCTGGAGGTCCTGGTGGACAAATATCCGACCGAGAAAGGCTATGTCGTCTCCACCCTGCTCGAGGTGAAGTTCGACGATTAAGAGGCGGCCGTGTCCTCGAGCGCCTTGATCAGCGTTTCAATGGGGAGCAGCACGCAGGTGTGCCGGTTCTTCTCCGGGATGACCGGTTCGAAGATCCTGAAGTCTTGCCAAGGCTCGCCGGGTGCGTCTCCGCCATTCTTCAGCAAGGCGGTGACCGAGGTCATCAGCGAACGCAGGTCCGAGACATCGCGTCCGATCGCCCGTTCTCCGAGAATCGACGCGCTGGCCTGACACAGTACGCAGGCATGGAGCTTGTGACCGAGCTTCTCGATCCTGCCGTCTTTCAGCGTCACATCCATGGTCACGCGGTCGCCGCATAGCGGATTATCCAGCGTGACGCTCGCGTCGGGACTTTCCAGCCGTCCCGCGCCCGTGGCCGAAGCGGCATGGCGCAACATTTCCTTGTGATAGAGGCCGATCGTGGTCACGACACCCGCCGCGCGGTTTCGAGTTCCTGGGGCGTGTCTATATCGGTGAAGATAGCGTCGTCGTCCAGGGCGACTTCACAGACGGTTTCGCCATGTTCGCCGATCAGGTGCTTGGCTCCCACGTCGCCGGCCAGCGCCTGCATTTCGGGGAAGAACTCGGAAGCCCACAAAATCGGATTGCCGCGCTTGCCGCGCTGGGTAGGCACGATGATCTTCCGGCCTTCCTCCACATCGAAGGCCGAGACCAGCTTGCGGAGATGACGCGCGGTGATGCGCGGCATGTCTCCGAGACAGACGATCGCGCCGCTCAGATCTTTGGGAAGCACGCCGATGCCCGCCTTCAGGCTGGAGCTGAGGCCATCCGCGTAATCGGGATTGTGAACGAAGTCGACATCGCGGTCGCCGAGCGCGGCCTTCACTGCATCGGCCTCATGCCCGGTCACCACGATGATCGGCGCGAGGCCGGCATTCATCGCGGCGTCCACTGCGTGCGCGACCATCGGCTTGCCGTGGATCTCGGCGAGCAGCTTGTTGTCTTCCCCCATGCGCCGCGACGCGCCGGCGGCGAGAATCACCGCTGCGATATCCGGCGCCATCGGCGCCGTATCGTCGGCCGCTGTGCTGCCTTCGCGCGGCTGCGGCCGGCCCATCATTTCCTTGAGGAGCCCGCCCGCGCCCATTCGCGCGATATCCGCTCCGGTCAGTTCGATATCGGCCAGAAGACGTTGCAGCACCCAGTCCCAGCCGTTCAGCTTGGGCGAGCGCGCGCAGCCGGGCAGACCGATCACAGGCGTGTCGCCCAGGCGGGCCAGGAGCAACAGGTTGCCGGGATCCACCGGCATGCCGAAATGAATGATCTCTCCGCCGGCGCGCTCGATGCCGGCGGGGATCACATCGCGCCGGTCGACAATGGCGGACGCGGCGAAGACGAGGATGGGGCGGCAGCCTTTCGCCTGCAGTTCGGCGATGGCGTCCGCGATCGAGGTTTCGTCATGGCTGCAGGTGGCCGAATGGGCCAACCGGCTTCCCAGCGCTTCGACGCGCGTCCGAATGGCCTCGATGGTCTTCTGGATCAGCGATTCCTTCTGGCCGTCGAGCCGGGTGACGATCAGGCCGACATCATGCCGCGCGAGCGGCGCGATGCGCATGAGCGGGCCGCCGTCGCGCGCCAGTTCCTCGACCGTGCCGAGAACCGCGCCCGGCAGCGAGAAGGGAATGATCTTGATGGTCGCGATCATCTGCCGGCTGGCGACGACGCTGTAGGGCTCCAGCGCGGCGATGGTGGCCGCTTCATGCGTCAGGTTAAGAGCATCAAGTCGCGCGCGGTCATACACCAGAAGACCGTCGCTTTCCGCATAGAGATTGGCCCGGCCCGTGAAGGCGTCCGCCGCGCGCAGGCCATCGCCCGCAGCCGCGCGCGCCAGCCGGTCGGCCGCCCGATCTTCTGGAACGTCGTCGGCGTCGAGCCGGGCCGCGAACACCGTGCCGATACCGGCCTTTGAGAGCGCGTCGACGTCGTCACGGTTCAGCACCCGTCCCTTCCTGAAGGAGAACGCGTCTGTTTTCACGCTGTGTGCGAGGACCGCTCCTTCGGCGTCCGTGACGGGGATCCGGCCGAAATTCATGTGGCTTCCGGTTCCGGCGCGTGGCGCAGCACATCCGTGATCTGGGCCATGATCGAGACCGCGATCTCGGCTGGAGAGCGCGCTCCGATCGACAGGCCGACAGGCCCATGGATGCGCGTCAGTTCGTCGTCGGAAAAGCCCATGCGCCGCAGCCGTTCGAGACGCGCGGCATGGGTCTTCTTGCTGCCGAGGCAGCCGATATAGAAGGCCGGCGTACGCAGCGCCCGTTCCAGGGCCGGATCGTCGAGCTTGGGGTCGTGGGTGAGCGTGACGATCGCCGAGCGTGCATCGGGATGGAAGGTATCCATCGCCTCGTCCGGCCAGTCGGTCACGAGATGCGTGTCGGGAAAACGTGCATCGGTGGCGAAGGCGCGGCGCGGATCGATGACCGTCACGTCATAGCCGGCAATCTCGGCCATGGCGACGAGCGGGCTGGCGATATGTACCGCCCCCACGATCGCCATGCGCAGCGGCGGATTGAACACGTTGAGAAACACCGACCCCTTCGGGGTATTGACGGTCTGGGCCTTGTCCGCCCGCACGGCGGCCTGCAGCTCGGATGTTACATCCTGCCCGGCGATCGTGAACGGGCCGGCCTCGTCGGGATGGAACAGAATCTCCTCGCCGGTTTGCAGAATGGTGGCGAGTACGGCGGGTCGCTTGCCGGCCTTGTCCTTCAGAATTTGTGCGAGTGTTTCCTGCTGCATCGTGCGCCCCGGCTCAGTTCAGCCGTTCGACGAAGATCTTGATCTTGCCGCCACAGGCGAGCCCGACCTCCCAGGCCTGGGAATTGCTGACGCCGAATTCGAGAACACGCGGTTGGCCGTCCTTGATCGCGTCCAGCGCTTCCGTGATGACCGCGCCTTCGACGCAGCCGCCGCTTACCGAGCCGAGAAACTCGGAGGAGTCGTTGACGACGAGCTGGCTGCCGACCGGCCGGGGCGCCGAGCCCCAGGTGGTGACGACCGTCGCCAGCGCCACGCCCTTTCCGGCGTCATGCCAGGCGCGCGCCTGTTCCAGAACATGTTCGTGATCCACGGCGTCTTGGGTGTCGGTCATGATGAAATCCTCACGCTGGCTTCAGGCTGGTCTGCGCCATCGATATCCGTCCCCGGGCCCAATCCGCCGGTGCCGGTTTTGACAACACATCCGCCAGATCCTGAAGCGCCTCCAGATTATGCACGGTCCGAAATTCGTCGACATGCGGCAGGATAGCCCGGACCCCCAAGGATTTGGGCTCGAATCCCGCATAACGCAAGAGTGGATTAAGCCATATCAGCCGGCGGCAGGACAGATGCAGCCGCTCGACTTCCTCACTCAGGCCTTCGCCCGCGTTCTGGTCCAGGCCGTCGGTGATCAGCAGCACGACCGCGCCTTGGCCGAGAACCCGGCGCGACCAGTATTTGTTGAAGGTCTTGAGACACTCCCCGATCCGGGTGCCGCCGGACCAGTCCTGCACCACGTCCGACACCTTGTCGAGCGCCGTGTCGACGTCGCGATGCCTGAGCTGATGGGTGATGTTTGTGAGCCGCGTCCCGAAAACGAAGCTGTGAACCCGGTCGCGGTCGTTGCTCAGCGCGTGGAGGAAATGCAGGACGATCCGGGAATAGCGCGCCATGGAGCCCGAAATATCGCACAGAACGACGAGGGGCGGCACGCGTTCCCGCCGTTTTGCATAGCTTAGCGCTATGCCGGCATGGCCGAAGCGTAATGTGTTGCGGAGCGTGTTGCGCATGTCGATCGCCGTGCCGCGGGGAGCCGCTTTCAGCCGCCGCGTGCGTACCGAGGCGATCGGCAGCCGCATATTCGCGACGATCGCCTTGGCTTCGGAAAGCTCGCGCTCCGTCATCGCCTCGAAATCCATCGTCTTGACGACGTCGGTGTCGGCGAAGGTTTCGCTGGAATCATGCTCCGTCAGCGCTTGGCGCTCGGATTTGATCTCCGGGCGCTCGGGGAGCAACGCGTCGAGGATGCGGCGCCGTACTTCCTCGGAACTTTCCTGTTTGTCGCCGCGCGGACCTTCATCACCGACAAGCTGCTCCAGCATGTTGGTCATCTGCTCCGGATTGTTCCAGAACAGCCGGAAGGCCTGATCGAACAGCTCGTGTTCCTCGGTACGGGAGACGAGAACGGTATGGAGCGACCAGTAGAGATCCGCGCGGCGGCGGATGCCGGCCGCTTCGACCGCTTCGATCGCCGCCAGGATCCGGCCCGGGCCGATACGCATGCCGGCGGCGCGCAGAACGCGGCCGAAATGCATGATATTGAAGGCGAAGGCCCCGTCGCCCTTGGGCCGGGCCGCCGCCAGGAACGGATGTTCGCCCGGCATGGTTGCTCCGTCGGGTCCGGCTTTAGGCGCTTTGGCCTTTCATGGCCTCGGCATGGACCTCGTTATCGTGGATTTCCGACAGGATGCGTTCGGCCTCGGGCCCCTGCACCTGCGCGATGTCGTCCTGATATTTCAGCACCACGCCCAGTGTATCGTTGACCGCCGCCGGATCCAGCTCCCGCTTGTCGAGCGCGACCAGCGCATTCGCCCAGTCGATTGTTTCGGCCACCCCTGGCGGCTTGAACAGATCGCCTTTGCGAAGGTCCTGGGCGAAGGCCACGATCTCGGCGGTGAGCTTTTCGGGCGCGTCGGGCGCCTTGAGCTTGAGAACCGCGCGCTCGCGCGCCGCATCGGGATAGCTGACCCATGAATAGAGACAGCGCCGTTTCAGGGCGTCGTGGATTTCGCGCGTGCGGTTCGAGGTGATGACGACGATCGGCTTATGGGCCGCCTTGATGGTCCCGATCTCCGGGATCGTCACCTGGAAGTCCGCCAGAACCTCGAGGAGGAAGGCCTCGAACGGCTCGTCGGCGCGGTCGATTTCGTCGATCAGCAGCACCGGCGCGCCGCGTTCGTCGGGCTCCAGCGCTTCGAGCAGGGGGCGGTGAATCAGGAACTTCTCGGAGAAGATATCCTCGCTGAGCCGTTCGCGGTCCGTGACGCCCTCGGCCTCGGCCAGCCGGATCTCGATCATCTGGCGGGCGTAGTTCCACTCATAGACGGCCGAGGAGATATCGAGCCCCTCATAGCATTGCAGCCTTACGAGCTTGCGATCGAGCTGGCTGGCGAGAACCTTCGCGACCTCCGTCTTGCCGCTACCGACCTCGCCCTCGAGAAAGAGTGGCCGGCCGAGCTTGAGGCCGAGAAAGATGGATGTCGCCATGGCGCGGTCGGCGACATAGTCGCCGCCGGCCAATAGCTCGATGGTCTCGTCGATGGATGTTGGTAAACGCGTCACCGGGTAATCCTATTACAAGGGATAGATACCGCAAAGTAGCGGGAACGGAGGAGAAAAAACAGAAGCCGGGCCAAGGCCCGGCTTCGTTTTCGCATCGTAATGCCGACAGAGCTTAATGTGCGGCCTCGGCATGTTCCTTCTTTTCTCGGTGATGGACCAGAAGGTCGAGCTTCGTGGCGGCCCATTTGGCGGTTGTGGCCTGCAGAATGATCGTGGCCAGAATGGCCATGAACACGATGGCCGCGAGCACATCGGCGTTCGGCGCTTTGGCGCCGACCAGAATGCTCGCCAGAGCGCCTGGGATCACGCCCGTCTCACGGGTCCAGCACACGAAGACCAACTCCTTCCACGTCCACTTGGCGCGCCGGTCAGGCAGCGTGCAGACGAGCACAGTGACCGGCCGCGCGATGAACATGAAGACGAAGACCACAATGAGGCCCTGCCACCAGTATTCTGCGATGAGTTCGAGCTTAACCTGGGAGCCCAGCAGGATGAAGATGAACATGCGCGAGATGAGCGACGTCGTGCCGACGAACTCCTCGAAACGCGCATGATCGCCGGGCCGCATCTTGAGCCCGCAATACTGCATGTTGCCCATCACGAGACCCGCGATGAAGGCCGCCATGAAGCCGCTCGCATGCGCGCCGGTCGCGCCCAAGTACCCGCCGATGACGGCAATCAGCGTGACCAGTGGCAGATATTCGTATAGAAAACCGAATTTTTCATGGGCGACGAAGAAGGCTGCGGCATAACCGAGGATGAGCCCGATGCCGATGCCGACGCCTGCCTCGATCAGCAGCTCCTCCAGACCCCCACCGAGCGACATATGTTCTGCACCCGCACCGCCGGTCACCATGCCGAGCAAGGCGAAGGTCAGAATCGCGCCCATCGGGTCGTTGAAGGCCGATTCACTGACGACGAACTGTGCGACTTTGGCCCGTATTTCAACTTGCTTGAACACCGGAACCAGCGTCGCCGGATCGGTGGCCGCCATGGTCGCGCCGAGCAGCAGAGCTACCGTTAGGGGGATACCGAGCACCCATTGTGCGGCATAGGCGGTTATGACGGTCGTGACGCCGACGCCGACCGTGACGATGATCGCAAGCGATATCCAGACCTTGCCGAGTACCTTCAGTTCGAGGGTCGCTCCACCGTCGAACAGGATATAACTCGCCGTGAAGATCAAGATCGTCCAGGAGAGCGTGGACGTCGCCGGGACGTTGAGCAGGCCTGTCACGTCCGGTCCGAGCACGATGCCGGCGAGCAGGAAAAGAACGATGTCGGGCGCACGCACATGCCGCGCCAAATATCCGAGGACCGATCCGACGGCGAGAATGATCGTCGCCGCCAGCAATAAGTGTTCGGCCGAGATTTCGGATGCTGTTTCCATGAGTACTCCCCCATTTTGGATGAGGGATATTGGAAAATTCCGGTCGGAATTTCAAGCAAACTCGGTATGACGGCGTTTGGTTTCGCGTTTCCGTTTCCCGGGCGGTTACGGCCCTTCGAGACCACTGACGAAAAGGTCTAATGCGCCTTGACGATACCCGTGACCCAAAGTCCGTGCCTGAACAGGTCCGCGTTCAACCAAAGATGGGTGGCGATTCCGGCGACGTAGCCGAGCGCGATCGCCCAAGTCCATTTCAGATGGCCGAAAAATGTGTAAACGCCGCGCGCCTGGCCCATCAGCGCAATGCCGGCCGCCGAGCCGACCGAGAGAAGGCTGCCGCCCACGCCGGCCGTGAGCGTGACGAGGAGCCATTGGCCCTGATCCAGAGGCGGGTTCATGGTCAGCACGGCAAACATGACCGGGATATTGTCGACGATGGCCGATAAGACACCGATAATGCTGTTGGCGACAGTATGCGGCATATCGCCATAAAGCTGGCGGGATACGAGTTCCAGATATCCGAACGTGGCCAGGCCACCGACACAAAGCAGAACGCCGTAGAAGAAGAACAGCGTATCCCATTCGGCTTGCGCAATCTTCTGAAAGACATCGAAAGGAACGCTGTCATTGATTTCGCCGCGGCGGATCATCCGCTTTTCGGCCTTCTGAAGATAGAAGGCGAAAATCTTCAGGAAGGAGAGGCCGAACAGCATCCCATAAACCGGCGGCATGTGCAGCATCCGGTGGCCGAGAACGGTGATCGTGATGGTCAGGAGAAACAGAAGGATGATTCTGCGGGCACCGAGCTTCAGCGAGACCTGATCGCCCTTGGCATCCGGCTGTTTGTCCGGCACGGCGAAGTGCATGCATATTGCCGGCACGAGGAACGTCACCACCGAAGGGAAGAAAATCGAGAAAAACTGAAAGAATTCAACCTTTTCACTCTGCCAGACCATCAATGTCGTGATGTCGCCGAACGGGCTGAACGCGCCGCCGGCGTTGGCCGCCACGACGATATTGACGCAAGCCAGACTGATGAAGCGGACATTCCCGGCGCCGACCGCGGTCACGACCGCGCACATCAGGAGAGCCGTGGTCAGGTTGTCGGCGATCGGCGAAATGAAAAAGGCGAGGAGCCCGGTGATCCAGAACACCTTGCGCAGGCCGTAACCCTTGCTTACGAGCCAGACTCTGAGCGCCTCGAAGACGTTCCGCTCCGACATCGAGTTGATATAGGTCATCGCCACGATCAGGAAGCCGAACAACTCGGCGAATTCCAGGAAGACGCTGCGGAAGGCCTCCTCGGCGACGGTCGGGCCGTAATTCGGGTTTGTCGCGGTATACCAGGCGATCATCGCCCAGATGACGCCGGCGGCGAAGAGGACCGGCTTGGACTTTCGCAGATGCGTGAATTCTTCGACCATGACCAGCGCGTAGGCCGCGATGAAGATCGCAATCGCGACATAGCCGAGAAAATGCGTGGTCATGTGGATGTTGAGGATGTCGGATTCAGCCGCCACGGCGCTGCCTATGCCGAGAAAAAACACCGACAAAGCGCAAACGAACACCTTAAGGCGTGGCGTCATCCCCCAACTCCTTTTCCCAGATCCGCGATTTCAACAGTCGCGCCAGCCAGCCCGACGCGTCTTTCTCATAGTACAAAGCGATGCGTCTGACCAGTTATTTTGGTCACATCTTTTTTACTTTCCACAACCTCGATAACGGCAAATTCCCAAGCAATTTCAGGCGTTAGGGTGGCTGTTCACAGTGTCTCACTTCGCTTGGTAGTAAACGTAAACCATGTTATTCTTTGCACGCAGTACGGGGTAGAAAATGAGTACCACAGCATGGGTGAGGCGAGCCAACGTGAGACGATTGCACCCGAGCAGGCATTCGAAGTTCGGGGCACGATAAAGTGGTTTGACGCTGTCAAGGGGTATGGATTCGTAATCCCCGACGGGGGCGCTGCCGATATCCTTTTGCATCATTCGGTTCTTCGTGAATACGGGCATGCGACCGTGCCGGAAGGCGCGACTATCGTGTGCGAGGCGACGGAACGGCCGAAAGGGATGCAAGTCACGCAAATTCTGGACCTGGATTTGACCACGGCCGTTGCACCAACGCCCAAACAAGGGGCGTTGCGTGACGCGGGGAGCCGTCCGCCGCTCGAGGCGGATGGTGAATTCATTGAGGCGACCGTGAAATGGTTCAATCGCGTGCGGGGATACGGCTTTGTTTCCCGAGGGGAAGGAACTCAGGATATTTTCGTGCATATGGAGACCCTGCGTCGTGCGGGGCTCGTGGAGATTCAGCCGGGACAAACGATCCGGGTCCGCATTGCGGACACGGATAAGGGCCCGCAGGTGGCGGATATCGACGGACTGTAGGCTGGCGCCTTCCGTCCCGGGGCCGAAAAAGGCCCGCCCGCCGCTTCTCCACACGTCTCCATCGTGTCACGACTGAGTTCCGCCTCAGCGCCGGATCGCTTTTATCCGCTGCGGCCGGAACCGGCCGCGGCCAGAGTAGTTTTGTATCGATTGAGATCGCATGCGCCCGGGCGCGGGGAGGGTATTTCGTGACCGCCAATTCACACCATCAGGGCGCCGCCCGCTTTGGCCGTGCCCGGCGGGCCCGTCCGCTTCACCGCACACTTTCCCGGCTTTCCGTCGTTACGGTGTTCCTGCTGACGGGTCTTCTGACCGCCTGCGGTTCTCAGCCGAAAGCCAATGCCGATCCGCGCAATCCGGTCGGGGCCTATACCGATCTGGTGATCGATACGGCGAGCGGGCCGCATCACTTTTCGGTCGAACTGGCGAATACGCCGGATTCCCGCCTGAAGGGCCTGATGTACCGGACCCATCTGGATGCCGATAAGGGCATGCTGTTCGATTTCGGCGATCCCGACCCGGTGGCGATGTGGATGAAGAACACGCTTATCCCGCTGGACATGGTCTTCATCAATGCCGATGCCCGCGTGGCCAATGTCGCGTCCAACGCGATCCCCGGCGATCTGACACCGATCAATTCTGCCGGCGCGGTGATCGGCGTGCTGGAACTCAAGGGTGGAGAGGCGGCGAAAATCGGCATCAAGCCCGGCGACGTCGTACATCACGAGATATTCGGTAACGCGCCCAAACCATCATCCAAGCAGTAGCCGCGGATCTTGCGTCGGCGTGTCACGTTGCTGCATGACGTCATAAGAGGTATGGTAATCGCCGACTCTTCGACGTCCGAATTCGGGGCCCCGCCATGGACGCTGTCACGCTCGCCCGTATCCAGTTCGCGACAAATATTTCGTTTCACATTCTGTTCCCCACGATCAGCATCGCGCTCGCGGTTTTCCTGCTGTTCGTCAAGCTCGCCTCCAATCGGACCGGCGATCCGAAATGGATGGAGATCTATGGCTTCTGGGTGAAGATCTTCGCGCTCTCCTTCGCGATGGGCGTTGTCTCCGGCATCACCATGAGCTTCCAGTTCGGCACGAACTGGTCCGGCTTCATGGAGCACACCAGCAATATCGCCGGGCCGCTGCTGGCCTTCGAGGTGCTGACCGCCTTTTTCCTCGAGGCGGTGTTCGTCGGCATCATGCTGTTCGGCACGAGCCGGGTGCCCAACTGGATGCACACCTTCGCCACCGCGCTCGTGGCGGTCGGCACGGCCTCGTCGGCCTTCTGGATCCTGGCGCTGAACTCGTGGATGCAGACGCCGGCCGGCTATGTAATCAAGGATGGTGTTTTTCACGCCAGCGACTGGATGGAGATCCTGTTCAGCCCGTCGCTGCCCTATCGCTTAACCCATATGCTGATCGCGTCGGGCCTGACGGTGTCGTTCCTGATCGCCGGCCTGTCGAGCTATCGCTGGCTCAAGGGCGAGCGCTCCGCCTCGGTGCTGGCCGCCCTGAGGCTCGGCGTGGGCATGGCGGCGGTGCTGGCGCCGATCCAGATCTTCGTCGGCGATCAGCATGGTCTCAACACGCTGGAATATCAGCCGGAAAAGGTCGCCGCGATCGAGGCGAACTGGCACACGCGCAGCCACGTGCCGCTGGTGCTTTTCGCCTGGCCGGACGAAAAGGCGCGCGAAAACCACTATGAGATCTCGATCCCGAGCGGCGCCAGCGTGATCCTGCGGCACAGCCCGAAAGGCCAGGTGCCGGGCCTCGACCAGACGGCCGATCATCCGCCGGTGGCGCCGGTCTTCTTCGCGTTCCGCGTCATGGTCGGGCTCGGCATTCTGATGCTGGCCGCGTCCTGGGCCGGACTGTATGTCATGCGGCGCGGGCGCGAGCCGACGCGCTGGCTGGCGCGGACTTATGTGGTGATGACCTTCGTGGGCTGGATCGCCACGCTGGCCGGCTGGTACGTCACCGAGATCGGTCGCCAGCCCTGGATGGTTTACGGGCTTTTGCGCACGGCGGATGTCGCCTCCAATGTCAGCGCCGGGGTGATCGGGATATCGCTCACGGCCTATGTCATCGTCTATGTGCTGCTGCTCGCCTCCTATATCGGGGTGCTGTTCTATCTCGCGCGCAAGGGTGGCCCGGAGGACCGGACCAAGATGGATGCGGCGGCCGCGGCGGCGGACCTCTCGCAGGGCAAGGCATAGGAGGGCGCGATGGACGACATGCAAACCTGGCTGTCGCTGATCTTCGCGGGACTGATGGGTCTTGCGATCCTGATCTATGTCTGCCTCGACGGATACGACCTCGGCGTCGGTATCCTGTTCGCCCGCGCGCAGGACGACGAAAAGGACCGGATGATCGCCTCGATCGGGCCGTTCTGGGATGCGAACGAGACCTGGCTGGTCCTCAGCATCGGCATTCTGCTGGTCGCTTTCCCGACCGCGTACGGCACCATCCTCTCGACGCTCTATCTGCCGGTGGCCGTGATGCTGATCGGGCTGATCCTGCGCGGCGTGGCGTTCGAGTTCCGCGCCAAGGTGAAGGCGGAGCGCAAGGGCACCTGGAACCGGCTGTTTTTCTGCGGCTCGCTGGCCGTGGCGCTGGCCCAGGGCTTCATGCTGGGGCTCTATATCATGGGCCTGAAATTCACCGCCGCGACCGTGCTGTTCGCCTGCCTGACCGCGATCTGCCTTTCCATCGGCTACGCCTTTGTCGGCGCGACGTGGCTGGTTCTGAAGATGGAGGGCGATCTGCAGCACCGGGCAATTCGCTGGGCGCGCGGCGCGATCGGGTTCGTGGCGATCGGGTTCGGGGCGATTTCCGCAGCCTCGCCGCTGGTCAGCCCGCGCATTTTCGACAAATGGTTCACGATGCCGGCGATGGCCTATCTCGCGCCGCTCCCGATCGTGGCGCTTATTCTGCTGGTCTGGCTCTGGCGGAAGCTCGGCCGGCTTATACACCGTACCCGACCAGGGCGCCTGGCGGCCGTTTCTCGGCGCGGTCGGCGTGTTCGTGCTGGCCTTCGCCGGGCTGGCCTATTCCTTCTACCCCTATATCGTGCCCGATCAGCTCACGATCTACGAGAAGACGACCGCGCCCGAAAGCCTGATGTTCATGCTGATCGGCGCGCTGATCGTGTTGCCGTTCATCATCGGCTACACCGTCTATGCCTACTGGGTTTTCCGCGGCAAGGCGACCCAGCTCAGATATGATTGATTTTACGGCCGAATTGCGCATCCTTGCCAGACAGCGGGGAAACGCATAGTTTCGCCGCGCCTCGGGGCGTAGCGCAGGCTGGTAGCGCACCTGCTTTGGGAGCAGGGGGTCGGAGGTTCGAATCCTCTCGCCCCGACCATCCGCCTTCGCCCGCGCGCGGGCCGGATGGGCCGGGCAAAGACGGCGGAAACGGTTGAGCAAGATGTTGGACAGTAGAGTTTCGGATATCAGGGCGGAGGATTTTTGAGCATGCTGGCGCGGATCTACAGACCGTCGAAAACGGCGATGCAATCGGGCCGGATGGGCACCCGCCACTGGCGTCTCGAATTCGCGCCGGACAAGCCGCGCACGATCGACCCGCTGATGGGCTGGACGAGCTCCGCCGACACGCGCACGCAGGTGCGGCTCAAATTCGACAGCGAGGAAGCCGCCGTCGCCTATTGCGAGAAGCACAACATCCCCTACGAGATCGAAGAGGCGCGGGAGAGGCACATCCATCCCAAGGCCTACGCCGACAATTTCCGCTAGGCCGCACGGCCGCTGTCTCCGCCCGCCGGAGAACCAGTTTCAAGATTTGCGCGCCCGTAGCTCAGCTGGATAGAGCACGAGCCTTCTAAGCTTGGGGTCGCAGGTTCGAGTCCTGCCGGGCGCGCCAAATTCCTCCAATATAACAATGTGTTAGTGCAAGGTGCCGCTAGGAGCTCTCGCTCGGGGGAGCGGCTGGGGGAGCTAGGCTTAGCCGTCCAACACCCCGAGCATCTTGGAGATCAGGGGCGAAGAAGGCTTATGGCAGTCCAGCGCTTATCTCGCCGGGTCGCCGTGCCTCCCAGTAAGACCAGCCGTTTAGGCTGACCCGCTCTCCTGCCTTCGATTGAGCAACGCCGCACGCCGCCGCCTGAGGGGCTGCTGAACCGCTTGCCCTCGATTAGCCAAATGCCGTTGTCGATTAGGCCGGTGTATTGGCGCCCGTTGTACTCCATCCGCAGCTCGGTGCCGTGGGGCAGGGTGACACCCTTGCCGGACCAGGGACGACCAGCCGGAGGCGGTGCCGCGGGGGCTGACGCCTGACCGCCAATGCCCGAGAGGCGGCGGAGTATTTCGTTGTCGGTCTCGGAGAAGCTTTTCCGGTCGGCCTCGATGGCCTTGTGGACGTCGAAGTCGATTTCGATGGATCGGGTCTCTCGCATTGTACTCTCCTTACTACTGATTTTGCGTCAAAATAAGGAAACTATAATACAGTCCTATATAATCTTTCAAGTAGAAATAGTAGTTTAACAGTAGTTTTAGGGGGAGGCGGCACGAATTGACCCCCAAAGCCACGAGGCCGAAATCGATGTGAGCTTCATGACACCCGCGATGTTGCGGGGATTACGGGATTACGGTGACAGTGCACATAATATGCTTCTTTTGGTCTCGGGTCGCGTTTGCCGGACTTTAGGGACCCGCTCCAATCAAGCACGAAACGCCGACATTCATTACCCAGTGCCCAGTTTCATCCTGTCCGGCGCGCCAACGATTTCGTAACTATTTGATAGTAAAAAGAAAATCTTGAGTTACGGTGACAAAATCACGGTGCTCCCGTAAATCCGAATGCCTGGAACAGCATGTCGAACAGCGGTCTTAAGGCCGTCTCGACTGCCGGTGTTGTGTCCTCGATTTGTAGCTCCGGGAAGGACAAGGTGTCTCGTCTAAGAGGCGCTCGCGGAAGATCACGTAGCGATCTGTTTTGGAGAAAAGGCAAGTAGCCCCTCACGGAACAAAGGGTGAGGGCCGCATAGAAGGGTGGCTCCACGCCCAGCTTCCGAAGATGGCCAAAATAGGTAGGTAAGGTCTCAACCAGATCACGGGCAATTTAGTCGGGTTTACAAACGAGCCATCCTGGTCACTGAAGCCCACGACATCCGCAATTTCCATGATCCCGCTGCGATAGAGAAGGGTGTATGTGCGTATCGGTACACTGGCATCGCGGCCCGTATAGCTCACCACTCCTTCAAGCGTGTGAAGTGAGCTGAAGCTGGCACCTCGCATAGGGACGATCCGAATGTCCTTGATATCCACTTTGGCCGTCTCAAGACCAGCGAATCCAGAAATAGGGATGATGTGGAATAGTAGCTTTGCCCCGGCCTCCATAGGCACTACGCCATCATCAGCTTCAAGCGCCAATGTTCGTTCTCTTACGGAAGGACCTTATCCGTTCAACCAAGGTCTCCGAGGTGTTGAAGGCAGCGCGTAGCTCGGCCACATCAAGCTGCGTATTTGCCGGAGCTATTGCGGACATAGAAACGGCCTAAATTCTTGTATGTAACCCGATGAGGTGCGGCCCAACTCTTCTGCGTCCGAATGATACAAGACGCCCGTGCTATCACTTCCTGGCACCCATTTGATCTGACAGTGCGGAAGTCGAGGCTCCAGGTTGTCCCGCAGGATATTTTCAAGCCTGAGCTTTTCGGCATCTGGATCGGAAAGCTCTATCTGCGGAACTGCGACGGCGATGCCGTTTCTTTCCCTCAACACCGATGACTAGGGCGGAATCGGACAGTTCGAGCGCATCCATGATCATGCCGGCAGCCATGTGGATGAAGCTGAGGAAGTGCTCTGGTGAGCCTCGTCGTAGCGTGTGGCGAAGCGGCGGAAGTGCTTGTAGCTTGGCGAAGCAGCGCTCGATGTGGTTTCGCAGGCGATAGAGCGTCCGGTGGTGCGGGGTCGGGACTTGCGGCGGAGCGGCATCGGCAGGGAATCATCTGCCAACGTGCCGCATCTCGGCCATGCTCTG
The DNA here is from genome assembly GCA_963821875.1 of uncultured Alphaproteobacteria bacterium. Classification (GTDB taxonomy): domain Bacteria; phylum Pseudomonadota; class Alphaproteobacteria; order CAVTAV01; family CAVTAV01; genus CAVTAV01. The sequence continues at coordinate 360,783 of CAWGFE010000004.1, forward strand.
GCGCAGGGCGCTGGGAATCGTATGCTCTGTCAGCGCAGCACAGCGCGGCGTGAGTCATCCCTTCAAGCAGGGTCGGGGCGGCGAGATATCGTCGGCTTTGGCCGGGGGCGAGATGGGAACCGGACCGGCCGGCCCAGACTGTCGCAGGCCATGTGGATCTTGGTGGTCAGTCCGCCTCGGAGACATCCTCCCCGCAGCCGAATCGAGGCCCCCCTTCTCGAGCCGGAGCCGCGGCCGGTCTTCGCCTGCTCGGTGGGCCCTCGACCAAGGTGGAGTCCAGCATCAGATAGTCGTTGTCCCGCGGGTCTCGGATCAGGTTGGTCGAACGCCGCCTTCGACACCCCCGCTGCCGCCCACCGGCTGAAAAGGCGCTTGTGCGCGGTCTTCGAGCTTGCCGTAGCGCTCGGGCAGAACGCGCCAGTGCGCCCCCGACCTCAACACCCACAACACGCTGCTTCCACGAATAGCCGGTTGTCAGACCTGCTGTCCGGCCCGGATAAGCCCGCCTTGCCAGGTAGCGAAGCAATCCGCTCCCATTGAGCAGCATCGCTACTAAACTCATAACGCTTCACACCGATAGCTGACCTCGACAAAAGTGAAGTCCTATGAATCACGTATCAGCGACTATGTGAAATACTTAGGAATGTTCGATTTGGACCTAGATCGCCACCAATCGTGTTGGCCAGTGCGGAGAACACACCCCAAGGAATTCTCCGCTTTTCCTCGTCGGTGCGCAAATTGAGTTGCGACTTGAAATCCAGGGTGCGGCCCTCGTGCGCTTCATCGTCTACGAGGGCCTTGATGTCTGCCAACGTGATGTCATCTAGGGACTTTTGGATCATGCTTTGCCGCCAATCGCTGCACCGCACCCGGTTAAAAACCTCACTTGGAACAAGGCCATGCTTGCACAAATGCGTAGCGGCGTCTGCGGTGACAAGCCTGAATTTGAGGGCGCCCCATCACCCCTCAACCAGCCTCTTCAGCGCCGCCAGATCGCGCGTCACCCATGCTTCGTCTTCCGCGAATTTGGCGTCGGTCATGTCCGGCTGGCGGAACAGGGTCAGCATTACTTCCGCGCCGGTTCCGTTTTCGACGACCCTGAGGGGGACGTAGACGATCCGGCCGCCGCCGGGATCGACCCAGTGGTCCATCACGCCGAAGGTGTTGTGGCCGGTGAAGCGGATCGTGACGGGGCCTTCTGGGCCGGCGGCTCGCCACACGTCGCCCTTTTTCTCGAGCGAGGCGTTGCTGAGGCCCGAGGCCCATTTCGGAAAATCCTCGGGCCGCCAGATCGCCTCATAGACCTCGCGCCAGTCGCGTTCGATCGAGATGCTGATGGTTCTGGCGTCCAGCATGGCGGGTCCTCCTGCGGGGTGTTAGCCTATCACGCGCACGGGACATTCGTCTCGGTTCAGGCCACGCGGCATGCCCACCCGAAAATTCGCACCGCTCCACCTCCGCTCTTGCATAACGGCTCCGGCGCTATAATATCGTCAATCGTCGAATAACGATGAATGGGGCCATGATGTCCGCTCTCAAGGTTCGGGAAGCCGCGCCGGCGTCGGAGGCGCACAGCCGGAAAACGAGGATCTCGCGGTTCTCGCCAAGGCGCTGGCGCATCCGGCGCGGATAGGGATCGTGCGGCTGCTGCATGAGAAGCAGGCCTGCATCGGCTGCGACATCGTCGACGAGATCGGGCTGGCGCAATCGACCACTTCGGAGCATCTGCGCATCCTCAAGGCGGCCGGCATCATCACCGGCGAGATCGAGCGGCCGCGCGTCTGCTATTCGCTCAATCCCGCGGCACTGGAGCCGCTGAAGCGACTTCCTCGACGAGGTCGCTGGCGCGCCGCCCGCCGCGACAGAAGAACTGAATGGGTACGCCGCATGTCGACCTTCGAACGCTATCTGACCGTCTGGGTCGCGCTCTGCATCGTCGCCGGCGTCGCGCTCGGGCACTTCCTTCCGGGCGTCTTCCAAGCCATCGGCGCGTGCCGAGATCGCCCAGGTCAATCTGCCGGTGGCGGTGCTGATCTGGCTGATGATCATCCCGATGCTGGTGAAGATCGACTTCGCCGCGCTCGGCACAGGTGCAGGAGCATTGGCGCGGCATCGGCGTCACGCTGTTCATCAACTGGGCGGTCAAGCCGTTCTCGATGGCGGTGCTCGGCTGGCTCTTCATCGGCTATCTGTTCGCGCCCTATCTGCCCGCCGACCAGATCGACAGCTACATCGCCGGCCTGATCCTGCTGGCCGCCGCGCCCTGCACGGCGATGGTGTTCGTGTGGAGCAACCTGTCGGACGGCGAGCCGCATTTCACGCTGAGCCAGGTGGCGCTGAACGACGTCGATCATGGTGTTCGCCTTCGCGCCGATCGTGGGGCTGCTGCTCGGGCTGTCGGCGATCACGGTGCCCTGGGAGACGCTGCTGCTCTCGGTCGCGCTCTATATCGTCGTGCCGGTCATCCTCGCGCAGATCATGCGGCGCGCGCGTGCTCGGCCAGCGGCGGGCAGGCGGCCCTGCAGCGGCTGCTCGGCCGGCTGCAGCCGCTGTCGCTCGGTCGCGCTGCTGGCGACGCTGGTGCTGCTGTTCGGCTTCCAGGGCGAGCAGATCATCGCCCAGCCGCTGATCATCGCGCTGCTCGCCGTGCCGATCCTGATCCAGGTCTATTTCAATTCCGGGCTGGCCTATCTGCTCAACCGCGCGACCGGCGAGGCGCACTGCGTCGCCGGCGCCGTCGGCGCTGATCGGCGCCAGCAACTTCTTCGAGCTCGCGGTCGCCGCGGCGATCAGCCTGTTCGGCTTCGCGTCCGGCGCGGCGCTGGCGACCGTCGTCGGCGTGCTGATCGAGGTGCCGGTGATGCTGTCGGTCGTGAAGATCGTGAACGCCAGCAAGGGCTGGTATGAACGGGGAAGCGCGGTCCGCCGCAGCGGGAAAGCGCTCGGTCCAGCGAAATAGTCCGGCACGATCGCCGGGCCGGCATCGAACCCGATATCGACTCCATGGCCGCTTGCGGAACGGGGCGCGGCGTGGGGCGTTACTGCTCTGTGAGGCATCGAAGCACCAATACTCGAAAACGGGTCTAACGAATTGGCCACCAGTCAGCAGAGCTTTCGCACCGCATTTATCTGGGTGGCGTCAGGCGCGCTGCTGTTCGTCCTGTGGCATGTCCGGACGGCTCTGCTGCTCGCCTTCGGGGCGATCCTCGTCGCCATCCTGCTCGGGATCCTGAGCGACTGGATCGCGCAAAAGACGAAACTGCCGCGCGGCCTGGGCCTGCTGGTCGCCACCTGTCTCGTCCTCAGCCTCGTGGTGGGTACGTTATGGATGTTCGGCGCGCAGATCTCGGGCCAGTTCTCCAATCTGTTCCGCCATGTCGCCGACGGTGAGAAATATCTGAGCGCCATGCTCAAGAGGAATGGCGCGGGCGGATTGAGCCTCGGCCTGTCGGACAACGGCAGCGCCCTCATCACGAATTCGCTGGGCGAGGTCGCGTCGCTCAGCCTCGGCGTCGCGGAGGGAACGGTCGTGCTTCTCGTCAGCGCGATTTTTCTGGCGGCCGATCCGGCGCTTTACCGGCGCGGCATCGTCGCCCTGTTCCGCCCGCAATGGCGCGATCATGCCGGCGAGGCTCTGGACCTGATCGGGACCTCGCTCAAAATGTGGCTGCTGGGCCAGCTCATCCTGATGGTCAGCGTCGGGATCCTCACCTATATCGCGGTGCTGCTGCTCGGCCTGCCGAACCCCACGGTGCTGGCCCTCGTCGCCGGGTTTACCGAAGCGGTGCCGTATCTGGGGCCGTTCGTCGGCGCCGGGCTTGCCTTGCTCGTCGCGCTCAATATGGGATGGGAGACCGTGCTGGCCACGGCGGCGGCCTATGCGCTGATCCACATCTTCGAGGGCTATGTGTTGGGACCGTGGGTTCAGCAGCGTTTCGTCTTCATTCCGCCGGCCGTGATCATCATCGGCATCACGGCGGCGACGCTGCTGTTTGGATCGCTCGGCGCGATTCTGGCGGCGCCCATGACGGTTGCGGTCTTCGTGGCGGTCAAGGTGCTGTATGTCCGGGATACGCTGAACGAGCCGACCGCATTGCCCGAGGACGTAAGCCTTTAGCCGCTGGCGCTCCGGTATTCGCGCCATCGGCCGTGCGTGATCCACCTGCCCGGCCTTGTCGTAAGGCTTGATGTGGACCCTTCCGCCCAAGCGGGTAAACTGATCCTCCAACCCGCCCGTTCATCCTCATACCGACGGAGAGGCATCGATGAGCAACGAACTGGAACAAGTGACGCGTACCGCCATGGATCTGGTGACGAGCTACGGCATGTCGGTGATCGGCGCGATCGTTATCCTGATCCTCGGCTGGTTCGTCTCCGGCATCGTTTCCCGCACGATTCTCAAGGCGACGTCGAAATCGGAACGGATCGACGATACGGTCGGCCGGTTCTTATCGGGCGCGGCCCGTTACGCCGTTCTCATCTTCACGGTCGTTGCCGTGCTCGCCAAATTCGGCGTGCAGACCGCCAGCATCATCGCGGTCCTCGGCGCTCTCGGCCTGGCCATCGGCCTGTCGCTTCAGGGGACGCTGGCGAATGTCGCGTCCGGCCTGCTCATTCTGTTCCTGCGCCCCTTCAAGATCGGCGACTATATCGAAGCGGGCGGGGCGTCCGGCACGGTCAGCGCCGTCAATCTCTTCACGACGGAGATGAACACGCCCGACAATGTCCGCACGGTTATCCCGAACGGCGCCGTCATCGCGGGCACCATCAGAAATTACACGACCAATCCGAAGCGCCGCGTCGATTTCGTCATGGGCATCGCTTATGAGGACGACATCAACAAGGCGTTCGAGATCATGCGCGGCATCATCGATGCCGACGCCCGGGTCGACAAGGAGCCCGAGCCCTTCCTGGTGGTCGGCGAGCTGGCGGACAGTTCGGTGAATCTCGTCGTTCGGATCTGGTGCGACCGCGACAATTACTGGCCGCTCAAATTCGAGCTGACCAAGGCGTTCAAGGAAGGCTTCGACAAGAACGGCATCAGCATTCCGTTCCCGCAACGCGACGTGCACTACATCGCCGCGCCGAAGGAAGCGGCAGAGTAGGGACCGTCAGTCGGTCCCGTCTTCGATGCTGCGCTTGGCGTCATGGGCCGCTTCGCCGGCCTTGTCGCCGGCTTTGTCGAGCTGATCGCCGGCTTTGTCGATCGCGTGATCGGCGTTCTCGCCAGCCTTTTCGAGCGGGCCGTCATTGCTGTCGCAAGCCGCCAGTGTCAGTCCTGCCAGACCGATGCAAACGGCCAGCAGGGCGGTGGGGATCGACGCTTTCCTGAGCATTGTTTTCCTTTCCCGTCGGTTCTTCGGTTTTTGCCGTCCCGAAATAGGACAGTTGGCCCAAGAAACGCGCGGGGTCGGATTTCGTTCCAGTCTTGGCCGCCGGCCGGGGGCTAGGGTGCGAAGATCATCCGGAAAATGCGGCGGCGGCGCAGCACGAAATGTGTGACCAGCTGAAGGATGACGAAGGTCGCGATGCCGAGCCCCGCATTGAACGCCGGCAGGACATCGACCGGCATCGTGAAGGCGGTGGCGAAACGCACGGCGGAATCGGCCAGCACGCCGCAGGCCCAGATGATGGCGAGCAGCCGCCAGACCCGGCGAAACGCCGGGCTATAGTACCACAGGTTTTCGAGGCGGCGGCTTTTCGACGGCAGGAGTTCTTGCATAACCCGGTAGGTGAAGGGCCTTGCGAGGCCGAGCGTGACCGTCATCCAGCCGGCGATCAGTGCCGAGATCACGCCGCCCTTGATGAGCGTCAGCCGCGGGTTTCCCGTCACCAGCGAGGCGAGGGCGGCGACGACGAAAAGGCTCGCCACGAAGACGGCGATGCGGCCGATCGGGCGCTTTTGGATGAGCCGGACCACGACATGCAGCATCGGTATCATGCTGCCGGCCAGAAGCGCGACCAGCGCCTCGGCGCCGAGGCTCCGCAGCATATAGTACAGGGCTATCGGGGCGATCGTGTCGCTGAATAAGGTGCAGACAAGCATATTGCCCGGGCGGTACGCCTCTGCGTCATCGGCGGTCTCACCGAAGGTTTGGTCCCGACTGTTGGACAAAATCACACTAACCCCGTCCGCGCTCCGGTCCGGCCAGCGACGGAAGTAGTTAGTCTATACTAATCATCTTTAAGGTCAAATGCCGACGGCGGCTCAGCCATTGGTTTTTGCGAGCCGGCAACTCTTGTCCAGCGTGAAGTGGCGTTCGAGCCGGATATCGCGGGACGAACCGCCGATCCGCGCAATGAATTCGCCGGGCTCGCAGATCCAGGCGTGGCGGTGGCCGTCATAGAACGAGAAGGCGCGGCGGCCGAGGGTGAAGCGGACCGTTCGGCTGGCGCCCTTGTCGAGGCTGACTTTCCGGAAGCCTTTCAACTCCTGGAACGGGCGCACTTCCGAGGATTTCACATCCCGGATATAGAGCTGGACGACGTCCTGTCCCGCGCGCGACCCGTCGTTCGAGACGGTCGCCGATATCTCGACCGGCTTGTCGGCGTCATCCGAGGTTTTGACCGACGCAGCGCGATAGGCGAAATGCGTGTAGGAGAGGCCGTGGCCGAAGGCGAACAGCGGCGCGATCTTCTTGGTGTCGTAATAGCGATAGCCGACGAATATACCCTCGCCGTAATAGGCGCTGCGGGTGCCGGGGTAGAACAGATAGGTCGGATTGTCCCTGAGGCGCTTGGGGAAGGTCTCCGGCAGATGGCCCGAGGGGTTGACCTTGCCGAACAGGATGTCCGCCATCGCATTGCCCGCTTCTTCGCCGGGCAGCCAGGCGAGCAGAACCGCCTTGGCCTTGTCGATCCAGGGCATGGTCACCGGCGCGCCGGCATTTACGACCACGACCGTGTTCGGATTGGCCGCCAGCACCGCTTCGACGAGCGCGTTCTGTTTGCCGTAGAGGTCCATCGAGCTGCGGTCCCGGCCTTCGGTTTCGGTCGCGCTCGACGAGCCGACGACGACGATGGCCGCGTCGGCCTTGCGGGCGGCCGCGACGGCCTGGTCGATCGTGCCGGTCGGGGCGCGCATGCCCAGCGAGAGAACGCGGAAACCGCCCGCGCCGCCCGTGTAGTCGAGCCGGATCGGATAGGCCCGGCCGGCCTGAAGGGTGACCTTACCGCTGCGCATCTTGACCGGCAGGAAGCTCAGGATCGGGCTCGGCTCGGCCTTCGTGGCCGGCGTGACGATGGATTTGGCGTCGACGACGAGCGAGAGATTGCCGGTGCCGATAAGATCGAAATCGTAGGTCCCGCTGCGCGGCGGCCAGAAATAGCCCTCCCAGCGCGCCGAGAAGTCGCCGCCGGTCCTGGACGCGACATCGTTGCCGAAACCCATCTTGTAGAACGTGCCGTCCGTCCCGCTTTTGACGGGTGCACCTTTGAAAGCCGGGCCTTTGTAGTATTTCACCGACAGGCCGGTGGCCTTGCGGGCTTTTGTGGGGCTGAAATAGCGCGCCTCCGCGACCGGCGCCGTGGCACCGTTTTTTGCGCCGGGGACATAGGAGACGACGACCTTGTTCCCCAAGGCGGCCTTTATGCCTGCGAGTGGCGTGACAGTCTCGTAAGGGACGACATGGGCGCTACCGCCGCCGCCGATCACCGGTGCGTCGGCGTTGGGACCAATGACGGCGACCGTCTTCAGCTGATCCGCGTTCAACGGCAGGACGTCGTCATCATTCTTCAGAAGCACCATCGCTTCGTCTGCGACCTTGCGGGCGAGCGCCTGATGCGCGGGCGTGTTCAGTGCGCCTTTGGGCGGTTGCTTTCCGTCCAGTACGCCGGTCCGCAGGATCAGCCGGATCATGCGGCGCGCCGCGTCGTCGATCACGCCTGTCGGCACTTTCCAGTCCTGCACCGCCGTCAGGAGCCGGTCGCCAAAATAGCGTCCCGGTCCCGGCATTTCGAGATCGAGCCCCGCTTTCGCCGCCTTGACGGTCGAATGCACGGCGCCCCAATCGGACATCACCACGCCGTCATAGCCCCATTCATCCTTCAGGATGTCGTTCAGGAGAAAGCGGTCCTCGGAAGCGTAGGTGCCGTTCACGCGGTTGTAGGACGCCATCACCGTCCAGGGACGCGCGGCTTTGATCACATGTTCGAAGGCCGGAAGATAGATCTCGCGCAGCGTCCGCTCGCTCATATCGGAGCTGGAGCGCTGGCGCTCGTGTTCCTGATTGTTGGCGACGAAGTGCTTGAGCGAGGTCCCGATGCCTTCGCTCTGCACGCCGCGCACGAAGCCGGCGCCGATCCTGCCGGCGAGATAGGGATCCTCCGAATAGTCCTCGAAATTGCGGCCGGCCAGCGGTGTGCGCTGAATGTTCACGTTCGGGCCGAGCATCACGGAAATGCCTTTGGCGCGCGCTTCCTGGCCGATCGCCGCGCCGACCTTCCGGATGAGATCCGGATCCCACGTGGCGGCCATGGCGACGCCGGTCGGAAAAGCGGTGGTCGGGTCGCTGTCGTTGGAGCGCACGCCGTTGGGGCCGTCCGAGACGCTGAGCGCCGGAACGCCCAGCCGCTTGATCGCGTGGGTACGGAACGCGCTGCCACCCGCCATCAGCGAGACTTTTTCTTCGAGCGTCAGCCGGGAGAGGAGGTCATCGACCCGGGCTTCGAGCGGTTTCGACGGGTCCTTGTAAACTGGCGTATTCGCGGCATTGGCGAGGGGGGAGAATCCCCATGACGCCAGGCCCAGCAGTACTATCCCCAAGACTCGACCGCGTCCGATAGGCAGGCCCGTGCCAAGCATGATTTTTCCCCTTCGCATTCGCCAGCGTCACAATGGATGACAGCGGTGTCATACTACAGGTTGGAAGGCAGCACAACGGCGGACGACGCGGCCTTTCGGTCGTCCAGCCGGACATGGGGTGAGGGATGATCGTGATACCGGCACGGCGTGAGCCGTGTGAACGGCACGCCGATCGCGTCCAGGTGCTCGATCAGCTTATCGGAGTCGCAGATTGGTGGTATGAGAACGAAACCATCCAAATGATCACGCCACCCATTGACCGTCGCGATTATGCGTGCTTGAGTGATGATAGCGCTGTCATTTGGGGGCTTCCGGGCACGCAGGGGGAGATCACACATGCAATACCGTCACGTCTTACGCGTATTTCGATTTGGCTTCGCGGCGTTCGCGGCCGTGCTTCTCGCGAGTGCCGGATCGGTCATGGCGGCTCCAGCGGCCAAGGGTGTCTCCATCGACAGCGGAAAGCTCGAAGGAGTCGTGTCCGGCGGCGTGCTTTCCTTCAAGGGAATTCCGTTCGCCGCGCCGCCGGTCGGCGCGCTGCGCTGGCGGCCGCCCCAACCGGCGGCTCATTGGAGCGGCATACGCAAGGCCGATTCCTATGGATCGGACTGCATGCAGGTGCCCTTTCCGAGCGATGCCGCGCCACTCGGCACGCCGCCGCGCGAAAACTGCCTCTATCTCAATGTCTGGCGGCCCGCCGAAGCGTCGTCCAAACCGCTGCCCGTGATGGTCTGGATTTATGGCGGCGGTTTCGTGAACGGCGGCTCGTCGCCGGCGGTTTACGATGGCAGCGCTTTCGCCCGGCAAGGCGTGATACTGGTCAGCTTCAATTATCGCCTGGGACGTTTCGGCTTTTTCGGCTTTCCGGCGCTGACCAGGGAAGCCAAGGCGAATGGCGATGATCTTGGCAACTATGCCTATATGGATCAGATCGCCGCGCTGAAATGGGTGCAGCGGAACATCGCTGCGTTCGGCGGTGATCCCGACAATGTCACGATTTTCGGCGAGTCTGCCGGTGGGGCGTCCGTGCTGGCGCTTTTGACCAGCCCCGAGGCGCGCGGCCTGTTCAACAAGGCGGTCTGCGAGTCCGGCGGCGGCCGTGGTTCTCTTCTGGGCCTTCGGCCTTTAAGCAAAAAGGGCGCGAATGGCGCACCGTCCGCCGAGGATATCGGTGTCGCACTGGCGAAGAGTGTCGGCGTCGATGGGACCGATGCCGCCGCGCTTAAGGCATTGCGCGCCGTGCCGGCCGAAAAGATCCTCGATGGTCTCAACATGGCGACCATGGGCAAGGCCCGGGATACCTATGTCGGCGGACCGATCCTCGATGGCAAGATCGTCACCGGTTCGGCTGAATCCGTCATCAGGGCCGGCAAGGAGGCTCCGGTCCCGGTCTTGATCGGGGCAAACAGCGCGGATATCGGTTTTTCCTTCGCCAAGACCAAGGATGAATTGTTCGCCACCTTCGGCGATCACGCGGACGAAGCCCGCAAGGCGTTCGATCCCGACGGCACGCGGGACCTCCGGGCCGTTGCCGCAGAAGTGGCCATGGACCGGACGATGGTCGAACCCGCGCGTCTCGTTGCCACGCTGGTCGCGAAGCAGGGGCGCGCGTCCTACAACTATCGTTTCTCCTATGTCGCCAAATCGATCCGCAAGCCGGGGCAGGGCGCTCCCCATGCCAGCGAGATCCCTTATGTCTTCGATACGGTCGCGGCCAAATACGGCAAAGCGCTCGCGCCCGACGACGAGGCTATTGCGAAGGCGGCGAATAGCTATTGGGTGAATTTCGCGAAGACGGGTGATCCCAACGGTCCGGGCCTGCCGCACTGGCCGCGTTTCGATCCCGCCAAGGACACGATCATGAATTTCACGGAGCAAAAAGGGCCGGTCGGCGGGCCCGATCCGTGGAAGGCGAAACTCGACGTGATCACAAAATCGGCGTCTGCGCCGTAGGCGCTCGGCTACAGCGTGTTGTAGCGCGCCGTCGGGCCGGGATAGATCGAGCCGTCATCCTTGCCGATTTCGCTGTCGATCAGCCTGTTTACCTGATCGTTCAGCGCCAGGATCTTGTCCTTATGCGCTTCCGGCTTAGCGGCGAGATTCACGATCTCGTCGGGGTCGGCCTTCGTGTCGTAAAGCTCTATATCGTTATAGGTCAGGAGCGACTTCCAGTCCTTCGGCTCATTGTGTTCTGTGACCCGGAAGTAACGGCCGAATTTGTAGCGCCCATCGAAGACGCCACGGATCAGAATGCGGGGCGAATTTTCCGGGATCGGCTGGTCGGCCCGGAGCCGGCCGGGAGTCATATAATCGAACAGGATGCCGCGCTTGTCCCGATCGGTGCGCGCGCGGGCGCTTTCCACCACCGCGCTCAGGTTCACGCCGTGGAGATAGGAATGGCGATCGGCCCGCGCCCCGTCGCTCAGGCCGGCGAATGCGAGCAATGTCGGCGTGATATCCGATGTACCGGCGAGCGCCTGCGTGGCGCCGCCCGATTTGACGTCCGGATGCCGGATAAGAAGCGGCACGCGGACGGTTTCCTTGTAGAGGTCCGAGCCCTTGCCGAACATGCCGTGAGCCGCCGCGCGCTCGCCGTGATCGGAGGTGACGATAACGATCGTGTTGTCGGCGAGGCCGAATTTCTCAAGTGCGTCGAGAACCGTCTTGATGTGCCGGTCGACATCCCGGATGCAGTTGAAATAGTAGTTCTGATACCGCATCCAGGTCGCTTCGTCCTTGCGGCCGAGCTTGCCGAGTTCTCCCATACCGGCCAGCCGGCGCTGCACCGAGGGCTTGGTCGAGAGATCGTCCTTGTAGAAGCTCTTCGGCAGAGGGAAGCCCCAGTTTTTCGCGTACAGCGGAATGCCCGGCTCCGGTAATGTCGGCCCGAAGAAGGACGGCGCCTTCTTGAGACCCGCCGGGTCGGCTTCGGCGTCGAAGAACATGATGTCGTGCGGATTGATGAAATTGACCGCCAGATACCAGGGTTTGCCCTGGGCATGGCCGTTGGCGAGGTTGTAGAGAAGATTGGCGGCGTCGGCCGCGATGACGCCGTCATGGCCGAAGCCGACCCAGGTCAGTCCGGTATGCTCGCCGTCGAAGTTGTAATCGGAAAATCCGAAGGGCTCGAGGCTCTTGGTCATATCCGGTGCTCGGCCGTGAGCCGCCGCGACGGCCTTCTGATTGATGACGCTCAGGTGCCATTTGCCCTTATAGGCCGTGTAATAGCCTTGCTCGCGGAGCATCTTACCGATAGTCGGGAAACTCTCCGGCAACTCGACGGCTGGCGGCGATTTCGGCGTTATCACAGCGTTTTCGCCGGGTGGATTGGTGTAGACGCCGGTCTTCTGAATATATTGGCCGGTATACATTACCGAACGCGACGGCGCGCAGGGCGCCTGATGGACGTGATAGAGCTCGAAATTCCTCGCTTCATGCGCCAACTGTTCGAATGTCGGTAGCGGCAGGCCCTTGGGCAGGTCCGCCAGCGAATGCAACTGGTCGACACAGATATACAGGATATTCGGCCGACCTGACGGCGTCGCCGACCGCGCCCTGTCAGCGGGCGCGGCGGCAAAACCGGCGCCGAGCGCCATCGCGCCGAGGCTTGCGCCGCCAAGCCTGAGAAAATCTTTCCGTGAAATTCCGTCTTCAGACATAGCGTCCCCCATCGCCTGCCGACGTGCCTAAACGCCGAAAATCCGCGCCCCTTAATAGATTTAACAGCATATACCGGCGCGGGAAGGCAACAAGGCGAATCTGGATTCTGATTTTCGGAAGAGCCCCTGATGCCGGCATGGCGGCCGGGCGAGGATATGTCGATCACATTATTGCGAATTGATTAGCGTCAACGATGGGAAGGCACGATATGGCGGACACTTCATGTCGGCTGGGAACCAAAACTATTTATGTTTGAGGAGAGAGAAGATGCAAATCAGACGTCACGTCCTTTCACTGGCGGTGCTGCCGGTGTTGGGCCTTGGCCTCGTGTCCGGCGCGGCGCTTGCGCAGGGCCGGGGCGGCGGCGGTGCGGGCGGAGCCGGCGTTCAGCAGACCGTGCCCCGCAGCGGCACGTTGGATCGCGATCAGGACAAGCTGCACGATCAGGACAAGCTTCGCGACCGTGACCAGGATCGCGACAAGCTCGGCGACAAGGATCGCGACCGTGACCGGGATCGCCTGAACTCGCAAATGATGGACCGTGATCATGACCTTCAGTCCAACATTGCCAAGATCAATCAGACCCAGAACGTGCGCGATCGTATCCGTATCATGCAGCAGAATATGGAACTGATGCAGAAGCAGATGCAGCAGATGCACAGGATGATGGGTCGCGGCGGCGCCGGAGCCGGTCAGATGGAACAGGAACGCATGCAGGACATGACGCAGCAAATGAACCGGATGACCGAGCAAATGCGTACCATGAGCCAACAGATGCAGCAATCACAGCAGGGCCAATAAGGCCATCGCGCTTTTCAGGCGCAATCGCAGCCCCGCCGCTATCCGGCGGGGCTGCTTTTCTTTGCGCCTTGTAAAATATCGGCGCCGCGGTTCGCTCGCTCAGCGGCTTGCGATTCGCGTGGTGGTGGATTTTTCGTGCAGCGCCGTCAGAACGGGCTGGTCCGCCTGCGCGATGGCGTCGTCGGTCAGGGTCTGCTGGCAATAGCTGAATCCGCGCAGATCGCGGATAGAGACCACGTCGCGGCAGGCTTTATTCACGACCCGCTGAATTCGTTTGTACAGGCCTTGAACGTGCGCTGTATCAGCGAGATCCTGCTGCGAAATCTGAACGTGATATTCGCGCTCGTAACCTCGTGTCTGTACGCTTACGTCGCCCGCAAGGGCCGGTGTCGAAGACCCGATCGCACCGCCCAAAGCCAGCACTACCATCACCTTCCGAAAAGTTGTATACATAACGTGTCTCCTTCGATCAGTTGTATTGGCTTTAGCTGCCTCTTGTTCCTTCAGGCGTCCGGCCCTCGCGGAACACAGTCAGAATGGGTCGACCGGGCCTGAAAAAGCTTTGGCTGACCCGTGAATTGTTCTGAAACGGTGGGAAGAGGAGCGGTGTCCGAGAAATCGAGTGGACGAATTTTCGAGTTCAACGGCCTGTCCCTGGACGCACGTCAGCGTTTGCTATTCGATGCGGCCGGCGGCGTCGTGCCGCTGACGTCACGCGCCTTCGATACGCTTCTGTTCATGGTCGAGCATCCGGGTGAGCTGCTCGAAAAGGAGCGGTTGATGGATGCGGTATGGCCGAATGCCGTGGTCGAGGAGAACAATCTCAGCCAAAGCATTGCGGCGGTACGGCGGGCGCTCGGCGAAAAACGCAACGACCATCGGTTCATCGTGACGATCCCGGGGCGAGGATTTCGCTTTGTCGCTGATGTAAACAGCGTGTCTCCGGATCCGGAGCCTGCCGAGAGGCCGGCAGAGCGTGAAACCGCACACGGCAAGCCGGATTATTCGTGGATAAACGCTGCGGCGTTTGGCGGCTGGCCCGCACTGACAATCGGGCGGGACGACGAACTCACCTTGCTGCGGCAAGACTTGAAAACGGCCGAGAGGGGCGAGGGCCGCATCGTCCTGCTGACCGGCGAGCCGGGCATCGGCAAGACGCATATGCTGCGAACGCTGATGAGGGAAGCGACCGATGCAGATGCCGCCGTTCTCTGCGGCCGGTGTTATGAGGAAGAGGGCTCGCCGTCATATTTTCCGTGGTTGCAGATCATGCAAGCTGCGGGACAACTGGCGGGCAAACCTGAATTGTCAAACCTGCTGGCCGTCGACGCGCAGGCTTTGGGGGCGTCTGTGTCCCGTGGCGGTATGCCCGTCACGGGTCGTTCGGACAAGGGCGCGGGCCGTCAGATGCTGTTCCATGCCGCGCTGACACGCTTGCTCGAATGCACCGCGCCGCGCCTGACGGTGATCCTGTTCGACAATGTGCATTGGGCGGACGCTCCTTCGCTCAAGTTCCTTGAATTTGCGGCCCGTGACCTTGCCAATCATCGCCTTCTCATTGTGGCCACATACCGTAATGTCGAGGTCACGCGCGGACATCCTTTGTTCGAGACTTTGGGCAGCATCGGGCGGGATGCGCAGGTCCGGCGCGTCCGCCTCAGGGGGCTCGAAAAAGCGGGTGTGCAGGAGATCGTGGAACGGGTCATCGGCCGGTCCGTGTCGGAAAGTCTGGTTGATGAAATCTACCGGCAGACGGACGGCAACCCGTTTTTCGTGAACGAAGTCGCGCGCAGCGTTGCCGAGGAGTTGTCGGGCGCCAATGGCGGTCGTATCGAGGTTCGTGTCCCCGATGGCATTCGCGAAGCGGTCGGGCGCCGGCTCAATCGGCTTTCGCCGGCCTGCAACGATATTCTGGCCATGGCGGCCGTCATTGGCCGCGTCTTCGAACTTCCTCAGCTGGAGCGGGTGGCGGGCAGGTCTTCCATGGAGATCCTGACGTTGCTCGAAGAAGCGATTGCCGCGGCGATCCTGGACGAAACAGATCAGGTGGGCCGGTTCCAGTTCACCCACGCCCTGATCAGCGAGACTCTGTACGAGGAACTGCCTTTATCCAGGCGGGTCAGGCTCCACGGCGATGTCGCCCGGGCGTTGGAGGAACTGCATGCCGATAACACGGAGCCGTATCTCGGGCAGATAGCCCGCCACCATCATCGCGCCGCGCATGCTGGGAATATCGATAAAGCCGTAGCGGCGGCGCTGGCGGCGGCTCGCCACGCCGAACGCATCGTCGCCTATGAGGATGCGGCCGGGTACTTTCAGTTGGCGCTTGGGCTTCTTTCGCTCGATCCGCGCGACACGCGATCCGAGGAAGCACGGATCCAGCTTGCGATCGCCGATGCCCAGGCCAATCTCGGCATCTCCTGGAGCGAGCATGTGGACCGGATGGACACGATCATCAGTCTGACTCGGGAGACGGGCGACCGTGATTGTCTGGTGGAGGCGACCTATCGCTATGTGTTTACCGGTTTGCCGATGCCGAGCCAGAAAATGCTCGATCATGTCGACTACGCCCTGAGTATTCTTGATCCGGATGATTTGAAGAATCAGGCGCGGCTTCTGGCCCGCAAAGCGGCCGTATTGGATGGGCTTGGCGAACAGGATCTCGCACCGGATGTCGTCCGCAGGGCTATTGCCCTTGCCAAACAGAGTGGTGACGCAAAGGTGATCTGCGACACCTTGGGCTGGGCTGCCCTCGTCCTGCGATCACGGCCGGAAACGTTGGCCGAACGCGTCGATCTCGCCGAGCAGGCCGTGGAGGCGATCCCTTCCGTGATTCAGGCGTCTGTTTCGGAACGCGAAAAGCTTAGCGCTGAATATATCTCGAACGATGCGCGGCGATGGTTATTGCTGAATTGTCTGGAAGCGGGCGCGACGACGCGTCTGAAGGATCTGATAGGCGACATGGAGCAGTCCCCCGATAGAAGGCCGTTCTTTCGGGCCGTCCTGGAAGGGGGCAAGGCTCAATGTGCGTTTATCGAAGGACGCTGGTCGGACGCGAAAGCCTTTCTGGACGAAGCCTTCCACTATGGATGCATGGTCGATGACGACGCGGCCAATGGAATCCTCGGTGCGCAGATGTTCCATTTGTTCAGGGAACTCGGCCGTCTGGAGGACGTCGAGCCCCTTTTGAGGAGACTGGATCGCGCGCGGCCGCATTCCGTCTGGCTTCCCGGTCTCGCCATACTCAATGTCGAAATCGGAAGGCTGACCGAGGCTCGGGAGTGTTTCGATCGAGCTCTTTCGAAGGGGGTTTCCGGCGGCCCCCGCGAGGCGCTCTATGTGCCCCGGCTGACCTATCTCACCGAGACCTGCGCCGCGCTGGGCGACCGGGAAAAAGCCGGCGAGCTCTATGAGGCCTTGCTGCCTTATGCCGGGCAGATGGCCGTTCATCCGACCGCGCTTTGCCTCGGGCCGGCTGATCGGCTCCTGGGACTGCTGGCCGAACTCCTCGGCCGCCCCGAGGATGCGCGAAGCCATTTTATGCAGGCGCTGGACCGCAGCGAGGCCGCCCAATCTCCCCCCTGGCTGGCGCATACGAAATTCGAGTTGGGACGTTTGGGCTGTCGTTCCGGCGACGAGGCCTCCTCGCGGCGCGTCGTCGGGGAGGCTCGGGAAATCGCCCGGCGGGTCGGTATGGCCGGCTTGCTCCGGAAGATTGATGCGTGGGGCAAACTCCAGCCTGTTTGTTAAAGCCATGGAATGCTGTGCGCTGGTCGAGAGAATTGAAGGAGGACGTCATGCCATTGTTCATCATCGAGCGAAATTTCGCCGAGGCTATAGAACTCGACGGAAACAATCCCGACATCAAACGTGTCAATGACGAAGCCGGCATTTCCTGGCTGTATTCGTTCCTGTCGGCGGACCGGAAGAAGACCTATTGCCTGTACGAGGCGCCTAATGCGGAGTCCATTCAGGAAGCTGCGGATAGGCTGCAAATTCCAGCCGATCGCATCATGGAAGTGAATGCCCCGGTCGGTCCAGTGGCCGCCCCGGCTTAAACGCGCACGCATCGCCGCCGGACGATGGGGTCGCGACCAACCGTGCCTCCTGCGGGACGATCCGATCATGTCCGCGTCACGTAGCCGGCCCGGCCGGCGAAGACGGTCTCGATCTTGTAGCATAAGCAACAACCCCGCCGGTTCAGGCGAGGCTGTTCTTGTCTGTTGAGTTGACGCCTGGCCGGATATGGTGCGTCTCGATCCGTCACATTGCGGGTTTCTCGCGCGTTATCACGGATTATTGATAGGCCGCGGCGCTCAATTCACCTGCGTGGTTAGCCTCACCGGCTTGCGAGAAGGCCGACGTCACGATTTTCGTGAATATAAGACAGTTGCGGTTGCCCGGCCTGCTCGACGGCGTCATCCGTCAAGTCACTGATGCAATTTCGAAATTGCCAAGCGGTGGCCGGGTTCGTGATCGGAATCGCATTGCGGCAGGCCGCGTTGACTGCGGTTTTGATCCGGCTGTACAGCCCTTCAACGCTCCGAGAATCCGACAAGTCCTCGGCCGTCACCGTCACAACGTATCTTAAGTTGCTGGTGTCGCTGCTCTTCTCGGCATCTCCCGCCAGTGCCGGTCCAACGGAACCGCATGCCATGCCAAGCGCACATGCCGCGATTGTGTTTCGGAAAGTCGTATTCATGATACCATCCTTTCGGATTGAGTTCTGATCAGCTCGCGTTCCCACGGGGGGGCGTGCCTCTTTCGAGACACGAGTAGAGTGATCCGATCGGGCATGAAGATGCTTTGGTCGGCGGTGAATCATTCTGAAATCGTGTGAGGCAGAGCCATGAGCTCGGCACCGGACCGACAGATCTTCGAATTCGAAGGTCTCTTTCTCGACGCCAATCAACGGCTTCTGTTCAACGCCGACGGCGAACCCGTGCCGCTAACCTCGCGCGCGTTCGACACGCTGCTTTTCTTGGTCGAGCACGCGGGTGAGCTGCTTCATAAAGAAGAGCTTATGGAAGCGGTATGGCCCGACAGCGTCGTCGAAGAGAACAATCTCAGCCAGTGCATCGTCGCCTTGCGTCGCGCCTTGGGCGAGTCGCCCAGCGATCATCACTTCATCGTGACGATTCCGGGCAGGGGCTATCGTTTCATTCCAGTCGTCAAGCGGGTGACGGACGGATCGCAAGCCGGTGTTGGCGTCGACTCGGCGTTGCGCCGATCTCGCCTCCGTCGGCGCGGCTGGAGAGGTCTCTCCTGGCGCGCAGCCTTCTGGCTCTCGGCGGTGTCGATGTCGGGAATAATGACGGTCGTTCTGCTGAACGGCCATTTCCACCTTGATCGATCTGCCGGCGGTGGCCGCGAGACATCGGCTGTCTCGCCATCCCGGCAGCCGTCGGTGGCCGTTCTGTCCTTCACCGATCTGAGCCCCGGCGGCGATCAGGCATATTTCGCGCAAGGTATTGCGGAGGAATTACAGAGCCAGTTGTCGCGGCTCGAGGGTCTGGTTGTCGCGGGACGGTCGTCATCCTTTTCTTTTCGGGGGACGAAAGACGACCTGCAAACAATCGGACGGAAGCTGGGCGTGTCCAACATTCTTCAAGGCAGCGTTCGCAGAGAAGGCGACCGCGTGCGAATTTCCGCCCAGCTCATTGATACGACCAGCGGATACCAGCGTTGGTCTCAAACCTATGAACGAGAATCAGGAGATATCTTTGCGATTCAAGATGAGATTGCTAAGGCGGTCGCCGGCGCTCTAAGCATCGCGCTTGGCGTCGATGCGCGGAATCTGCTGCAAGGCGTCGGTACGCATAATTTCGAAGCCTATGACAACTTCCTCGCCGGGTCCGTTCATCTGAGAGACGGCAGGAACCTCGGGCAATCGATCGTCCTTTTCAATCGAGCCATCGAACTTGATCCGAACTATGCGGCCGCGTGGGCCGCCTTGGCTCTGACCTATGGGCAGGCTTCTTGGGGGGCTGTGAGGCAGGACGCTCTCGATTTGCTGGACAAAGGCTATCAGGTGGCCCGCCATGCCGTGGAGCTCGATCCGAAATTGGCGGAGGCACACTCGATTCTGGCCCAACTGACAATGGCGCATAACGATTGGCTTGGTGCGGAAGCCGAGCATGCCACAGCGCTCGAGTTATCGGACAACGCCAGTACTCTCTTGGCCTATGCGACGCTGGCGGGCCGGTCCGGCCGTATCGACCGCGCCCTGACCTATGTAAACTTGAGCGTACGTCTAGACCCTTTCCGTCCGTTGATCTCGTCGTGGCGATCCTGGTTTCTTATCGCGCAAGGGCGGCGAGCCGACGCCTTGGCGGAGATAGATCGGGGCTCCGATCTCGGCGTCGACGGGGAAAGCATTGAAGAGTACAGGCTATATGCTCAGGCAAGCGGTGGTGCCGCGCCGGACGTGAAGCGACAACTGCAACGACTGGCTGCAATGTCATCGCCGGACGCGCCGTTTTTCCGGGCGGTCCTTTCCAAATTCGAATCTCGCCCGGACGTTTTGCTTGAGCTTCGACGCTGGCACGGAGACGAAGCCAGCCAGGGACCCGATTCCCGATTGCATATCGCTGTTCTGGCGGCCTATTTCGGAGATCCAAAATTCGCGCTCGGCGTGATGAGCGGCGAGCTTCACGAAAGCACCTTGAGGATCGCCACGATCTGGTTCCCGGTTTTTCGGACGATGCGCCGGTTGCCCGACTTCAAG
This sequence comes from uncultured Alphaproteobacteria bacterium, assembly GCA_963821875.1. Taxonomy (GTDB): domain Bacteria; phylum Pseudomonadota; class Alphaproteobacteria; order CAVTAV01; family CAVTAV01; genus CAVTAV01. The sequence goes on from CAWGFE010000004.1 coordinate 380,774, forward strand.
CAACTCGTTCAGGACCTGGGACTGGTGGCCTATTGGCGGGCATATGGCTGGCCCGAGGCCTGCCGGCCGAACGGAAAGAGCGACTTTCAGTGCCGTTGAATTAGCGGGATGCCGGGCGGGACCAGGCGTCCCGCCCACGCAAACGGCCTGTCAACGTTTGGCGATTTCGCCGATTTGACCGTCGTGAATGGCGGTAAGCCTTGGCTTGTTGGCGCCTCTCACGGCTTTGTCGATCGCGGCCCGCACACATTTCTTTTCATACAGATCCGGCGATACGTAGAACGAGGGACGGAGACTGCGGCATACGATCCGCGCTGCGCGCTGCAGTCGGCCATAGAGTTCCCGCATCCCAGCGGATGTCGAGGTATCGAGATCGTAATATTTAACGACGGTGCTCGGTTCTCCGCCGTTTAGGGTGCTGGCCCGTTCGGCCTGCGCCGCTGCGGCGAGGGCCAAACTGGCGAAAAGCGCTGGCATCGCTATCGAGAGACCGAATATTCTTTTCATCGCGTTTCTCCCAAGGAATCGAGTTTCAAGGATCGACGCAGCGTAGCCTTGGGGCGGATGAAAAGGCTTTGGGCCGCCGGTGAAACGCTCTGAATGCCTCTGAAGCAGCGCTGCGTTTGTCATGCGTCAATTTAGGAGTCACAGGAGAAACGCGTTACTTTCTGCCGTTCGCCGTCCGGCCGGCGTCGGCGATGCCGGCCTTTGAGGCTTGACCGCATAATATTGCATCTTGCAGCTTTTAACGGTCGGGAAGGCGCCGCCGCCGGGTTGCGTCAGGATTCACAAGTCCGGCGGCGTTGTCATTTTCTATCGATATAGGGCTCTATCACTTAAGATTATCCATAGGGGAGGCTCTTCATGAAGCGTCTTGGATTGGCAAATCTCACGGCCGCCGTTTGCATGATGGTCATGGCCGGACATGCAGCTTTTGCGGCGATCTCCGGTCCGGTCAAGACCGACGACGGCATGGTTCAGGGCTCTGTCGACGGCGATCTGGCCGTTTTCAAGGGCATTCCGTTTGCGGCCCCACCGGTTGGCGATCTGCGGTTCAAGCCGCCGGCGCCCGTGCAGAAATGGTCCGGCATCAAGAAGACGACGGCATTCGCACCGGCCTGCATGCAGAACAGCGCCGCCAATCCCCGGCTTGGCTTGCCGGCGCTCACCGTCAGCGAGGACTGCCTCTATCTCAACATCTGGACGCCGGCGACATCGCCGAATGAGAAGCTTCCCGTCATGGTGTGGATCTATGGCGGCGGTTTCACGGCGGGCACGACCTCATACGACCTCTATAACGGCGCGAACCTCGCCAAGAAGGGCGTGATCGTCGTCAGCATCGCCTATCGGGTCGGCCCGTTCGGCTTTCTCACTTATCGGGGGCTGGATGCGGAATTTGCCCATCACGTATCGGGCAATTACGGTCTTATGGACCAGATCGCCGGGCTCAAATGGGTGAAGGACAATATCGCTGCCTTCGGAGGCGATCCGAACCGGGTAACGATCTTCGGCGAATCCGCCGGCGGTATTTCGGTCAGCATGCTGGCCGCGTCGCCGCTCGCCAGGGGCCTGTTCGAGGGCGCGATCTCGGAAAGCGGCGGGTCCTTCGGACCAACGCTGTCCAATGTCTCCGGCGCGAATGTTCAGCCTTTGGCCGATGCCGAGAAGAAGGGAGAAGCCTTCGCCAAGAAACTCGGCGCGATGTCGGTTTCGGATCTGCGGAAGGTCTCGGCTGAAGAAATTCACAAGGCGGACGGCGGCCAGTTGGGCGGTTGGTGGCCGGTGCTGGATGGCTACGTCATTACCGGGGATCAGTACAAGCTGTATCTGCGCGGCCAGTACAACGACGTTCCTGTCCTGATCGGGACGAATTCCGACGAAGGCTCGCTGTTTGTGTTCAACACGACCGCCGACAAGTTCAAAAAGAGCGTCGAGAAGGACTACGGACCCTTCGCCGAGAGCCTGTTGAAGCTGTATCCCGCCACCAATGACGCCGTGGCGCTCCAGTCGGCGCGCGATCTGACGCGCGACACCACCTTCGGCTGGTCTACCTGGGCGTGGGCGCAGCTGCAGGCCAAGACCGGCAAGTCAAAGGTGTTCATGTATTACTTCAACCACAAGCCGCCCAAAGCGACCTCGAAGGGGGCGTCACACGGGTCGGAGATGGCCTATGTGTTCCAGAACTTCACGCCGGGCCTGATGTACACCAAGTCGGATCACGAGATTTCCGACGCGATGGCGACCTATTGGACGAATTTCGCCAAGACCGGGGATCCGAACGGCAAGGGCGTGCCGCAATGGCCCCAATTCACTGGTTCCTATCCGAAAGTCATGCATTTCAACGACAAGCCGGAGGCGGGCGGCGTCGCGAATCTGCCTCAACTGCAAGGGGTCGACGCCTATATGGCCTGGCGCCGCAAGCAGGAACAGCCGATCCCGTAAGGCGGGTGCGCAGTTCTCAAAAGATGAAGGGTGAGGCCCATCCGGACCTCACCCTTTTCTTGTCTCGCAGGATTCGTCAGCTCTTGGGCTTGACGAATTTCAGAACGAAGATGTCGTTCTTGTCGTGCATCTTGAAGATTGGTTTGGTGTGGTCGTCGCTCGGAACGCGCAACATATCGCTCTGGGCTTCGAGCTTGAAGCCGACGGACTCGACTTCCTTCTTCACATAGGCCGGATCGATCCGGTGCAGAGTGCCGACATCCTGGATGCCGTGGCCGGCCGCAGCGGCGTGATCTGTGATGAGGAAGACCCCGCCCGGCTTCAGCGAGTCGAAAACGGCCTTGTCGACCGCCTTCATATCCATGTTGAACCGCGGGTTCTTGAAGTCGTGGTAGTTCTCCGTCGTCCAGACGAGATCGAGCTTTTCGGGCGCCGAAAAGTCCGACAGCGGCGCCTTGTTGACCGTGACGTTCGAATATTCCGGATTGCTGGTGATCGGCGTCATGTCGCCAAAGCCCGAGGTATATTCGTAAAGCTTGCCCTTGGGTCCGATGACCTTGCTCAGAATGCGCGTGTAATAGCCTTTGCCGGGCATGATTTCACCGACCTTGTCGCCGGGTTTGACACCCGCGAAGGCGACGAGTTGCGCCGGTTTGCGATGGACGTCGCGCATCGTGTCGGTTTTCGGCCGGCCGCTGTCCATGACGGCTTTTTTGACATAGGACGGCACGCTCCCGGCAAACGCATAGCCGGTCGCCGCGAAGACCGCCGCGACCCCGATGATTGTCGCTTTCGAAAGACTCTTGGTCATTATCTGGACCCCCGTTTTGACATAAGAAAAATGTCGCAACCCGTCATGAGCCCGTTCGGGCCCTCCCGGCATTCATATCCACTCTTACCGGATCGTTCTCGGCGGATTTCGGTGGTCACGATATCACTGTATACACGGGCGATAAACGCCGGATTGTTCACGGCCGCGCGAGCCGGATCGACGCGAAAGGTGGGGGATCCTATCGGCTTTACGCTCGCCCGCCCTCCGGGGTACGATTCGGCGCCGCCCGTTTTTTTGACCAGGTAAGCCGGACAGGACCTCCGTGACGTCAGACTCTCAAACGACGCCCGCCAAGACCGCCGGCCCCGAATCAAACGGCGAGGGAGGTGAGGAAAAGTCCTCCCGCGCCCGACTCGCCGCGCTGTCGCTGACGGCGCTCGGCGTCGTCTACGGCGACATCGGCACCAGCCCGCTCTATGCCTTCCGGCAGGCGCTGAGCGGCGCCGAACCAAGCGAAGATGCGGTTTTCGGCATTCTCTCGCTGATCGTCTGGTCGCTGATGATCGTGGTCACGCTCAAATATCTCCTGCTTTTGATGCGCGCCGACAACAAGGGCGAGGGCGGTATTCTGGCGCTGCTGGCCCTGCTCAATCCGTGGCGGCGGCCAAGCGGCTTCAAGAAGACCATGCTCATCGGAATGGGCGTGTTCGGGGCGGCGTTGCTGTATGGCGACGGCATGATCACGCCGGCGATCTCGGTGCTCAGCGCGGTCGAGGGCCTCGAGACGACGGCGCATGGCATCGAACCGTTCATCATCCCGATCACCGTGGTCATCCTCCTGCTTTTGTTCACGTTTCAGTCGCGCGGGACCGAGCGGGTCGGCAAGCTGTTCGGGCCGGTGACGCTGGTCTGGTTCATCGTGATCGCCATACTCGGCATCGTCCAGATCTGGCAGCATCCGCAGATCCTGAAGGCGCTGAGCCCGCTTTACGGCGTGCTGTTTTTCGCCAGTCACGGCTCGACGGCGTTCATCGTTCTCGGCGCGGTCTTCCTGGTCGTAACCGGCGGCGAGGCGCTCTATGCCGATATGGGGCATTTCGGCAAGCAACCGATCAGGCTTGCCTGGTTCGCCTGCGCCTTGCCCTGCCTGATCCTGAACTATTTCGGACAGGGCGCGCTTGTGCTCGGCGATCCCATCCACGCCTCGCAGTCCTTCTATCATCTCGCACCCTCCTGGGCGCGCTATCCGCTGATCGGATTGGCGACGGCGGCCACGGTAATCGCGTCGCAGGCGGTGATTTCCGGCGCTTTTTCGCTGACGCGGCAGGCGGTCCGGCTCGGCCAGTGCCCGCGCCTGCGCATCGTCCAGACCTCGTCCGAGGAAACCGGCCAGGTTTACGTCCCCTTCATCAACACCACATTGGCGATCGCCACGATCGGGCTGGTTCTCTCGTTCCGCAGTTCTGACAATCTGGCCGCGGCCTATGGTCTCGCGGTCAGTATGACGATGGTGATCACCACCGCGCTGGCCTTTTTCGTGATGCGGGAACGCTGGAAATGGAGCCCGTTGATCTATCTGCCGATAACCCTCGGCCTGATGGTGGTGGATATCTCCTTTCTCGGCGCGAATGCGCTGAAATTCATCGAGGGCGGCTGGTTCCCATTGCTGATCGGCGGCGCGGCCTTCACGCTGATGTCCACCTGGTATACCGGCCGGCGGATCCTGGCGCGGCGCCTGCGGCAGAATATCGAGCCGTTCTCCGCCTTCTTCATGAAGCTGCAGGAGGAGCCGCCTATCCGCATACCCGGCACGGCTGTGTTCCTCACCGCCGATATATCGGGAACCCCGCCGATGCTGCCGCATCACCTGCAGCACAATCGGGTCCTGCACGAGCAGGTTATCCTGCTGACCGTCATCACCGGGGAAGTACCGCGCGTCGCCGCCGCCGACCGCCTCGAAGTCGAGGAACTGGAGCAGGGATTCTGGCGCGTCTATGTTCATTACGGTTTCATGCAGATGCCCAATATTCCGGTCGTGTTGCGCTTCGCCGAGGAATTGGGCCTGACGATCGATCTCGATAACATCACCTACTATCTCGGCCGTGAATCCCTCATCCCGACCGATGACGTGCCCGGCATGTGGCTCTGGCGGGAAAAGGTCTTCGCCTTCATGGCGCGCAATGCGCTGGGCGCGACGACATTCTACAAACTTCCGGCCGAACGGGTTGTCGAACTCGGGATTCAGGTCGAGATATAGGACCGACCGGCGGCTCCTTGATCTCGCCGGTCGGCTTGCCCATGATAGTCTGATGTAAAAAGCCAGAATGAAACGAGGGGCTGTGACGATGGGACTGCGGAGAAATTCACGACATATCCGGTGGACGGGCGGCTTCGTCGCGGCCGCGGCGCTGCTCTGTGTCTCATCCGTGGGCGCTCTTGCCGCCGGCGACAAGGATCATGGCAAGATGGTGTTTAAAGAGCACTGCGCCATGTGCCACGGCGATCATGGCGGCGGCACCAAGACCGGCCCGGAACTATTCTACGGCCCCGGCATGGCCGATACGGTCAAGATCGTCACCGAGGGCAAGGACTCCGGCAAACCCAACAAGATGCCGGGCTTCGGCGGCATGCTGTCCAAACAGGACATCACCGACGTCGCGACTTATGTCACGCAGGTGATCGAAGGCGGCGGCTGAGCTTGTGCGTGGCGGCTTCGGCATCAGCTCGGGACGGCTATCAGCAAACAAGTGATTTAGACCGCGCGTTTTGCCTCAATATCCGAAGGCATTGATCACGCGGCCGGCAAGATCATCCTCCGTCATTTCGGTGTCGACCTCGATAGCGCGCAGTCCTAGTCGATTCGTTTCCTCACGGAGGCGATCCGTGAACATTCGATCTCGCTCAAGCAGGTTGCGCAACGTCTGCTCCGGATCGCTGGTCCTACTGATGAACCCCGAGGACATCAGGCGTCGCTTATCGAACGCGGCTTGACGGAAGTCGGGTGTCGGCAAGAGCCAGACGGCGTGACCCGGAACAGCGAGAAGAGGCCGGACGAGGTGGGGCAGCAGGCGGAATCCCTCGACGATAATCCCGGTCTCCTTCGGCAAGGCGAGGAGGTCGTCGACGATCATGCTGAAATACTCGCCTCGGAACCAGTGAAACGTCTCAAGCATGGCTTGCGGAGAGCGGCTAACCCATCGCTCGTCCATGTCCATATCCCTGAACCTGCTCAGGAACGGATGGTCCTCCGTCGTGTTTCGGGCGCCGTGCTCCGTCATCAGATCGTCGGTCGCGTAGAGATACCAACCGCGCTGCGCCGCTATACGACGCGCAATCGTCGATTTGCCTGCACCGCTCCCGCCACCGATCCAGTACACGTGCCGGAGCCGCTCGCCAACGACTACGAGATCTGTCATCTCTCCATGGCGTTCAGATCGCTTCCAATGATCCGCGTTACGCGGTCGCGCCGACCAGCCAGGCCATCCCCTGCATTTGAACGCCGCCGGGCGTCTCATGGCTGCGGAGCACGTCCTCGAGTTCGGCTTCCGCCTTGGCTCTCGTCTCTTCCGGCAGATCTTTCAGGGTGTCTCCGACGAAAAGCGCTTCCGACAGGAACTGCAGGGCGCTCTTCGCGTCAGAGCCCGGCCCGCCGATATACTGGCCGCCCTTCCACGACGTGAAGCTGACGTTCTTGAAGCCCGCTCTGACCAGGATGTCGCGCATATAATCCTGCTCGCCGAACGCAAAGGGACCGGGTGCGCGAGGCACTGGCGGTGGAAGCTCGGCATAGCGGCTCACGATGCCCATGATCTCGACGACCCACGGGTTGTCCGGTTGCGGCCCCCAGCAGGAAAACATCGTCCGGCCGCCGGGCTTTACGAAGCCGTGCATATGGGCAAAGGCGGCGTATGGATCCTGGAAAAACATGATGCCGAAACGCGAGAACAGGCAGTCGAAGGTCTCGCCGAGGTCGGCTTTGGAGGCGTCGCCAAGGATGAAGCGCGCGTTGGTCAGTCCGGCTTTCTTCGCCCGCGATGTGGCGGTCGCCACCAGGGTGGGCGAGATATCGAGGCCGACGACCGAGCCGGACGGGCCGATGCGCCGGGCGATCTCAAGGCTCGTGACGCCCGCGCCGCACCCGACATCGATCACGCGTTCTCCTGGCGCGAGATGCGCCGCATCGAGGAGCGCATCGCCGACGGGCCCGATCATCCCTTCGAAACGGTCGCGATAGGTGTTCCACTTCTCGCCCATTTCGTTGGCCCAGCGTTCGGCCTCGGTTTGTTGCTCGATCGGATTGGTCGACATGGTGGTGTGTCCCCCTACTGCGTCACATAAAAATAGCCGGCGCAGACGATAGCAGAGTTCCGCGCTGAGAGCATCGGTTGGATTGAGCGCTGCGGTCCCCTAAGATCGTGGCAGAAGATCGTTCCAACCGAGAGCCAAGGGGGTGTGTCATGGTTGAAGACACCGACAAGAAATCCGAAGAATTGCCGGATCGTAAGCGGCGCGATGCGATGACCGGCGCGGTCGCCGCAGCGCTTGGTGGGGCGGCCCTCGTCGCCTCCGGCGGGTCTGCGCAGGCCTTCGAAAACGAAAAAGGCGACCGATGCCTGACGGTCCTGTTTCCGAGCGGGGAGGGCGCCAAATTCGACATCGAATATTACACCCGGCACCACATCCCGTTCGTTTTGAGCCTCTACGGCAAATCGATCCGGAACTATGAGGTCTTTCAGGGTCAGCCCGGGCGGGACGGCTCGCCGCCGCCGTTTCTCGCCATGGCCAATATCTGGATTGCCGATGAGAAGGGGTTCGCAGAGGCGAGCGCGAAGCACGCGAAAGACTTCCAGCCCGACGTGAAGAACTTCACCAATATCAAGACCATCGGCCAGACCAACGTCCTCTACAAGGTCATCAAGCCTTAAAGGGCTTCTAGCCGAAGCGGAAGCCCGACAGGGCCTTGCCCATGATCTGGTCGCTGTAGTCGCGGCGGGCGGCGTCCTCACCGGCAGCGCCGGCAGCGACCATGAGCGGTAACAAGTGCTCCTCGCGCGGGTGGCAGAACCGCGCAAAGGGCGCGGTATCCCAGGCTACAAGCCGCTGATTGCGCTGCCCGGCGTCGGGCAGCGTCACGCTCTCGCTCAGCCAGTTGTCGAACGCGACGGATGCGGCGGCGATGCGCGGATCGTCGGCGAACAGCCCGCGATTGTTGTGGAACGACATGCCGCTGCCGACGATCAGTACGCCTTCATCGCGCAACGGAGTGATGGCCTTGCCGATCGCGAGGTGAACCGCCGGGTCCAGCTCGTGCTGGAGCGAGAGCTGGACCACCGGAATATCCGCGTCGGGGAAAGCCAGCAGGAAGGGCACGAACACGCCGTGGTCGAAGCCGCGCTCGGTATTCTTGCCGGTCGTGAAGCCGGCTTCGCCGAGTAGATCCCGGATACGCCGGGCGACTTCGGGCGAGCCCGGCGCGGGATAGGTCAGCCGGTAGGTGTGTTCGGGAAAGCCGTAATAATCGAACAGGAGCGGGGGATGCTCACTGGCCTGCACGGTGGGGATGGCTTCCTCCCAGTGGCCGGAAACGACGACGATCGCCTTGGGCGGTGACGCCAGTGTAGCGGCCAGCCCTCGCAAATGAGCCGCCAGCCGGTCCCACATATCCTTGGGGCCGATACGCGGTTCCATGAAAAAGCACGGGCCGCCCCCGTGGTCGATAAAGAGCGTCGGCATTCTGTCGGGGGCCATGCGGGTCTCCGTCATCAATTACTGGCTGAAGGAAGTATGCCGCGTCCGGCCCGTCGCGCAAGTGCCGAAGGCGTCAGGCGATGCGGTTGAACCACCACATGGAGAGGAACGCGCCGATCAGCACCAGAACGCCGGCGAACGCCGCGAAGCCCGCCGTAATCTCGGTTTTCTTGGTTTCCAGTACGAATTCGGACTTTAAAGACTGATAGATCTCTTTCAGATCGGTCGCACTGCTTGCATGAAAATACTTCGCATGCGTGATCTGGGCGATCTGCTTGAGCGTGTCCTCGTCCAATTGGACCCGCATGGAGCGCCCGCCGAAGCCGAGAATGGCTCCTTGCGACGTGCCGATGCCCACCGTGTAGACGCGCACGCCGAGTTCGGCGGCCTTCTTGGCGGCTTTGATCGGGTCATAGCCCGTCGTAGTCTGGCCGTCGGTCAGCAGCACGATCACGGCGGAAGCGTATGAACCGGGCGCCACGGGCTTGGCTTTCTCGCGTTTGTTCTCGCTGTGGTCGCCAAGCGGGATGCCGCGCTGGCCGAAATCCTGGTTGTCGAAACCGCCCCCCTGACCGGGGATGCTGCTGGCGTAATCGGGCAGGCCGATATCGAGGTTCTTGTCGTCGAAAATCGTCGCCAGCGAGACCAGGATGCCGCTGCCCACCGCCGTGCCGAACTGGCCGGAGAAGCGTTCGATCGCATTGACCACTTCTTCCTTATTCGTGGTCGGCGCCTGCACGACGAGGGCGGAGGCCGCGAAGGCGACGACGCCGATGCGCACGTCGCTCGACTGTTCATTGACGAAGGTCTTGGCGGCTGCCTGGGCGGCTTCGAACCGCGTCGGCTCGACATCGGTGGCGCGCATGCTGCCGGAGACGTCCATCGCCAGGATCACCGTGCCGCGCAGCGAGGGCAGGGTGATGACCGCCGCGGGGCGCGCGACGGCCAGAATCAGGACGGTCAGGGCGAGCAGGAAGATTGCCGGGGGGATGTGGCGGCGGATGCCCGGGCCGGGCCCCATGGCTTCCTTGACCATCGACAGGCTGGCGTAACGCAGCGCAACTTTCTTCTTGCGGCGCATAAGCATGACATACGCGCCGAACAGAACCGGCACGAGAAGCAGAAGCCACAGCAATTTAGGCCACAGGAACGTCATGGCTTCCTTCCAGATGGCTCGGCGAGCCGCCACCCGTCGCTAACATGCTTCGCTGCTTGCGGAGGTCTGCAAATCGGAGGATCGCATCGACCAGGTCATCTGTCGTCGAAAGCTCCAGGACATCCACGCCCGCCTGGACGAAGGCCGTCCGGAGTTCCGTTTCGCGACGCTCCGCCGCACGCGCGAATCGTACCCGAAATCCTCGATCATGGGTATCGACAAAAACCTGCTCGCCGGTTTCCGCATCCTGTACCACGAGGAGGCCGAGGTCGGGCAGTTCGAGCTCCAACGGGTCGAACAGGCGGATGCCGATCATCTCATGGCGCTGGTTCAAAAGCGCCATTTGGCGCTCCCAGCCCGGCATGCTGATGAAATCGGAGATGACGAACATGAGGGCACGGCGCTTGATGATCTGGGCCGACGCCCGCAGGAACTCCTCAAGATTGGTCTCCGGCGCCTGCGCGAGTTCCGGGCTCGATTGAACGGCGCTGATGATGTACAGGAGATGCTTGCGGCCGCTTCGGGCCGGAATCACCTTTTCCATCGATCCGTTATAAAGGATCGCGCCGACCCGGTTTCCGTGACGGGTGAGCAATCGGGCGATGACGGCCACGAATTGCAGCAGAACTTCGCGTTTCTTGACCTGAAACGAGCCGAAATCGACCGAGGGGCTCAGATCCAGCAGGAACCAGGCGGTGACTTCCCGGTCTTCGTAATATTCGCGGACATGGGGCTGCTGGAGCCGGGCCGTGACGTTCCAGTCGATATAGCGCACGTCGTCCTGCGGCTGATATTCACGCAGGTCAGCCAGATCCAGCCCGAAGCCGCGAAACAGCGTTCGGTAGTCTCCCTGCAACAACCCGTCCAGACGGCGGATCACCGTCCATTCGAGCCGTCGCAGCAGAGCCTCAGGATTCGGCGCTGACTCGGACATGTGATTCCAGTGGCTTATCCGGCGCCGCGATGTGCTGCAGGATTCGATTGATGATGTAATCGGCGGAAATCGAGTCCGCGAGGGCCTCGTAGGACAGAACAAGGCGGTGGCGCAGCACGTCCGGCGCCATGTCGGTTACGTCCTCGGGCAGGACATAGTCACGCCCGCGCAGGAAGGCGAGGGCGCGGGCGGTTTCGATCAAATTGATGGTCGCCCGCGGGCTCGCGCCGTAGGTCAGGTAATTCGAGATATCGCCGAGACCGAGCCGGCCCGGATCGCGCGTCGTCGTGACCAGCTTGACGGCATACTGGATCAGCGCCGGATCGACATAGACCTTGCGGCATTCCTTCTGCAGGCCCATCAACTGCTCGGTCGTCGCAACCGGTGCAACCGAGCCGGATTCGCCGGTTACCCGCTCGACGATGACGAATTCCTCCTCATCGGTCGGATAGCCGACCAGGACCTTCATCATGAAGCGGTCGACCTGCGCCTCGGGAAGCGGGTAGGTGCCTTCGGTCTCGATCGGGTTCTGGGTCGCCATGACCAGGAAAGGCATGGGCACGCGGTGGGTCTGGCCCGCGATGGTCACCTGATATTCCTGCATGACCTCGAGCAGCGCGCTCTGCACCTTGGCGGGCGCGCGGTTGATCTCGTCCGCCAGCAGGAGATTGGTGAAGACCGGGCCGAGCGAGGTCGTGAAGTCACCGGTTTTCTGATTGTAGATCCGGGTGCCGACAAGGTCGGCCGGGAGCAGGTCGGGCGTGAACTGGATGCGGCGGAAATGTCCTTGAATCGTCCGGGCGAGCGTCTTGACCGTCAGGGTCTTGGCGAGGCCGGGCACGCCCTCCACCAGCAGGTGCCCCTGCGCCAAAATCGCCACGAGAACGCGTTCGAGAAAATGGTCTTGGCCGACGACGACCTTTTTCACCTCATAGAGGATCTTCTCCATCAACGTGGCGACTTCGCCTCCAGCCTTGTCCATGTCGCTCATGTGGCTCCTATCTCGTATGAGGTTACTCGAAACGCTCCGTCAGAATGGCGACTCCCCTGCCGCCGCGGCCGCCGCCTCGATGGGAACGGCAAAACCGATGCCGACGAATGTCCGTTGCTTGTTGGGATTGAAGATGGCGGTCACGATGCCGACCACTTCGCCGTCCATGGTCGTCAGCGGGCCGCCGGAATTACCGGGATTGGCGGCCGCGTCGAACTGGATCAGGTTCTGGATCAGTTCTTTCTTCGACGGGTCCTTGTCGTCCTTGCGGTATTCGCGGCGGAAACCGGATATCACGCCGGCGCTGACCGACTTGCCGATATCGAAGGGGTGACCGACGGCGATGACCCTGTCCCCCATATGCAGACCTTTTGTGGAGCGCAGCGTGGCGGGTTTGAGGTCGTCGGGGATCGTCTTCGGCTGAAGCACGGCGAGATCGAGTTCGGGCCGGACGCCGGTCACTTCGGCTTCCGTTTCCAGCCCGTTATAGAACGTGACATGGACCTTGTCCGCACCGCCCACGACATGGAGATTGGTCAGGATCGTGCCTTTCTCCGAGATCACCACGCCGGTGCCGACACCGGTCTCTACATCCTCCTTCTTGCCCTTTTCATGGCCGAACTGGGTGACCTTGACGACCGAAGGCGCAATTTTCTGATAGGCGACGGCTTCCGGCGACGGCTTTTTCGGCTGGTGCTCCAGCGTGTACTGCACCGCCTTGTCGATATCGTTCTGGGTGTATTCGTGGGGCCCCGGCAGGACCGCCCAGGCGATCAGGACGACGAAGAGCGAGGAAACGGCACCCGTTCCCACCAGCATCAGACGGTCGTGACGCTTGTAGAACGCGCCGATCCGGGCGCGCAGGCCGGTCCTGGCGGCTGCCGCTTCGTCGGAATCAATTTCAGGTTTCGCGGCGCTCGCCGCATTCGTCTTCGACGTCTTTGCCGACGCCGTCGAGCTAACCGCCCGGCTATTCCGGTCTTGGCTACCTTTCGGTCGCGCAGGGCCAGAACGGCTATACAGCACTGTTCTCGTCATCCCCGGCTCTTCCTGCTCTATAAGAACATCATTGCCGATGTCCCAAGGATATTCAAACTTCCTTTTACGCGAAATGAATTTCCAGAAACGGCGGATTGGTCGATTTCCCCGTTGACAGAACACCGTCCGGTAGCGCCAATCCCCATGTCGCCTTAATTAAAGTAAAATTCCAGAGCGACGAGACAAGGTAAACGGGGGGCAGCGGTGGCGCGCCCGTCAGGGGTGAGCCGGGTTCACGGACGCCGGAACGCGATTATTTGCCGTGCTTGGCGTCCCACTCCTTGACCACCTTCATCGTGTTCTTCACGTGATCCGCCGGATTCCGGTTCGTGTAGACATAGAGAATCTTGTCGTCCGGCGAGATCACATAGGAAATGCGGTTGGCGATCTTGGGATTGGGGCCGAGCCCGGCGTCATACGCCTTGATGACCTTTAGATCGGGGTCTGCGGCCACGGCGAATTTACTGCGGCATTCCGAGACCGAGAATTTCTTCAGCTTGGCGACCTTATCGGCCGACACGCCGATCACGGTTGCGCCCAGCTTTTTGAAAGCGTCTGTCGCATCGGCGAATTCATGAGCCTCGATGGTGCAGCCCGGCGTGAACGCGGCCGGGTAGAAATAGAGGACGACCGGGCCTTTGGCGAGAGCATCCCGGAGCGAAAAGGGAAAGACCTTGCCGCCGAGCGTCGCTTTGGCCGTGAAGGTTGGCGCCGTGTCGCCGACATTGAGTTCGGCATAGGCCGGCGTGGTGACCAACCCGAGAAGAACGGCTAACACTGGCCAATACTTCATTTCATCGCTCCTTGCTGCACCCGCCGTCGCCCGTGACGGCCGCGCCATCCTAGTCCCCGCTCCGATAGGCGGCAACTAACAGGTCCGTGAAATTTCCCGGATATTTTTTTCGCGCATCGGAACCTTTCGAAACGGCGGCCGTAAATCTCCTGACGTCAGCCTGTCAACGGCGGGCCGGCGACAGGCCGGCGGGGTCGCACGGAAGCCCCCAATCCGTGTACGCCCAGAAGAGTCTTCTGCGCTTCCCCGGCCGGCTATAAAAAAAGGGCGGTGGCCATGCGCCAACCGCCCTTTTTGCATATCGGCGATAGGGTCAGTTCATATACCAGCCATGACTGACCACCAGCGATTGACCGGTGAGAGCGTTGGTCGGGAAGCCCGCGAACAGCAGCGCCACTTCCGCGACATCGTCGATTGTCGTGAATTCGGTATCGACCGTGCCGCCGAGCATGATCTTGCTGACGACCTCCTCTTCCGAAATCCCGAGATCCTTCGCTTGTTCGGGGATCTGTTTCTCGACCAGCGGGGTTTTCACGAAACCCGGGCAGATGACATTGGCGCGCACGCCGTGTTCCGCGCCTTCCTTCGAGATCACGCGGGCAAGGCCAAGCAGCCCATGCTTGGCGGTGACATAGGCCGATTTGAGCGGAGAGGCCTCTTTCGAGTGGACGGAGCCCATATAGATCACCGAGCCGCCACCCTTCTTATACATATGCGGGACACAGGCTTTGGTGGTCAGGAACGCGCCGTCCAGATGGATCGACAGCAGCTTTTTCCATTGCTCGAAGGGAAAGTCCTCGATCTTGTGAACGATCTGGATGCCGGCGTTCGAGACCAGAATATCCACGCCACCCCATTCCTTGACGACCTTTTCCACGCCGTCGTTGACGGCCTGCTCGTCGGTCACGTCCATCTCGACGCCCATCGCCGTGCCGGGGCCCTGGTCGGATAACTCTTTGGCCGTCTTGTTGGCGGCATCGAGGCGCAGATCCGCGATCGCGACCTTGGCGCCTTCCGAGACGAACTTCTTGGCGATGCCGGCGCCGATGCCGCTCGCGGCGCCGGTGATGATCGCAACTTTGTCTTTTAGTTTCATATCGTCTGTCCCTCTTCCTTCTTGCTTTCTTTTGCTGGCTGGCGGTTCGCGAAATCATCGTGGCCACGGGCGGCCAATTCGGACTCGGGCGTGAAGTCGCGGGTCAGGTCCAGCACCGTGACGCCGACTTTCGGCTTCGAGCGTTTGGCCCATTCGGGATGATCGAAAGTACGCCGAACATCAACGATTCCGCTGTTCCAATGTTCCTCCATCGAGGCCCGCGAAAATTCGAAGTCCTTCCATTCGGTGGAATAGGCGTTCCGCCGCTTGATCAGGTGAACGATGGTGACGGCGGTGTCGTCGCTCCAGTCGTCGAGGATTTTGACGTCCGGGTCGTCCTTGAACTCGTCCGGCAGCTTCTTCAAAAGCCGGTGCGCGGCGCGTCGGCAGTGTTGTTCGTGTTGAAAGACGTCGGTATTGAGCCGCGTCCGGCTCGAATAGCGAATATCCTTGTCGCGTTCCGTCACTTCCGAGAGGTTTTTCGGCAACGGTCCCCGAGAGCTGAACAGGTCGATCTGGAAGATGAGCATGTCGTCCTGCGGACAGGTATCGAGCACATATTGCAGCGGCGTGTTCGAGACGAGCCCGCCGTCCCAATAGTACTCGCCCTCGATCTCGATCGGCGGAAAGCCCGGCGGCAGCGCGCCGCTCGCCATGACATGCTCCGGCGTGATTTCCTCCTTCGCGCTGTCGAAATAGCGAAAATTGCCCGTGCGGACATTCACGGCGCCGACGCTGAGCCGGATAGGCCCGGAATTGATCCGGTCGAAATCGACGAGTTCCAGAAGTGTTTCCTTCAGCGGCGCGGTCTCGTAGTAGCTCACGGTACCGTCGATTCCCGGCGGAAACAGAAGTGGTGAGGGCATCCGCGGCATGAAGAAGCCCGGGGCGCCGAACATTGCGACGATAGAGGCGCTGGTCTCGTTGAATGCGGAACGTCCTTCGCCTCGTTCGAGATAAGGCATCGCCAGGAGGTGCGAGGACACCCGGTTCCAGAATGTTTGTAACTTCTCGACCCGGTCTTCCGGCGCGTTACCGACAATAATGGCTGCGTTGATCGCGCCGATCGACATGCCGGCCACCCAGTCGGGGATATGGTTGTGGTCGGCCAGCGCCTGATAGGCTCCGGCCTGGTAGGAACCGAGCGCGCCGCCGCCTTGGAGGACCAGCACGCCTTTTTCGGTTTTCGGCCGGCCATTGAGTTCGGAGATCGCCGGGTCGCTTTGGCGCGGGCTTTTCTCCGTGGCCCTGGCGGACGCTTCGGACTTGGCCCGAGGTTTGGATGTCCGGGGCCGGGACGTCGAACGGGGCCGGGACGTGGTGGAAGATTTCGCTTGTGGACTCATGCTGGGCAAGCTCCGTCAGAAGGACATATCTGCGCTTTGCGACGTTGCCGTGACCACGGCGGTCGCCTTCAGACTTGCACGTTGCCCGCCCACCGGCCGGTTTTCGGCGAGATCGCCGTTCCGGTCCAACGCGTCGATCTAATATTTATGCCGCCGGCCCGATTCAACAAGCCATATCCGGAGATCGAGAGGTGCCGCGTTCACTGGCCGGGGACTTGCTGCCAGCTGGTCGCCATGCCGTAGGGAACCGGACGAACCGCCGAATCCAGTCGCTCTATCTTGTTGTTCTCGATCTTGTAGAGCGACGCACTCATGAGCGTGTAGGGCCCCGTCGACAGCATCGGCCGCTTTATCGTGCCGACATCGGGGACCGTGATCTCTCCTCCCGGCTCGGGCACGTCCAGCAGCGCGAAATCCAGCACCAGGCCGGTTTCGTCATCCACCACCCAGGAACGCTTGCCGCGGATGTGCTTGATATCGCTGAGGTAACGTGACGAGAGGCGCGCGGCGCAGCCGAGGCTGTTCGGCTTGAAACCCGGATGAGCGGGATCGGGCGCGGTGGCGTCCGGATTGTTGGTCACCTGCACGCCGTTCACGCGTTGTTGGCATGTGTCGGCGAACGACGCGGCCGATCCGTCGCGCTGTTCAATACCCTGATAGTAACTCAGCGCCGTTTCCATGAGGTTTTGCGAAAGCGCCCGGCGCGATGGTGGGACCTCCTTCATCAGAAGGGGATCCGGTTCGGTGAAATTCGCGGGATCCATCACTTCGGGCAGGCGAGGGGCGAACAGCGTCATGGTGCCGCCGCGCGAGCCGGTGCTTTCGCGGGGCACGGTCACGGCTTCGATCTCGGTGACCCTGTTGCGTTCCACCTTCAGGCGCACGGCGAGGATCGCCGGCGTCGAGGTTTCGGTGATCGTGCCGTAGAAACCGGCCTCGCCGGCGCCGGCGTTCGTCACATAAACCCGATAGTCGCCGAGCGCCGTGGCCGTGCCCCAGAGCCCGTCGCCGATGTCGAGCTTCTGGCCATTTTCCGTGTACCGCACATTGGCCGAAATCGGCAGTTTCTGCGGATCATGGCTGACGATCGCGTCGAGATACTTGTTGACGAATTCCTTCAGGCAGGCGCGGTCGCAGGCCAGGTCATTGGCGACGGCCGGCGTGAACTTGGTCGTCTGGCCTTTCTCAAGCCAGTTATCGCCGCTGTCGAAGGCCGGCCGCGTGCCATAGGGCAACTCGGTCAGCGTCATTTCGATCTGCTTGATCTTCTTGTCGGTGTTGATCCGGAACGCTTCGCCGACCTGCAAGGTACGCGGGACGTCGAAATAGGGCGGGACATGGAAGACCTTGCCGTTCGACATGTTGATCGAGCGGACGGTGCCGTTGTGATCGAGATCGGCGAAGGTGAAGACGCTTTGCCGTTCGACATCCACCACGGCGAACCGCCGGTCCCGTATGCGGGTCACGAAGCCGAGAAAGCCGGTCTTGAACTGTTCGGCGCAGCCCATGGTCACGAAATCGCTGTCCGTCGAATGACCATAGTCCGACGGCGGCATGTTCGTCGTCTGCCTGGCGTGTTCAAGCCGGTTGCAGTCCTTGGCGAAAAACGAATAGTCGCCATCGGGATCGTCGTTCTGCATGCCGGAGAAATATTTGTTGGCCGTCTTGATCAGGTCTTCCCGAGAAACCCGCTGATTCTTCGGGACGGGCTCGGAAAAGACGGGCAGGGGCTTGCCCATTTTTTCGTAAAGCGCGGCGCCGTTCGGATCCCGAATCGCCATCGCCTCGATCTCCGCGATCTTCCGCTTCTCGATCTTCAGACGGAGGTCGTAGATGATCTTCTTGCCGTTTTCCTCGACGACTGTGATGACCGCGACATTGCCGGTTTCGGGATCGTCGAAATAATGGCGATAGGCGCCGAGACCGGTCACCGTTTTCCAGGTGCCTTCACCGATCTGCAAGGGCTGATCGTTTTCGACGAATTCGACGTCCTCCGCGAGCGGCAGTTCGGCCGGTTTATGGGCGGCCAGCGCGGTCAGATATTGGTCGACGAAGCCGTTGAGGCAGGCGCGGTCGCAGGCGTCCGCGGACGCCATCGGGGCCTTTTTCGAACATCCGGCCAATGACGCTGCGATGATCGCTACCGACATAACGGCAAGAAATCTCATTCGCATCTCGTCTACCTTTCCCCTTGATTGGCCGTGCGCGTTTTCGCGCCTCAATGTGTCGCGATATGTCGCGGGACGCAACATGCCTGCTGCGGAGCGCGCTTCGCCGGTGACTATTTTGATGGTTGATAGGGCGCGGTCTTGGGTGGCGCCGGCGGAATGTCGCCGTAGGCGGTGCGGCTGAGGAACTTCCAGGACCCGTCTTCCCGAACGAAACGGTCGTCGTAATGGCCGAGATAGTACGGTTGCGGGTGGTTCTCCTTGCTCGGCACAAGGAACATCCATTTGGTCACCGCCGTGGCGGTGTCCCCGTCGACCTTGATGCTCTCGTTGGCGAAAATGTGAAAATTCGGGCCGCCGATCCCGGCCGGGCTCTTTCCCGTCGTGTTCGATCCGATGCTGTCTTCCATCATCTTTTGAATGGCCGGGCGCCCCTTGGCCGCGCCCATCCCGCCGATCCATTCGCCGTTCTGTGCAAACAGGTTGGCGAAGCCGGCCCAGTTCCGCGTGTCCACCATATGGCCGTATTCGATGATCAGATCGCGGATCGCTTCGCGATCCTCCAGCCGCTGCAATCTCGCCTCGACCGACGAGGCTTCGGCTCCCTCGGCCGACCGGTTTGTCGCAATCAGCGCGACATCGACCGCAGCGAAGCCGAGAATGACCAATGCGATGATCGCATAGGTCCTGCCCTTCGTCGTCATTGAACGTGTCCCCAATTCCCCTCGACCCGGCGGAGACGCCGGATTTGCGCGGTTCTCATGTTAACGGGAATCCGTTCAACCGTCGATTATGAAGGCATTTTCTTCCTGCTGTTTTGCTTCACAAATTCGGGAGCGATGTCGCATTTGTGATGCCATAAACGGCCCTGCCGGATGAACTAATTCATTTTAATAAAGTTTTTAGAATCTCGATGAATCCTACTCAACTGGGAGCGGATGCGCGTTTAGAAACAAACGAGGACCAAGAGACGTGTTGAGGAAGTTTATCGTTGAGCGAGACATCGCCGGACTTGGGGAGCTTACGCCCTCGGAGCTGGGCTATGTCGCAAGGGAGGCCAATGCGGCCCTGGCGTTAATTCCCGGCATTCAATGGCAGCACTCTTACGTTACGGCTGACAAATGTTACTGCGTCTTCATGGCGGAGAGCGAAGAGCTCGTCCGGGAGCACGCACTCGTGGCGCGGCTTCCGACCGCCAGAATCACGGAAGTCAAAGACGTGATCGATCCGGCGACCGAGAGTCTTAGCGCAGGACGAGGTCGGATTATCGTCGAGAGATGCCGTCGAGGGCTGGTTCGCGCGACGGCCTGGCGTGGCCTCGGCCTGACGTTCTCCCCAAAACTGGACATTGTTTGTTGCTCTACCGGAAGCGCTGGCGGTACGCCGTCGGCGTCAGGCCGGTCTGCCGTTTGAACAGCGTGCGAAAATGGACGAGGTCGTAATAGCCCACCCGTGTGGCGACTGTTTCGACGTTGAGATGAGTGTCCTCCAGGAGACGAGCCGCTGCCGAGATCCGCAATTGTTGAAGATAGGCGAGGGGGCTTTCCCCCGTCGCGGATCTGAAATGGCGGGCGAATGTTCGGGCGCTCATGCCGAAGTTCTTCGCGACCTCCAGAAAATTGATGTCGGTCGCGAAGTTGGCTCTAAGCCAGTCTTCCACCTGCACGATCGTCTCGTCTTCGTGGGTATCCGCTAAGGCTGCGTCGCCCCAGCGCAGGTGACGCGTCTTAGGCAGATCCAGCATATGTGCTGACGCCGTCTGCATTGCAATCTCGGATCCGCACAGTGCCTCTACCAACAGCAGGACGACATCCGTACCCGCAGTAAAACTCGCGCTGCAATATGTTCGACCCGAGTGGGTTACGGTGAATTCAGTTCTCCAGTCTACAGCCGGAAAACGTGCCCGGTAATCGTCGACAACCCCCCAATGGGTAGCCGCCTGATGGCCATCGAGAAGCCCTGCCTCGGCCATCAGTCCTACACCCGAGCCGATCCCGACGATATGAGCGCCGCCGTCCGACCAGTTACGTAACCAGGGAACTGCCGCCGCGTTGTTCTCGAGCGCTTTTTCGGCTCCGAAACCCTCCGACGAGGTCCGGGGGATGTGGAAGCCGCCGGACGGCACTATGACGACATCGGGTTGTTCAAGACTTTCGAAGGAGTGATCGGCTGCGAGGGTTTTGTATTCACGTATCTTGACCGGCTCGCCGTCTTGCGAGGCAGTCGTGATCTCGAAGCGAGGGTCTATGGGCAAGTCGTTCAATATGTTCCAGAAGACGCCAACGGTCCGCAGTATTTCAAGCGGAAGGATGGCCGAGGAGGCCAGTCCGCCGTTGAGAAACAAAATAGCCGCCCGCATTTTCGCTGCTTTTGTCACGAATACCCCCCAATTTTGACTTATCGACTATCTTCCTCCTCTTGCCAGCACATGTCACTAATAACTTGTCGTTTTGTAGTAGATGAGCGAGGTCTCGGCCCTAGTCTCAATTGGTGGTGTATCGATGTTCCGAAGGTATCTGGTCGAACGCGATATCTATGGTCTCGATCAAATGACCATGGGGGAACTTGCGGCCTTGGCCGACAAATCGAACGCCGCGATTGCCGACATGGTCGGGATTCAGTGGCAGCAGTCCTTCGTCGGGAAGGGCCGCGCTTATTCCTTGTATCTTGCGGAAAGCGAAGCGGATCTTCATGAGCACGCAAGGCTGACCGGCTTGCCGATCGCGCGAATCACGGAAATTACAGTCGTGTTGGATCCGTCGACGTCGTCAAAGGTCCCGCCACCGGATGATCGGCCGGATGCATATAAGGAACCGGTGTCGCGCGATGGCCAGGGGCGATAGCGCTCGGTTTGTCAGCGCGCCTTAAGGGTAATCGAAATCCCGGCGCCGTCCATATTGACGAAGGCGGTTTCGAGTCCTGGATCTTCGGTAATGGCCTTTATGAAGCGCGGATCCGGCCGGGGCGAATGCACATTATGCGCAAGAATAAGCCCGCCAGCCCGCACGAGCGGTCGTAACGCCTCCAGATAAGCCAGATAGCCGCCCTTGTCCGCGTCGATGAAGGCCATGTCGACCGGGCCTTTCAGCGACTTCAGCGCCTCGTGAGCATCGCCGACCACAATGTCGATGATATCGCTGACGCCGGCCTCCTCGAACCGTTTGGCGGCGCCCTGCGCCCTGTCGCGGTCGGCTTCGAAGGTGGTCAGCCGGCCCCCGGTCCGGAGCAGAGCCAGAGCGATCCACAATCCCGAATAGCCCTTGAAGGTGCCGAGTTCGACCACGTGTCGGGCATTCAGGCTTTCGGCCAAAACCCGCAACAACCGGGCGTCGTCTTCCGGGGCGCTCATGCCGAGCGAGCCACGCTCCATATCGCGGATAACCGTCATAACGCGGGTTTGGGCGGCGGAAAGGTTGGATGGCGTCATGGTGGTCATGAGGATGACAGGAACACAGCACCCGTCAAGACTGGCACGGCGCTTGCGAGGTGCGGGGCGAACGAGATGGAGCACAGAATGGCCCTCAACAGCGGCATAGGCCTGAATCCCGCGGTTCTTAAGGAAATTCCGGCCAATATCCTGACGTCGGTGCGCACGGCCGCGCAGCGTACGGGGGTCAATTTTTCCTATCTGGTGGCAAAAGCTGCCGCCGAGAGCAGCTTCAATCCCCATGCGCAGGCCTCGACCAGCAGCGCCAGGGGGCTCTATCAGTTCCTCGACAACACCTGGATCGACATGGTCAAGGAGCACGGGGCGGCCTATGGTCTCGGCAAGCTGGCCTCCGAACTGGATGCAGGCAATCCCGGAGCCCGCGCGAAAGCGCTGGCGCTGCGGGACAACCCGACTATCTCGGCGGCGATGGCGGCCGAATATACCCGCGACAATCAGGACGCGCTGGAATCCGCGCTGGGACGGCCCGTAGGTCCGACCGATCTTTATCTGGCGCATTTTCTCGGCGCGCAGGGCGCAACCAAATTCCTGACGGCGATGGAAAAGAATCCGGCGGCCCGCGCGGATACCCTGTTTCCGGCGGCGGCGAGCGCCAATCAGTCCATATTCTACGCCAACGGCCGGCCGAGGACCGTCGGCGAGATCTATAGACGCTTCACGCAGAAGCTCGATCTGGCGCCGGGCGGCCACGCGACCATCACGCAGGTCGCCGATGCAGCGCCTTCCGTGGCGCCCGATGTTATCTCCAGCGACGGCGCTGCCGCAGCAGGCATGGGCGGCTCGTTCTGGCGGGGTGTTCCAAGGTTCCGCCCCTTCGCGCCGCCGCCGTCCACGGTGACCGCAGCGGCCGCCTGGGCAAGCCCCTACAGCCGTCTGTCGCAAGATGCCATTCTGCTTCTCGGGAGCCTGAAACCACCGGAAACCGGGAAGACGCACAACCAGGCCGTCTGAGGCGTTCGGATTTCTCTTTCGCCCCGCAAAAGTCTATGCGAAACAGGCCGCCTGGAGGCCCCGCATGTCCGACTGGGACGCCGCGCAATACCGGAAATTCGAGGATGAGAGGACCCGTCCGGCGCTCGACCTTTTGACGCATGTGCCGGTCGACGATCCCTCCACCGTGTTCGATCTCGGCTGCGGGCCCGGCAACAGCACCGAGCTGCTGCTGTATCGCTTTCCCAATGCACATATCGTGGGTGTCGATTCCTCGCCGGCCATGATCGACGCGGCTCGGGAACGCCTGCCGGAAGTCACCTTCGAAACAGAGGACATCGCCGAGTGGGGGCCAAGCGAACCCGCCGATCTGCTCTATTCCAACGCCACGCTGCAATGGTTGCCGGATCATGGCGTGCTGTTTCCGCGCCTCGCATCATATCTGGCGCCCAACGGCGTGCTGGCCGTCCAGATGCCCGATAATCTCGACGAACCGTGTCATGTCCTGATGCGCCAGGTGGCGCGGGACGGAGGCTGGGTCGAGAAGCTTGGGCCGACCGTGACTGAGAGGAGCGGGGCCCGCGCGGTCATAGGGCGTTTCGAGGACTATTACCAGATGCTTCGGCCCATCTGCCGACGCATCGATCTGTGGCTGACCACCTATGTGCCTAAAGTGGACGGAATTGCGGGAATCGTGGAATGGCTCAAGGGCACGGGGTTGAGGCCTTTTCTCGATCCGCTGTCCGAGTCGGAGCGCGAGGATTTTCTGGCCGCCTATAAAGCGGCGTTGGGCGAGGCCTATCCGGTGCAGCCAGACGGCAAGATCCTGCTGGATTATCCCCGGATCTTCATCGTCGCGCAGCGCTAAGGCGCGGATAAACCAGACTTTTCAATAGAATCTTCGATGACCGGCCGAGCTTCTTCGTCCGCGAGGCGTACGCTGCTGAAATTTCGTTCTTGAAATTAATTGAACGTTCGATTAATTAAGCCGGCATGAAAACGCCAAAGACATCATCCAAGCAGGGAAAGGGCCGCCGGCCGGGCCGTCCATCCTCCGCCGAACGTTCCGAGGACGTTCGCCTGAAATTGATCGCCACCGCGCAGCGGCTGTTCGCGGAGAAAGGCTTCGGCGAGGTCGGCCTGCGCGAAATCGCCCAGGCCGCTGGGGTCACGCCCGCCATGATCTCCTATTACTTCGGTGACAAGGCGGGGCTGTATGAGGCTGTCTTCATCGAGACGCTTGACACGCTGCTGAGCCGAATCCGCGAGGTCGCGGCCAAATCGGATACATCCGGCATGCCGCTCGACCGTTTTCTCCATGTCTATTTCCAGACGATTCTCGAACAGCCCTGGTTGCCCAACCTGCTTCTCCGTGAGGTCGCGTCCCGGGACACGCCGTTGCGCAAGCTCTTCATCGAGCGTTTCGCCGGCCAGGTGACGCAGGTTCTACCGGGGCTGATTGCGCATCAGGTGGAGGAGGGGCGCCTCCGCAGCGATCTCGATGCCCGCCACATGTTCCTCTCGCTCATCGGCATGACGGTCTTCCCTGTCCTCGCCGAGCCCGTGCTCGGCCCGCTGCTTGGCTACCAGCTCGACGAGGCCTTCGTCGAAAAGCGCGCCGAGCAAATCCACACACTGTTCCTCGAAGGCGCGGAGCCCCGGTCATGACAAAACAGACAATCGCTCTCGGACTGGTCCTCATCGCCGCCCTGCCGCTCTCCGCCTGCGGCAACGGGGACGACGTCCCCTCGGTCGGCACGCTGGAGCGCGACCGCTATGAACTCGTCGCCGAGGCCTATGAGCCGATTGCCGCGGTCATGGTGCGCGAAGGCGACCATGTGACGGCGGGCCAGCCTCTGCTCAAGCTGGATACCACCCGCATCGAGGCCCAGCGCAAGGGCAAGGCCGCGCTGCTGGATCAGGCGCGCGGCCGTCTGGCGGAGCTGGAACGCGGTCCGCGTCGGGAAGTGATCGAGCAGCAGCGCGCCGAGCTGAAGGGCGCCGAGGCGAAGGTCGTGACGACCGAAAAGGAACTCGAGCGTACGAGGAAATTGGCGGCCAATGATTTCCAACCGAAATCGATGTTGGACACGCGACAGAACGAGTATGACGCGGCGGTCTCGGCGCGCGATGCCGCGCGGGCCAAACTGTCTGCGTCGTTGAACGGCACGACGCCCGAAGAGTTGCAGCAGACCGCCGCCGCCGTGGATGCCGCCAAGGCCGCGCTCGACGATGTCACCGATCAGGAAAAGCGCTACACGATCACCGCTCCGGTAGACGGCATCATCGACTCTCTGCCCTACCGTTTGGGGGAGCGGCCGCGCGCCGGCGATACGGTCATCGTGATGCTGCGGGACGGTAATCCCTATGCTCGCGTCTATGTGCCGGCGTCGGTGCGCCAGATAGTCAGGCCGGGCGTCGAAGCGACGATTCACATCGAGGGCTACGACACGCCGTTCAGGGGCCGGGTGCGTATGGTGGCGGACGATGCGGCGTTCACCCCGTTCTTCGCGTTGACCCAATATGATCGCGGCCGGCTGAGCTATCTCTCCAAGATCGATCTGACCGGCGACAAGGCCGCCGACCTGCCGACGGGTCTGCCGGTCCAGGTGACTTTCACCGCCCCGGAGTCCAAGTGATGAGCACCGAACAGCCGGGCGACGGAGACTATGCCGTCGAGACCCATGGCCTGACCCGCCGCTTCGGCGCCGTTACCGCCGTCGATCACGTCGATCTCAGGATCCCGCGCCGGCAGATCTACGGCTTTCTGGGGCCGAACGGATCAGGCAAATCCACCACAATCCGTATGCTGTGCGGGCTGTTGAAGCCGAGCGAAGGCGACGCCGTCGTGCTTGGTCATCATGTCCCGAAGGACGCCGAAAGCCTTCGGCGCAAGATCGGTTATATGACGCAGAAATTCTCGCTCTATGACGATCTGGGAGTTCGCGAGAATCTCGAATTCCTGGCGGAGATCTATACGCTGCCGCGCGCCTCGCGCCGTCATGCGCATCGCCGAGGTGATGGAGCAGTTCCGGCTGACCAAACTCGCCAAGCAGCGCACCGGAACGATGAGCGGCGGTCAGAAGCAGCGTCTCGCACTGGCCGGCGCCATGATTCACAACCCGGAGCTTTTGTTCCTCGACGAGCCGACAAGCGCCGTGGATCCCGAAAGCCGCCGCGACTTCTGGGAAACCCTGTTCGAGCTTCTGGATCAGGGCACGACGATCCTCGTCTCGACCCACTACATGGATGAAGCCGAGCGGTGTCACGAGTTGGCCATCATCGAGAACGGCCATGTCGCCGCGAGCGGCTCGCCGCGTTCCCTGATGGACCGGATCGACGGCATGGTCGTCGAGGTGGAGACGGAGGATTTCCGGTCGGTCAGGCTCGCGCTGCAAAGCCAGTCCTGGGTCAAGAGCGTCACGCAACTCGGCAGCCGGATGCATGTTCTGCTCCGCGACCGTGAAGAGGAGCCAGCGGCGATGGTCCAGTCGATCATGGAGAAGCAGGGCGTCGAGGGGACCGCGCGAACCGAGCATCCCAATCTCGAAGACGTCTTCGTCGCCGTCACCCATGGCGGCACGAATGGCGGTGCGCCGGCCAATGTGGGAGAAGCGTCGTGAACATGCTGCGCCGTATCATGGCGATCGCCCACAAGGAGTTCATGCATCTCCGGCGCGACCGGCTGACCTTCGGCATGATTGCCGGCATCCCGCTTATGCTCACTCTGATCTTCGGTTATGGCATCAATCAGGATGTGCGGCATCTGAATGCCGGCGTCGCCGATCTGGCGCGGACCCAGGCCTCGCGCCAGTTGATCGAGGATGCCCGGGCCACCCAGATCGTCGATCCTGAATATTCGGTCGACAGCACACAGGCGCTCCAGGCGCTCTTGCGCCAAGGAAAGGTATCGATCGGGATCGTGATCCCGCCGGATTTCGCCAACCGCCTTGTGCGCGGGGACCGGCCCGCCGCGCAACTTCTGGTCGATGGGAGCGACCCGACTCTGTTCGCCTCGGCGCGCCAGCTTTCGCAGCTGCCCTTTTCGACCCGGACACCCAAAACCTCGCTGGATGTCGCGCGGCGGCCGGGAACGTTCTCGATCCGGGCGCTGTACAATCCGGAGGGACGGTCGGCCGTTTTCGTGGTGCCCGGGCTCTGCGCGATCATCCTCACCCAGACGCTTGTTTTGTTCACCGCCGCCTCGATCGTGCGCGAGAAGGAGCGCGGCAATATCGAACTGCTGATCAACACGCCGGTTCAAACCTATGAATTGATGATCGGCAAGATCATCCCGTTCATCGTCATCGGCTACATCCAGATCACGATCATTCTGTTGCTGGGCGTCGTCCTCTTCAACGTGCCGATTGCGGGATCGCTGATAAATCTCTATTTCGCGGCGGGCATCTTCATCGCCGCGACGCTGTCGATGGGACTGGTCGTCTCGGCGCAGGCGCAAACTCAGTTCCAGGCCTTTCAGATCTCGATCCTGACGCTGCTGCCGCAGGTGTTGCTGTCGGGCTTCATCTTTCCGTTCGACGGCATGCCGCGCGCCGTACAGATCTTCTCCGAGCTTCTGCCCGTCACGCATTTCCTGCGGATACTGCGGGGGATCGTCTTGCGCGGCGCCACGCCGGCGGAGGTCTGGCCGGATATCTGGCCGCTCTTCGTCATCTTTCTGGCTCTGATGACGCTGGCGGTGGCCCGATTCCGCAAACGGCTGGATTAAACGCGGTTTGACGACGGGTTGGGCCGATTGTACGCTCGGCCCATGCAGATACACATCGTCGCCGACATGATTTGTCCGTGGTGCTATATCGGCAAGCGCCAGTTCGAACAAGCGCTCGCCGAACGCCCGGATCTGGCGCCGACGGTCCGCTGGCTGCCGTTCCAGCTCAATCCCGACATGCCGCCCGAAGGTATGGACCGGGTCGACTATCTCACCAGCCGGTTCGGTGCCGAGGCGGTCAAGAAGATGGACGAGCAGATGACGGCGCTTGCCAATTCACTCGGCCTCGAGATGCATTTCGAGCGGATCAGGAAGGTGCCGAATACGATCTCCGCCCATGCACTGGCGCGCTGGGCCGACGAGGAAGGCCTGCAACACCAGATGATAGAAGCCTTGTTCGAGGCGAACTTCGTTCGGGGCGAAGATATCGGAGATCCGGACGTTCTCTGCGATATCGCGGCCCGTGTCGGCATGGATGCGGATTTGGTGCGCGAACGTCTCGATAAAGCGGTCGATCGTGATACGATTGCCCAGGAGGACCAGATGATCCGCGGCATGGGGGTCAATGGCGTGCCGTGCACGATCATCGATCGGAAATTCGTCGTCTCCGGCGCTCAGGGTGTCGAGGGGTTCGGTCAGGCCCTCGATCGCGCCCGGACGCCGGAAGAAGACCACACCATCCAGTAGACGCGTTTCGTCCGCTCCACGTTTCTTTGATCATAGTCTTTATGGGAGGTCGATCATGAGACTGCTTCTCGCTGCCGCGCTGGTGGCCGTGCCTGCCTTCGCGCATGCCGCCACCTACGAGTTCCATACGACCAGCAACGGTCATAAGACCACGAGCACCACCGTGCTTGCGCCCAAGGCGCTCTGCGTGACGACCTCCGGCATGTCGGGGGCGGCCAATGGCGGCAAGATGATTTTCGTCGATAACCCGCCGGTGATCTTTTACGAGCGCGCCGGCAAGGTGGAGAGGATGGATCAGGCCCGGATCGAGCAGATGAAGCAGCAGCTTCAGGCGGTCACGGGCGGTTCCCCGGACATTCGCAAGGCGATGGAAGCCGCCCTCGCCAAGGTCCCGCCGGCACAGCGGGAGATCATGCGCAAGCAGATGGAGAAATCCATGGGGGCGATGATGCCGAACAAGAACGGCAAGCCTCACGAGCGCAAATTTGCCGCCACCGGCAAGACCAGGACTGTGAACGGCTATAAGACCACCGAATATATGATTACCGACGAGAACGGTAAGAAGGTGGGGACCGCGATGCTGACCCCCGTTTCCGCGCTGCCCGATGGCAAGGCATTGATGGGCCGGATCGACAGCATGTTGAACCTCGTCAAAGGTCTCATGTCGCAGCTCGGGATGAATGGCGTGACCGGCAACTTCATGAACCTGCCCAAAGGGCTTTTCCCCGTTGCCGGCAAGGATTTCGACGAGGACGGCAAGGTGACGCAGGAAATGATGCTCGCCAAGGCCACGAGCGCCACGCCGTCCGACTGCAAGGCGCCGGAATGAGTGGACACAGGTTCTAAGCCGGAACGGCTTCCGCCACTTCCGCGAGCCCGCGGGCAATGTGCTGGACGCCGTTCAGGCGGTCGTCGGTCGTTTCCCAGCCGCGTTTAATGACCAGCTTGTGATCCGGCCGCAGCTTCGCCGTGCCGGATTGCTTGGAGATGAAGGCCACCATGCCGGCGGGATTGGCAAAGCTGTTCTTGCGGAAGGCGAGAACCGCGCCGCGTGGGCCGGCCTCCACTTTCTCGATGCCGGCCGCCCGGCAGGCCTGCTTGATCGAGACGATCTTCATCAAATGTTTGGCTTCTTCCGGCAGCGGACCGAAGCGGTCGATCAACTCGGCGGCGAAGCTTTCGATATCCTCGCTGCTCTCGACCTGCGCCAGCCTGCGATATAGCGCCATACGGACGTTCAGATCCTCGACATAGCTTTCCGGTATCAGCACGGCCGAGCCCAGATTGATCTGCGGCGACCACTGGTCCTCGTCCTCGGTAATCGGTCCGCCCGACCGGATCTGAGCGACCGCTTCCTCCAGCATGGACTGATAAAGCTCCAGGCCGACTTCGCGGACATGGCCGGACTGCTCTTCGCCCAGGAGGTTTCCCGCGCCGCGGATATCGAGGTCGTGGCTCGCCAGGCTGAAGCCCGCGCCGAGCGTATCGAGCGTTTGCAGCACCTTGAGACGGCGCTCGGCATTCTCGGTCGGCACCCGGCGCGGCGGGATGGTGAAATAGGCATAGGCGCGCAATTTCGCGCGGCCGACCCGGCCGCGGATCTGATAGAGCTGGGCAAGGCCGAACATATCGGCGCGGTGGACGATCAGCGTATTCGCGCGCGGAATGTCGAGGCCGGATTCGATGATGGTCGTCGAGACCAGCACGTCATATGCCCCGTCGTAAAAGGCATTCATGATGCTGTCGAGTTGCTGGCTGCCCATCTGCCCGTGCGCGAGGACAATCTTGAGCTCCGGCACGGTTTCGCGGAGATAGCGCGCCGCCTCGTCGAGATCGGAGATGCGCGGACAGACATAGAAGCTCTGTCCGCCGCGATAATGCTCCCGCATCAGCGCCTCGCGGACGACCACGGGGTCGAACGGCATCACGAACGTGCGCACGGCCAGCCGGTCCACCGGCGGAGTGGCGATGACGCTCATCTCGCGAACCCCGCTCAAGGCCAGTTGCAGCGTGCGCGGGATCGGCGTTGCGGTCAGCGTAAGCACATGAACATTGGCGCGCAGGGCCTTCAGCTTCTCCTTCTGCGTCACGCCGAAATGCTGCTCCTCGTCCACGATCAGCAGGCCGAGCGACTTGAACTTCACGGTCTTGCCGAGCAGGGCGTGAGTCCCGATCGCGATCTCGATCGTTCCCGCCTCGAGGCCCTTCCTGGTTTCGGCGGCTTCTTTCGAGGAGACCAGCCGCGAGAGTTGTTCGACCTTGATCGGCAGGCCTTTGAAGCGCTCGCGGAAGGTCGCGAGATGCTGGCGGGCGAGGAGCGTCGTCGGCGTGACGACGGCCACCTGATAGCCGGCCATTACCGCGACGAACGCCGTGCGTAGCGCGACTTCCGTTTTCCCGAAGCCCACGTCGCCGCATACCAGCCGATCCATCGGTTTGGACGAGGCGAGGTCTCCGAGCACGTCGTCGATGGCGCTGAGTTGGTCGTCGGTTTCCTCATAGGGGAAGCGCGCGATGAACTCGTCGAAGAGCCCGTCGGGCGGCGTCATCTTAACACCCGGCTTTAACTCGCGCTCGGCGGCGACCTTGATCAGCGCTTCAGCGATATCGCGTAACCGCTTCTTGACGCGGGCTTTTCTCGCCTGCCAGGCGTGACCTCCGAGCTTGTCGAGTGCGACCGTCGCGTCCTCGCTGCCGAACTTGCTCAGGACCTCGATATTCTCGACCGGCACCAGCAGCGTGTCGCCGTCGGCATAGATCAATTCGACGCAATCATGCGGCGCACCGGAGACGTCGATGGTGCGGAGCCCCTCGAAACGCCCGATGCCGTGGTCGACATGGACGATGTAATCGCCCGGCGCGAGCGCCGAGGCCTCGCTGATGAAATTCTCGGCCTTGCGGTTGCGGCGCGGCTTACGGATCAGTCGGTCGCCGAGAACATCCTGTTCGGTGACGACGGCGAGATCGTCGGCCTTGAAGCCGTGCTCGAGCGCGAGGACGGCGAGTGACGTCGTTCCCGCCGCGACGGCGGACAACTCGTCGAAGCTTTCGATATTGGTGAGCGGGCCTATGCCATGATCTTCAAGTACCACTGCAAGACGGTCGCGCGATCCGGCGCTGTAACTGGCGACGATTACCTTGCGGCCATTATTGCTTTCGGTCGCGATATGGGCCTTCAGGGCGTCGAAGATCGCGCCGTCGCGAGCCGTTCGTTCCGGCGCGAAGTCGCGGCCCTGTTTCGCCCCGGCATCGATGCTGGTATCGGACTCGGGCGCGTGAAATGGCGTGAAGACGCGCGCGTAGCCGGTGTCCAGTGCCGCGTTCCAGCCTTCCTCCGAGAGATACAGCCGGTCGGGCGGCAGGGGCTTGTAGGGCGGCATCCAGTCGCCGCCGCCCGACGTGTGAGTGCGCCGGGCTTCGTAATAGTCGGCGATGGTCGCGAGCCGCGCGGCCTTCGATTCATCCGCCAGATTATCCATCGAAATCAGAGCGTTCTGCGCATAATCGAAGATGGTTTCTAAGGAACTCATGGAATAGCGGCAGCCAGTGCTCCATGCCCTGATAGCGCCGCCCCGCGCTGATCGCTTCGTAGAGCGGATCCTCGTCTGCCACCGCGCCGAACAGCGCGACATAGCCACTGCGGAACCGGCGGATGGACTCCTCGTCGAGCAGCATCTCGCTCGCAGGTATCAGCGTCAGGCCATCCCGCTTGCCGGTCGTGCGCTGGGTGCCGGGATCGAAGGTTCTGACGCCGTCCAGGACGTCACCGAACAAATCGAGCCGAAGCGGCTCCGGCTGACCGGGCGGAAAGATGTCGAGGATGCCGCCGCGGGTGGCGTATTCGCCTTCTTCGGAAACGGTGCTGGCCCGGCCATAGCCGTCGGCGGCGAGGTAGCGCGTTAGCGCGTCGAGGTCGACCTTGTCGCCGATGCTGAGATTGAAGACCGCGTCGCGCGCGAGCGCTTGGGGCGGCGCCTTTTGCAGGGCGGCATTCACCGTCGTGACGATGACGCGGCCATTGGCGGGAAACCGTCCATCGGATGCGAGAACGTGAAAAGCGTTCATCCGATCGGCGCAGACCGTCCGGTTCGGCGAGGTCCGGTCGTAAGGCAGGCAGTCCCAGGCCGGAATGGAAATGACGTCGATAGAAGGCGCGAAGAAGCGAAGCGCGTCCGTCATCGCGGACATGCGCAGATCGTCCCGTACGATATGGAGCACGGGTCGGTCTTCCGGAGCCAGCCTGCGCGCCATTTCAGCGATCAGGCGGGCGTCCTGTCCCTCGGGCGCGCCCGATATGGTGAGGCGTCCGGACGCCTTGATGAGCTTCTCGGAAAACATCAGCCGCGCATATAGCGTTCGTAGTCGGTCATCATGCGCATGACGTCGTGATTCACGCGCGCGGGGATCGGCAGGATGCCGGTCGCCCAGCCGAGGATGTCGTAATCGGGCTCCTCGAGCAGCGCCTCCAGGCGGCCGAGTTGCTCGTCCGTCAGATCGGCGATATGCGCGTCCACGAACCGGCCGACCACGAGGTCCGCCTCCTTGATTCCACGGTGATGGGCGCGAAAACGCGCGCGCTTGCGCCGCGCCGTCAGGGATTCGGACGTCGTTTCATCAGGACCCGTACTCATGGAAGCGAGGGTATAATCGTTTCGGCGCCGGCTGTCAGCACTCTGCTGTATGTCACGCGTTCTTGGGGTAGTCTGGCTCCGCTCGAAACTTAAGGCCGTTTGATCAATTCCATGCGCCCAGAGATCCTTTTTCCGCTGTTTGCGCCCGTCACATCGCTGCCGGGCATCGGCTCGCGGCTGGAAAAAGCGGTGGAAACCCTGGCCGGACCGCGCGTGGTGGATCTCTGCTGGCACTTACCGTCCGGCCTGATCGACCGTCGATTCTCCCCCAGGATCGCCGATGCGCCGGATGGGGTGGTCGCGACGCTCACCCTCCGCGTCGAGGAGCACCGCCCGCCGCCAAGGGGGCGCAACCGTGTGCCTTACCGGGTCCTGTGCTCGGACGAGACCGGATTCATGACGCTCGTGTTCTTCCACGCCAAGGGCGACTACCTGCTCAAGACGCTGCCCATCGGTGAGATCCGAGTCGTCAGCGGCCGTGTGGAGCATTATGACGGCCAGGTCCAGATGACCCATCCGGACCATATCGTGCCCTTGCCGCGCTTGGCCGAAATTCAGACCATCGAACCGGTCTACCCCTTGACGGCGGGCCTGACACTCAAACCGCTGTCGCGGGCGATCAAGGCGGCGCTGGAGCGGGTGCCGGAACTCGACGAGTGGCTCGATTCGGCCCTGGCCAAGCGCGAAGCGTGGTCGGACTGGCGGCAATCGCTTCTGAAGGCCCATGCGCCCGAGGCGCTGGAGGACCTGGAGCCGAACACGCCTGCGCGCCGGCGTCTGGCCTACGACGAATTGCTCGCAAACCAGCTGGCGCTCTGCATGGTCCGCCATCATACGACGCGAAAGGCCGGCCGGCAGATCACCGGTGACGGACATTTGCGGGCGAAGGCGCTGGCGGCCTTCGGCCATGACCTTACGGGCGCGCAGAAGGCGGCCCTGGATGACCTTCTCGCCGATCTTACCGCACCCTATCGCATGTTGCGGCTGCTGCAGGGCGATGTCGGCAGCGGGAAGACGATCGTAGCGCTGCTGGCCATGCTGGTGGCGATCGAGGCGGGGGGACAGGCGGCTCTCCTGGCTCCGACCGAGGTTCTGGCGCGCCAGCATGCCGCCACCCTGTCGTCGCTGGCCGAGGCGGCCGGTGTGCGTCTCGCGCTGTTGACGGGGCGAGACAAGGGCAAGGGCCGGCAACAGATCCTCGGCGATCTCGCCGCGGGCAGGATCGATATTCTGGTCGGCACCCACGCGCTGATACAGGAGGACGTGGTGTTCAAGGATCTGGTGCTGGCGGTGATCGACGAACAGCACCGGTTCGGTGTGCATCAGCGCATGATCCTGACTTCCAAGGGTGTCGGCGCGGTGGACGTACTGGTGATGACGGCGACGCCGATCCCGCGCACGCTGAGCCTTACGGTTTATGGCGATATGGATGTCTCGCGGATCACCGAAAAGCCGCCGGGGCGTACGCCGATCGACACCCGCACGGTGCCGCTTTCAAGGCTCGACGAGGTGATACCGGCGCTGCAGCGTGCTTTGGCGGCGGGCTCGCGCGTTTATTGGGTCTGTCCCATGGTCGAGGAATCGGAAGACACGGATCTGGCCGCCGCTACCGCCCGCTATCGGGCGCTGGCCGACCTGTTCGGAGACAAGGTCGGTCTCGTCCATGGTCAGATGAAAGCCGCGGAGCGCGACAAGGGTATGGAGGATTTCGCCAGCGGCCGCACGAGTATTCTGGTCGCCACGACGGTGATCGAAGTCGGGGTCGACGTGCCGGAGGCGACGATCATGGTGATCGAGCATGCCGAGCGCTTCGGCCTGGCCCAGCTTCACCAGTTGCGGGGCCGCGTCGGCCGCGGCAAGACGGCCTCGGCGTGCCTCCTGCTCTATGACACACCACTTGGTGAGACGGCCCGTTCCCGCCTCACGATCCTGCGCGAAACGGACGACGGTTTCCGCATCGCCGAGGAAGATCTGAAACTGCGCGGGGCGGGCGAGGTGCTCGGCACGCGCCAGAGCGGGCTGCCGACCTTCCGGCTGGCCGATCTTGAGGCTCATGCCGATCTGCTGCCGGTGGCGCGGGACGACGCGATGCTGATCCTGTCGAAAGACCCCGATCTCAAGACGCCGCGCGGCCAGGCTCTTCGCGTCCTGCTCTATCTGTTCGAGCGCGACGCCTATGTGAAGTACTTTCAGGTGGCTTAAGGAGGGCCTTCTTCGTCCTGGGGCGGTTTCACCTTGAGCTTTTCTTTTTCCTTGTCGCCGACGACGAGCCCCGCCGAAATAACGTATTTGATGCCTTCCTCGATGGTCATATCGAGGGTGATGAGGTCCTTGCGGGGCACGAAAAGCAGAAAGCCTGAGGTGGGGTTCGGCGTCGTCGGCAGAAACACGCTGACCATCGGGTCGGTCGAAACCTTGGCGACCGCGCCCTTGGTTTCGGTGGCCACGAACGCGATGGCCCAAAGGCCATGGCGGGGATATTCCACCAGGACGACTTCCTTGAAGGAGGTCGAATTCTGCGCCGCGATGGTCTCGAAAACCTGTTTCGTGGTGCTGTAAATGCTTCGGACCACCGGCATCCGCCCGAGAATCCGCTCAGTGGTCTCGATCAGGAGTCGGCCGAAGAAATTCGCGGTCAACGCGCCCATCACGGTCAGCGTGACGATCGCCATGACAAGGCCCAGCCCCGGAATGCTGAACGGCAGATAGCTGTTCGGGTTGTAGGCGGCCGGGATCAGCGGCGTCAGCTTGTTGTCGATCCAGGAGATGATCGCCCAGACCAGATAGGCCGTGATCACCAGGGGCGCCGAGACCGCGATACCCGTGACAAAATAGTTGCGCAGCCGCCGGCTGAAAGTCGGCGGCGGTTGCGGCGGCGCGTTCTGCAACAGCGTCGCTACGGGATCGGAGGATGTATCCTTCTTCGACATATCGTCAGTCATATAGTGCTTAATCGCTTAATCGATAGCTTTGGAATACATGCGATAGGTCTTGTAGATCCGGCAATTGATCGCGACCAGCATCTCACGCATTCCGGCATTGTCTTCGAGGATCCACGATAATTCGGCATGATCCGTGCCCATTGCGACCGTATTACGTCGGATCGTCTCGATCAGGCTAAAGGCGATCATCGCGCCCGTCGACGTATTGTGGAACCGCTTGCGCACGCCCATCAACGGTACGCGGCAGGTCGTGGGCACCTTCACGCGCACGCGCCAGAGCAGCTTGACGATATTCCAGGGCGTCAGCCGTCCATTCATATCACGGATAGCCTCATTGAGGTTCGGCAGCGCGATCATGAAGCCGACTGGCTCGTCTCCCATGAAGGCGATATAGGCCATCTGCTCGCGGATCAGCATTTTGAGCGCCTTGACCGTGTGATCGACTTCCGCCGAAGTCGCCGGCAGCGCCCCCCAATTATCCTCCCAGGCTTCGTTGTAGATGCCGAGAATGTTACGCAGGTCGCGGTCGTAGTTCTTCATGTCGATCGGGCGGATCGTGAAGGCATCCTGCTTTTCCGCCTTGCGCAGCAGGCGCTGGATGATCGGCGGAAACGTGTTCCGGATATCGAGGATGTAGGCGTACATGTCGACTTCTTTCCTGAAGCCGAGCGCCTCGATCTGTTTCTGGTAATGGGGCCGCGTATGGCCCATGAGCAGCATTGGAGGCGTATCGAAGCCGTCGACCAGCAGGCCGCTTTCCTCGTTCACGGTCAGGTAGAACGGGCCGAGGATGCGGTCCATTCCCTTCGATTTCAGCCAGGATTCGGCGGCCTCGAACAATGCCTTGAACACAGCCGGATCGTCCTCGCCTTCGATGAAGCCGAAATGGCCCGTGGTCGCGCCGTGGCGTTCAAGGGCGAGCTGGTCGATCTGGGCGCTGATCCGCCCGGCCGGCTTGCCGTTTTTGTAGGCGATCCAGTACCGCGCCTCTGCGTGCTCGAAAAACGGGTTCTTATTGGTGCTGAGCTGGTTTTTCACCTCCGAGATCAGCGGCGGAATCCACTGAGGATCATCGCGGTAGATCGACCAAGGGATGCGGATGAAGGTCTTGAGGTCCTTCTTGCTTTCCACCGGGCGAACGGTGACGGCTGTATCGGATGGCGTCGGCGTGGTGGCTGTCATGACGTCTCACTGGTTTGCAACTCAGCCCTGAACGGTCGGCTTTCGGGGAATCAGCCCGAGCCGTCTGAGTTTGCCTTTAGGATCTATCGCGGTTCGATCGTCCGCGTTGAGGCCCAAATTGAGCACGACGTAATAGAGCAGAAATAGACCGGCCACGGCCACCGAAAACTTGGCGATCGAGCCGAGCCGCGCAGCCTCGAGCACGGCGAAGGCGAACAGGCCCGAGCCGAGCGCGGTCACGATGAGCGGGCGGAAAACTTTGCGGTCATAGGGCAGCAGGTGATGGAGATAGAATACCTCGGCGAGCGACATATAGCCTGTGACATTGAGGCCCACGGCGGCAGCGATCGCCGCGCCCGTGACGCCGATCTTCGGGATCAGGATCACGCAGATCACCGCCGAGGCCAGATTGCCCGTGAAGGCGTTGATCAGCGGGATGCGGTAGCGCCCGATCATTTCGACAACGGCCGCTGAAGGGCCCGATGCGGCTTCGAAACCGCGACCGATGGTCAGAATAATCAGGGCCGTGACGCCGGCGAGGAACTCCGGCTTGATGAGGCCGAGCAGGTCGTCGCCCACCACCAGCAACGTCGTCGCCACGGGAATGAAGATAGTGAGGATCATCCGGGTCGCGAAGGCATAGACGTTCTGAAGGCCCTCGATATCGGCCCGGCCGTGGCGGTCGGACGCGAAAGGGGCCAGCACATATTCGAACGTCTGACGCACCACGGTCAGCCCGCTTACGACTTTCCGCGCCACGGAATAGATCGCGACGGCCGATGCGCCCTGTACGCCCGGCAGCAGGAAGTTGAGGAAAAAGACCGGCAGGAACTGATGCAGCTTCTTGCCGAAATTATTGAACACGATCAGGCCGGCGTACCGGCGGATTTCGCGATTGATCCCGGACGAAAACGGGTCGCGTTTGGGCAGAAGCTGGGCGATGTCGTAGTAGCGCGTCAGCAGCTGAAAGGCGAAGAACGAAGCGACGGCAAGCGCCAGCAGATGCGAGACGACGAGGCCGAAGATCGTTGTCCAGCCGATGCTGTAAAACAGGACTCCGGAAACGAGCCGCAGGCCCTGCTCATAAAAGATCCGCACCCGGATTTCGGGACCGAACACGCGTTGCGCACGGATCGCCGCCGTCGCGACATCGATGAAGCACCATAGCGGCAACGCGAAGGCGTAGATCCGGATGACCCGCGCGACCAGACTGACCGGGAGATTGTCGGTCTGGATATACGGCGCGATGACGCCGGCGAGCGCGGCGATCAGGCAGGCGGCGAGGATGCTGACGGCCGATGAGGTCAGGATCGCCGTGCGCACGACGCGATGCTCGTCTTCCCGGTTCTTCTGGCTCGGCACGAAGCGCTGCAGGCTTGACGTCATGCCGAAATCGGTCAGCGTTTCGATGAGCTGGACGGCGGCCCAGAGATAAAGGAACAACCCGTAGGTCGGCACGCCGTAGAGCGCCGCGAAGACGAAGACCGTGGCGGGCTCGATGACCGCGCCGAGCCGCCCGAGAAAGATAAAGGCGGCGCCTTTGACGACCGCCCGGTTCTCGTTGGCGGGCTCTCCGGGGTTTTTCGGGTCAGTCATGGCTGTTGCGCCGGGACGTTGAACGGCGTGGCCGACTATTCTTCGGTGTAGATGACAATGCCGAGCCCGAGGAACAGGAACAGGAAGAATGGCGACCAGACGGCGAGGAAGGCCGGAACGGTACCGAACTGGCCGAGCGCCAGCATGAGATTGTCACCGATGAAATAGGAAAAGCCGAGCGCCAGACCACCGATGAAGCGGACAAACAGATGGCCGGACCGGTAAACGCCGAATCCGACCAGCGATCCCAGCAGCGGCATCAGAAGGATCGACAGTGGATTGGCGATTTTCTGGTGAACCCAGGCGTTCAGCAGGATGACGCTGTGACCTTCCTGCTTCAGCTCGTGAATCGTCGAGAGCAGCGTCCAGAACGAGACCTTGTCGGGCTGCACGCTCAGCGCCAGGAAGCGGTCCGGCGGCAGGGAGGTCTTCCAGGCCATGATCGACTTGGTCTCCTCCTTGTGGTTCTGGACATCGAAGGTCTTCACGTCGAACAGCGTCCAGGCGTCGTTTACATAGGCGGCGAACTTCGCCGTTGTCATCTCGGTCAGGACGCCCTGCTTGTTCGTGCGATAGAGCGTTACGTCGTCGAGAATCGTGCCCCCTTTGGTCACGCCTTTCACGCCGACATAGGTATCGCCGTCCGTCGCCCAGACATTCGAGGCGTTCTCGGGCCGTTCCGGCAATTGGATGGCGTAATTATTGTCCTGCCAGTAGGCGAGTTCGTTGTTGGCGTTGACGAGAACCGTCTCGTTCAGGACGAAATCCCCGACCGCGATGAAGCCCGAGACGAAGACCAGCGGCGCGATAATGTGAAACGCCGAGAGTCCGGCCGCCTTCATGATGGTCACTTCGCTGTGCTGGTTGAGCTGCGCGAAGGTGATGAGGCTGGCGAGCAGGCCGATAAACGGCACCAGAAGCGAGACAATCTGGGGAATGCGGAGGCTGCTATATTTCAGGAGCGAGTCCATGCCGGCGCCGGCCGGGGCCAGGATATCGTCCGAATTCGCCAGCAGATCGAGCGTTTGCAGAACGATGGTGATGCCGATCAGCAGGACCACGAAACGCCAGAAATAAGCCTTTGCCAGATAGAGAAAGAGAACATGCGGCGCGGCTCTGCGAGCGGGAAGGACATCGGTGCTCATGCGTGCCTCTTACGCTTGGGCAGGATGCTGCGCAGGCCGGACATGATGTTGGACGACACATCTTCGAGGCGCAGAAGCACGCCGCCGCCCACCTTGTAAGCCCGAAGATAGTAGAGATAGCCGCTCAGAGCCGAGAACAGCAGGAACGGGATCCATATTCCGATCCAGGGCGATACGTTGCCAAGCGATACATACGCCTGAGCGAATTGCTCGACCTTGTGGTAGGTCAGGACCAGAATAACGCCGATCACAAGCCCGAATCCGCGTCCCGAGCGTTTCGAGACGACGCCGAAGGGCACCGCCAGGAAGGGCAGCACCAGGATCGACAGGGACCGGATGATCCGGTCATGGAAATCGGCTTCATAAAGCGAGACCGGCTCGCCTTGAGGCGGATGCTTCAAGGCACGCCAGAGTTCCGGCAGGGTCAACTCCAGATTGGCGCCGCCGCGAGCCCGGAATTTCTCTACGAGCGGCAGCTTTATCGGCCAGTCATAGGTGTCGAATTTGAGAACGACGGGCGTGGTTCCGGCGGTATCCGATGAAATGATTTCGCCGTCCTTCAGGCGCAAAAGGATGGTGTTTTCGTCATTGGTGCGGAGAAAGGAACCTTGTTCCGCCGACATGGCGGTAACGGCCCCGTTGTGATGGCGCTTCTGGGCGAAAAGGTTGACCAGGCGCTGCCCGCCGTCATGAGATTCGCCGATGCGCAAGGCGAAACCGTCGCCGAGCTTGTTGAATTCGCCGGTCTTGATGCTCGCGCCGAGGGCGCCGCTGCGCAGGTCGAACAGAAGTTCGCGATAGGCATAGCGGGAATAGGGCTGGACCCAGAACGCCAGGATCAGATTGAGGATCATGAGTGCGAAGGCCAGAGCCAGCGCGGGAGCGATCAGTCTCGGAATGCCGAATCCCGTCGACATCAGGGCGTCCAGTTCGCTGGTCATCGACAGGCGCTGGAATGCCAGAAGCACGCCGAGAAAGACGCCGAGAGGCAAGGCGAGGCCGACATAGTGCGGCACGAGATTGCCGAGCAGCTGCCAGACGACGCCGACCGGCCCCCCCTGGTTGATCACCAGATCGAACAGACGCAGCATCCGCTCCAGCAAAAGGAGCATGGCCGCGATCGCAAGCGCCATGGCCAGAGGCACGATAAACAGGCGCAACAGATATCGATCGATCTTGTTGATCATGACGGGATGGTAGCACCTAACGGTTTGCGGTCGTTAGAGATATAGGGGCCTGACGCTGCTATATACAGCGACGCAGAACGCAGCAAGACGAAATCAGGATGACGTGATTTGCCTCGGAGGATTATCTGTGTCATGAATCCGGCGTCACGCGGCGCAGACCCTGGCCGCGCCGTTGCTATCGGGGGCGCGGGCTGAACGGACAGTTGAATGTTTAGGACGACGCCGGAGGCGGTCGGCAAGAAACCGCTTCAAAAGTTTCCAGGATACCTTTTGGCGAGCGCCGCCGCACTGATTGCGGCGACGGCGATGACGTGCGTCTCGGCCTATGCGGCCGACGGCGAAGATTATGACATGCATGTGTCGAAAGATAAGCCGCCGCCGCCCCCGGATCATTGGAAGACCTGCGCCGAGGCCAAATCCGCCGAAGAGATCATGGTGCATGTCAACGGGATCAAGAGTGACAAGGGGAATATTCGCGTTCAGCTTTATGACGATAATCCCGATCACTTCCTGGCCAAGGGCTGGAAGCTGTATCGCAGCGATGTTCCGGTGACCGGCGATACGGTCGATGTCTGCATTCCGGTGCCCAAGCCCGGGCTGTACGCGCTTGTGGCGATCCACGACGCGAACAAGAACGGCGAGTTCGACATTTTCAGCGAGGGCTTTGGATTCTCGAACAATCCGAAAGTCCATTTCAGCGCTCCGGCCTTCAAAGAGGCCGCCTTTGAAGTGAAGCCCGGCGTCACGAATGTCGATGTCAAACTGAACTATATCTTCGGCGGCCGTAAGAAGCCGGTCCGACGGGGCGGGCGCTACTAGCCTAAACAGGCCTTGTCGACGTTCTCAGGCGCCCCGGCGCCGCGACGCGCCGCTTTACCCCAGTCGATACTGTGGGCTAACTTGCAGCGAACCACGCGAGCGAATGTGTCTCGTGGTACCTATTACGACGTTTCATTCGCGGCGTTTGGACGAATGCGCATAGCCATTTTGAGCAATCCTACGAGCCACTCGAACAAGGCCGCGATGCCGGTCGTTCGGGATCTCGTTAACGGGTGCGCCGACATCATTCATCACGAGATCGACGTGATGAGCGAGATACCGGACCTGCTTCATGACTGGGCGGCGAAGAACGTCGACCTTCTCGTCATCAATGGCGGGGACGGGACGATCCAGGCCGTGATGACGGACATCATCAATCACGACCCGTTCCACAAGCAGATGCCGCTCGCGGTGGTTCCCGGCGGCAAGACGAACATGTTCGCGATGGATCTCGGGGCGTCGGGTAAGCCGCACAAGGTGCTCCGCCGGATCCTCGACCTCGCCGCAGCGGACGCGATCGCGCCGCGTGTCGCCGAGCGTGCGCTGATCGGCATGAAGCGCGCCCGCAACGAGCCCACCATCTACGGGACGTTTTTCGGCACGGCCGCCATTGTGCGCGGCATCGAATATTGCCGGGCCAAGGTCTATCCGCTCGGGATGCCCAATTTTATCTCCCACACTTTGGCCTGCTCGATCATTATCGGCGGGGCCATGACGCGGAATCACGGGCCGGATTCGCCGTTTAGGCCTGAAGACATCGAGATCACGTTGAATGACGACAAGCGGCTTTCGGGCCGCTATTTTCTAATCGTCATCTCCTCGCTGGACCGACTGCTTCTCGGCATGAGGCCGTTCAGCAGCAAAGGCGAGGGACATCTCAATTTTCTGAGCGTCGATCATGCGCCGGGCACCATTTTGCGCGCTAGCGCGCGGGCCTTCATTACACGGCCCGAGGAGTTCGAGGCCGCCGGCACGACCAGTCAGCGCGTGAGCAAGGTCGAGCTGACTCTCGACTGTCCGGTGACTCTCGACGGTGAATTCTTTCAACCTGTCCCGGGCGAGCCGGTCCAACTGGTGGGGGACCGCTCGCTGCCATTCGTCGAATTGTGACCATGACGACGCAGGATCTGGTGGCCGAGGCCCGGCGCGATCTCGACGCGCGGATCGGCGCCGAGCTGGCCAAACCGATCTTTCCGGCCGCCATAGCTGCGGCCGAGGCTCTTCGAGCCCATTTTGGGCCCCCGGTAAGCGCGATCCTGTTTTATGGCTCGTGCCTCAGGGACGGCGACGACGAAGGCAAGATCCTCGATTTTTACGTCGTCGTCGACCGTTACCGGGACGTATTCGGGGCTGGTTGGAAGACGCTGGCGAATGCCGTTTTAGCGCCGAACGTCTTCTATTTCGAGACGACTTTCGACGGACGGGTCGTGCGGTCCAAGGTGGCGGTCTTCTCTCTCGCTGATTTCGAGGCGGCGACATCGAGCCGACACTTCGATTCCTATGTCTGGGCGCGATACGCCCAGCCCAGCGCGCTCGCTTATGTGCGTGACGACGCGATCCGTCGGCGCATCGAAGCGGCAGTGGCGCAATGCAGCGTGACGCTGCTTGAGAAGACCGTGCCGCTGTTCTCCGGGCCGTTTAGAGCATCCGATCTCTGGAGCCGGGGGTTCAC
This sequence comes from uncultured Alphaproteobacteria bacterium, assembly GCA_963821875.1. GTDB lineage: Bacteria > Pseudomonadota > Alphaproteobacteria > CAVTAV01 > CAVTAV01 > CAVTAV01. The sequence continues at coordinate 424,226 of CAWGFE010000004.1, forward strand.
CCAGACCTATCGCGTGGAACTGCGGTCGGAAGGGCCGGGGAAGGGCGCCGAGATCTATGCGCTCAGCGCCGAGCGCTATGATGCGCTGACAGAGTCAGCTCTCAAGCTGACGAAATGGCCGGTCATTCAAGGGGCTGACGGTCGTTATGCCGGTCCGTCCGGGGCAGGAATACGTCTGCGTGCGGCCGCCGCCTGGCGTTTGCGCCGGGTCTATTGCAGCACGCTGAACATATTGCGGCTGACGAAGGCGGTATTCACCTTTTCGGGCGGCATCGATTATATCGCCTGGAAGATCGCCCGGCATTCGGGCGTGCAGGTGGAGATTACCCCGTGGCAGCGGCGGCACCCCCTGCTCGCCGGCGTGACGCTCTTTTGGCGTCTGCGACGGAAGGGTGCGTTCCGTTAATCGACACGGTCTTGCCGTTGACACCATTGCCGGCCGATTCTTCCAGCAAGCCGAGCTCGCCGGCGATCTTGATGAAGACGCCGGTGATCGTATCGATCTGCTCGGCGGTATGCGCCGCGCACAGGCTGCAGCGCAGCAGGTACCAATTCTGCGGCGTGGCCGGCGGCACCATCAGGTTCACGTAAACGCCGCTCTCGACGAGCGAACGCCAGAAGGCGAAGGCGATTTCGAGCGAGGGAACCTTCACGGCGACGACCGGGCTGACCGGCGCGCCAAGTTCGAAACCGGCATTCGACAGGCCCCGATACAGCCGATTGGCGTTGTTCCAGAGCTTATCGCGCAGGTTCGGGGTCGTGCGGATGATATCAAGCGCCGTTGTCGCGGACGCGACAACCGACGGCGGCAGCGAGGCCGTGAACATGTAAGGCCGGCAGACGAGGCGCAGGATTTCGAACTCCGGATGGTTCGAAACGCAGAAGCCGCCGATCGTGCCGACGCTCTTGGAGAAGGTGCCGACGATGAAATCGACCTGATCGCCGACGCCGAAATACTGTGCGGCGCCACGGCCGGTCTCGCCCATCACACCCAGCGAATGGGCCTCGTCGACGAGGATGTAGGAGTTGGGAACCCGCGACTTCACTGCGACGAACTCGTCTAGCGGCGCGATATCGCCGAGCATGCTGTACAGGCCCTCCACGACGATCAGCTTATTGCAGTCGTCGCCGAGGCGGCGCAGCCGCTTCTCGAGGTCGACGGGGTCATTGTGGCGGAAGCGGATCACGGTCGCGTTGCCGAGCTTGCAGCCGTCATAAATGCTGGCGTGGCAATCGGCGTCGATCAGGATGTAATCCTTCGGACCGGCCAGCGTGGACAGCATGGCCAGGTTGGCCTGATAGCCGGTCGAGAACACCATGGCGGATTGTGTGCCGTAGAATTCGGCGAGCTTCGCTTCGAGCGCCCTGTGGCCGCTATACGTGCCGTTGCAGTTGCGGGAGCCGGTCGTGCCGGTGCCGCCGGCCTTCAACGCTTCTTCCGCCGCTTCAACGCTGCGCGGATCGAAGGTCAAACCGAGATAATTGTTCGTGCCGGCGAGAATGGTTTCCCGGCCGTCGATGATGGCGACTGTTTGCGACACCAGTTCATCCATGCAGATTGCCGTCGGAACCGGACCGCCGTCCGAGAAAAGGGCATCGCGGTCACGAATGAGCGGCGAGAATTTGTCGAAGAGATCCACTAGTTTTTTTCCTGCACTATTGCTTCCACGGCGTCGGCCATCTGCCCGATCGTTTCAAGGTCCGGCAAGATGTTCAGCGGAACGGAAATATCGAACTCATCCTCGATTGCTGCCAGCAAGTCCATCACCGCAAGCGAGTCCAACTCCAGGTCCGTCGCAATATTAGTATCCCTGTTGAGAGCGATACCTTCTTTGTTGAAGGGGCCTAGCAAACTACAAATTCTCTCAAGGATATCGTTTTCTTTATTCAACGCCCCGACTGTGCTCCCAACAAGTCCCCCTGCAGGCCCAACTCTATTAACTTTCTCGGTGATTTATAGCAGAAGTTTGGCAGAGGTGATCAAACTTTGTTTCAGTAAGTTACAGCAAACCTTGGCTTTTATACCACAATAATGTCGATTTCAGACCTTCTTTTGCTCCGATCTTTGGACGCCAGTTTGTCGCTGTTCGGAGAGGCGTGCTGTCTGTCGCCCAATCCTCGTGAAAGATCTCCCTGACCTTGCCTGGACCCAGCATGGCGGGCCGGCGGGTGATCCTGGAGATCGTCGAATTGCATGCGGCCACGGCGCTCAGCACGGGTTTCGGCACATTCAGAAAGAATGCCCGCCGGTCCATGTGGCCGCCGAGGGTCTCATACAATGACCGAAGGGTATAACCGCCCGGCTGCCCGTCGTCGACCTCGAAAATCGTCCCATTGTTCACCGGCGCGTCCAGAAGGGTGACGATCGCGGCCACCAGATCGGACACATGGACAAGCGAAACACGGCCCGTTCCCTTGCCGGGAACCGCCGCAAAGCCGGCGGCCGCCATCTTGAACATGGTTAACGTTTCACGGTCTCCCGGGCCATACACGGCGCCCGGACGGATCGCGGTCCAGGTCAGCCGGTCGGAAAGCTGTTCGAGGATTTCTTCGCCGGCGCGTTTGCTGGCGGCGTAGTCGGAAATTTCCGGGTGCCGGGCGGCGACCGACGAGACATACAGGAACCGCGGCGGCCGGGAGAGCCCGGCGGCGATTTTCGCGATCCGCCCGGTGCCTTCCGCGTTTGCTTTGAAGAAGCCCCCCGTATCCAGAGCCTTGATCGAGGCCGCGCAATGGATAACCGCCTCGGAACCGCTGACCAGTTCTTCGAGGGCCGGGATGTTTTCAAGATCGCCACGGATCCAGTTCACGTCCGGCGGGATCTGGTCCGATGCGGCCACCGGCCGCCGGGTGAGGGCGCGGACAGTCCAGCCCGCCTCGGTCAGGTTGCGGATCAGATGACCGCCGACAAAACCCGTTGCGCCCGTGAGTGCGACGGTGCGGGCCACCGGCCGCTAACCGACGGTGGCGGGTGCGGCGGTTCGTATAATCGCCTCTTCCTCGACGTCGCCGCCGACCGGAACGAGTGCGCCCGACAGGAAGTTTGCCCGTGCCTTGCTGCGCCGAAGCTTGCCCGACGATGTCTTGGGCAGCGACCGCGGCGGCACGAGAATGACACGGCAGTTGACGCCGACGTCGTGTTTGACGTCGCGTTTGATCTGGGCGACCAGCGCCGACCGGTCGTCCTCCGTCCGTGTGCGGCATTGAACCAGAACAGCGGGAATTTCCTCGGAGCCGTGGACGGGCAGGGAAATCGCCGCCGCGTCGCCGGTGCGGATGCCAGAGATCTGCTCGACGACCCATTCGATGTCCTGCGGCCAGAGATTCCGGCCGTTGATGATCATCATGTCCTTGGCGCGGCCGGTGATATAAAGCGAGTCACCGACCATGTAGCCCATGTCGCCGGTATCGAGCCATTTGTCGTCGCTCAGCACCTGTTCGGTCGCCTCGGCGTCGCCGAAATAGCCGGCCATGACGCTCGGCCCCCGCACGAAAACGCGCCCGATATTCCGTTCGGCGACCTTCCGGCCCCGTTCGTCGCGCAATTCGAGCTCGTGTTCCGGCAGAACACGGCCGCAATTGACAAAATTGCGCACCCGCGCATCGCGTTTTGTGGAGCGTGGCGGTACGGCCCGATTTTCATCCGCGAGAATGTCTTCATCCACCGCGTCGAGCACGAGGCCGGTACTGGTTTTGGAGAAGCTGACCGCCAGCGTGCACTCGGCGAGGCCATAACTCGCCAGGAAAGCTTTTTCGCTGAAGCCGCAGGGCGCAAAAGTCTTGGAGAACAGGCGCATGACGTCCGGGCGGATCATGTCGCCCCCGATGCCCGCCGCTCGCCAGCAACTCAGGTCGAGCGCGGACAGGACGTCCGGCCCGGCGCGCCGCGCCGCGAGCTCGTACCCGAAGCTTGGGCTATAGGAAACGGTGCCACGGTTGCGGCTTATCAGATTGAGCCAGAGCAGAGGCCGCCGCGCGAAATCATCGGTCGAGATGTAGTCGGCCGAGACCTGGGCGGCGATCGGCGCCAGAAAGCAGCCGACAAGGCCCATATCGTGATACATCGGCAGCCAGGAAACGCAGCGTTCGTCGTCCTTGGTCTCAACGCCGTCACGCGCAATGCCGCGGCAATTCGCCATGAGCGAACGCTGGGTCACGGCCACGCCATGCGGAAACCGCGTGCTGCCGGAAGAATATTGCAGGTAGCAGATATCGTCACCGCCGACATTCCGCAGATCCGCGCCGTTTTCGCTCGTCGCCGTGAGGTCGTCGAACGAGCCGACAAAGGTGAGAGAGAGGCCCTTCACCGCCTGCTGGAGGAGTTCCAGCATGCCGGCCGGGGCGAGCGCCGCGCCCGCGTCGCAGCTGAACATCTGTTGATGCAGCTGCTGACAATAACCATCGCGCCCGCCGAAGGCCGTCGGCATTGGTAGAGGCACCGGGAGGACCGCGGCGTATTGGCAACCCAGGAAGCAGCTTGCGAAATCCGGGCTGGTGTCGGCGATGATGGCGACGCGGCTGCCGGCCGGAAGGCCCAGATTGACCAGCTTGCGCCCGATCGTGGTCGCCCGGTCGCGCAGTTCCGCATAGGTCAGAACGGTCTGAAGCTCGCCGCGGGGCGAATAGAAATTGAACCCAAGGTCGGTTTTGGCGGCATATTCGAGTGCTTCGACCAGTGTATCGAAGGCGCCGATCCGTCGCTCAACGTTGGGACTGAAACTCGGTGTGGGATTCGTCATGGGCGACGCGTTTACTGGAAGTCAGGGATCGCGGCAAGGAAAATCCCCTGATCCGACGAAACACGTGCCGTCGAAACAGGTTGCGAATTTGATGAGGTCATCAGACGCTTAGGTCCCCTGTTAAAATGCAGGCGCCCGGTCGGTGGCCCGGGGTGATATGTCTCCCTTCCCCGACATGACGCCGGTCCCCACTTGGGCGGCGGTCCCCAAACCCGCACCTGGACCGATCATCCGGTCGTCATGTCGCTCCGATAATAGCCTGACTGGGTGATTACTAGCAAGCAAACGCCAATGAGGGCGCTCACCGGCCTTTACGCCTCGCCGATCAGGGAGCCGGTCACCGGGCGAGCGAACGGGCGCGCGCGGTTCGGATAAAGTCCATTAGTTGAGTTCTTGCGATAAGTTTTGCAACCAACGGCGATCCCGAACAGGCTTGTGGTCCCGCCAAAAATTCCGGCGAGACCGGTGCGGCCCCGCCCGACGTCGTCAAGGCCATTTCGAATAGGGCACCGGCCAACTGGGCGATCAGGGCTTTGCCATGGCGCCATAGAGCGGGTGCGGCCGCATCGCGTCGGATTGGCGCAGGGCGATGATCAGTCGGATCAACGACCTACATAAACTATAGGCGGCTCGCTGCTGCCGTGAGACATCCGCGCCGTCAATCGGGCTGTTGATCGGAATCAATTCCTGATCGTGTCCGGTCGGTCACGCTTGCTCACTGTGAGTTCTCAAACGGTGGAGGAAGTCGAACCATGACGACTATGGAAGGTTATTATCTGGCTTTTGTGATTGTCCTGTTTGTCCTGTTTTGCCTGGGGCTTTCCTGGGGCATGCACAAGACCAGGGATCTGCCGCGTTCGAAGGGCGGCCGGTAAGGGCCGCTTCGGGCCGGCCGATCTCATTCAGCCCCGGTTCATCGACGCTCTGGTAGCCTGCGGGCCAGAGTAGCGGCTTATCGGGCCGCGCGTTGCAGAGGAGCCGAGAGATGCACAAGACCTTGTTGGCCACGGCCGTGGCGCTCGGGATTGGTGTCGGCGTGGCCGGCGCTCCGCCGAGTGCTTTCGCGGGCAGCCGTACTTATTCGAGCACGTCCATCGGCATATCCACATATGGCGGCCATAGCGGGTTCCGCACGTCTATCGGCTATCGCCGCGGGGACTGGGACGATTATCGCGGATGGGACAGGCCGCATTATTACGGCCACCGGCATTACCGTTATCATCATGGCCATCACGGCACGGGCGATGCGCTGCTCGGCGCAATGATCGGCTTGCTGGCCTTTGGCGTGATTTCCTCGGCCACGGACCACAATGATCCGGCGCCGTCCTACAATTATGCGCCACCCGCGCCGCCGCCGGGACATGGCTGTCATACGGTCAATCGGATCGGTCCGGACTATACGGGCCAGACCGTGAAATTCGCCGCCACCATGTGCTACGATCCGTCCGGCACGCCGTTCATCGTGCGCGGCAGCCAGCACATCATCGATCGGTATTGAGCCGCCTCTTTCTTCGCCGAGCGGGGCAGGGGACGCGAATCACAGCGCAGGATTGCAGCCGTAATTCGTCCCACACCCGGATTATTGCGCCGCCGGGCGAAATATTCTTTACCGGCATGGTTAAGCCTTGATCGGCCATTTTCTTTCAAGCCTTTGATGTGTCAGGAAAGTCACCGTTCAGCACGTTAGCGAAAGTCGCTAAATTTGGTATTTTTTTGTTTACCAAATTTTCAAAGTCGGCTGCCACGATTCAACCCGTGCTTAACCGGAGTGCGTCCGTTTTCCGCGATATTGCCGGAGGGGTAATGGGGATCGCGGGATGTTTGGGACGGCCAGTGCTTGGGGAGAACGATGGCAAGATTATCGAAGGCGGTCGACGGGGCCGGACACGTCGAAAAGTTCGTTCAAATGGCTGAAAAGGGGGAACCCGAGGCCTTCTACAGTTTGGGTCTTGCGTTTGCGACGGGGCAGGGCGGCATCGATGTCGATCTTATCTCCGCTCATAAATGGTTCAATCTGGCGGCGGTTCACGGCATCCAGCAGGCGGCTTCCGAACGCACGGCGCTCGCCCGCGAGATGTCGAACATGGAAATCGCCGAGGCCCAGCGCCAGGCGCGTGAGTGGACCCGCACCCACCACTAGACGCAGCATCCTGATGTGCGGGTCGGCGGGCTCGAGTCCGCCAGCGGTCTCGGGCGGCCGGGGCGTGTGGGACCTGGAATTCACCTTTCAAGGGCGCCCGGTCTCCCACGATATTGGACGCCGCGCGCGGCTTCGAAAGGGCGGTTGTTGACAAGCCCGCATTTCGCAGTACCTTCGCGCTCACGGAGAGGTGGCCGAGTGGTCGAAGGCGGCGGTTTGCTAAACCGTTGTACGGCTTAAAACCGTACCGTGGGTTCGAATCCCATCCTCTCCGCCATGACTATTGCGTAACAATAAACAATACATCGATATTATCTATCGACGGCATAGATGGGCCCACAAACCAACCCACATTCTGTTTGGGTTAAACATGTGATCATCGGTTAACGTGCGCGTCGCCGAGGGTGATGATTATCCCGGGTTCAGGCCACCGCGCGCTATGCCTTCTTGGAACCGCGCAGCGCAAGAATGGGTCTCTCCCTTGATGATGACGCCGCGGCCGGTGTGGCGCCGGCCGATTTCACTTTCTTGGGCTTTTTGATCTCGCGGTTGCTACGCTTTTGGCCCTTGGCCATTTCATTCTCCTGACTGTGTGTCGTGTCGCGCTGGATGCGTCTATCGACAAATCCATATTGGCAGGGGCCGACTGCCCGGAATACTCACTCGGACCCTAACGGATATCCGCGGCCGTCAGCGTATACGACCCTCTTTCGTGCCGGGAATAAATCCTAATGGCCGCCTTGCAGATCCGGTCACGATGGAGATCAAACGCGCTCAGAAGCTCCGCCTCGCCGTTTGCAGCCGCCGGATCGCTGTCGTACAGCGCCTCCTCTTCCACGAAGAAGGGAATCTCGAGCGCGTCATCATAAGCCCAAAAACGAACGCATTGCCTCGTCTGATCGTAACTGCGGCTTTGGTTTGGGAAATTCAGTGTCATGACTGCATCACTTTCTGCGGCCTCGCGTGGCAAGCAACGCCCCGCCGACGGCGGCAGCGAGGCCGGCGGCGAAATACCACATGGTCTCGTGACTGTAGCGCCCCGTCAGCGAGTTGGAGAGCTTTTCCAACGGTGCATTCGTGGAGTGATAAGCGAAGATGAGAAGCGCCACGCCGATGGCGAAAATGACGAGGCCGATAATCCAATTCATTGCCATGGAAAATGTCCCGCCTGTTGCTGTCCAAGGATGTCATTGTTCAGGCGGAACAAGGCCGGGCTTGCGCCCGACCTTGCCCTGATCATCATGCTGTGGCTGAAACAGCGTTTCATCCCTAGCTGCACTGGAAGGTCACCGTCCGGGTGCCGTTCGAATGGGCGACGACATTGGACGTTACCTGTCGCGACCCTCTATTCATGCAATAGAGCTGAGCATTTCGTGCCGAATCCACAAGTTCCTGGTCGGTCCGAGAGCCAGGACGTCAGATTGGCATTGAATTGCGGCTGCGAGGCCGTCGACGCGGTCGCCGGAACACATTTGAAGACCAGGATGATGTTGCCGCCTTTCGGATCGTCCGCAAAGTGATCCGTCTGAGGGACGGATTGATACTGATTGCAATATACCCCTGCATGCTCTCTGGGCTGAATCAATTCATCGTCGTTGCGAGTAGAATTGTAGGTAACGCTCGGGTTGCTTGTTGCTACCCGCTCCTTTTTCTCCTCGGCGACGAATTGTGGTAGGTCGAGAAAGGGCCAGCCGCAGGCCAGATAACAAGGCGGCCGCACAAAGGCTCGTCCGAGAAAAAAAAAAACTCTCCTTCATCTGAAGATCCTTCCTTCATTTTGCGGACTGTCCGACAGCCACGTTGGCGCTTACCGCCTAAAGCCGCGAAAAAGCGCCAGCGCGGGGGCGCTGACTTCGAGTATCTTGAGAAAGAAACAAATTCCAGCCCGAGAGCGGTGCGGACAGGCGACGGCGGCGAGATCAGGCCCTGTCGGTGCCAGAATCGGCCTTAAGAGCGGATACTGTCCTCCGCGAAAACGCAGAGCTTCTTCACAGCGTCTTTCGTCTTGCCCCGGATCCGATCTTTGTCCATGGCTCTTGCTTTCTATGTTTCGGGGCGATGGCGATGGACGAACACGGCACCCTGCCAAAGCTCAAATCCATCGAAGTGATCGCGTCGGCGACATATTGTGTGCGACCTCAGCCGGGCCTCGCCGTCCGTTCTCGCAAGAAAATCTTCCGCGCCCACAAAGATGTGGACCGCGTCATACGGTGTGTCGTCACAGCCAGAATGGTATTCGACCAAATCGGCCCCCGGTTCTGCTGAGAGCTATACGCAATCGAAGAACTTCGGTGGGTCGTCCTCGCCGTGACGGCGGGCGACGAGGCACCATGCTCAGGCGAGACGTCACTATTGTCCCGCGGATGGTAGGCCGCGGTGCACTGGCTGTGACAGGCTCGGAAACTACTTAGAAGCGGTCCGGCGATACCCGACGCGGCGATGCACCGATGAGGGTGACGTCGATCGCGATGGGACTGCCACGATCGCGCGGCTCAACGTCTCCCCACTTTCGGGCGACGTCTGCAAAAGTTGCATCGGCGGCGATGGCGAACGACATCACCGTGTCGTCAAAAACGAATCTGAGGCGATTTTCGCCCG